>NZ_LDTE01000028.1 GCF_001476905.1 Sphingomonas sanguinis | reverse complement strand
CCGCCCGCCTGCGGGAGGGGGTGCGTTCTTGGCCGGGTTTGGTGCCCCCTTAAACCTCCGCCAGGAACACCACGCCGGGAATGGCGATGCTCCGCCCGGTCGCGGTCAGCCGCCCGTCCTTGCCGATGTGGAAGGCGTTGACCGTGCCCGACCGCTCGTTCGCGACCAGCATCTCGGCCCGCCCCTCGCGCAACAGGAAGAAGCGCGGCCAGTGGCCGCCGGTCGGGACATGCTGCACCAGTCGGGGCTCGCCCTTCGCATCCAGCGCGAAGACGGTGATGCTGTTCGCCCCGCGATTGGAGACATAGAGCGTCCGCCCCGCGCGATCGATCGCGATATGCGCGGCGTAGGAGGCGGGACCGCCCTCCGGCACCAGCGCCTGCTCGCCTGCGTCACGGAACCGGCCATCGGGCAGCGCATCGAGGACGAACAGCCGGGTCTGCAACTCGCAGGCGACATAGGCGCGTGGCAGGGTCGGGTGACGGACCATATGCCGGGGCCCCGCGCCCGCCGGGGCCTGCCAGCCCACCACCGGCTCGGCCAGCGTCCGCGCGACCGGATCGAAGCGATAGGCGAAGATCGCGTCCGCCCCCAGATCGACCGCGTGCAGCCAGCGCCGGTCGGGACTGAACCCCACCCAATGCGCGTGCGGCCCCGCCTGACGCTCGGCATTGGGGCCGTTGCCGTGATGCTGGAACACCTTGGCCTGGCCCGGCGCGCCGGTCTTGCGGTCGAGCTGGTAGAAGGCGACCGATCCGCTCGAATAATTGGCGACCGCCAGACAGGCGGCGCTGCGGTCGAGCGCGACATGGCACGGGTCCGCGCCGCCGGTCGACGCCTCGCCCCGGACCTTCCAGCCCGGACCATAGCCGGTCACCCGCCCGTGCGTCTCTTCGCGCAGGAGGTAAAAGGCCCCGCCCGGTCCGTTGCCGACGCCATAGGATGCGTTGACGATCCCGTGCACCGGCGCGCCCAGACGGCCGTCGACGATGGGGTACAGCCCCTTGCCGCCCTCATGGGCATAGGTGCCCGCGATCAGCCGGTCGCGTCCCGGCACTCGGGCCACCGCCGGAAGAGCCGTGCCCAGCCCGATCGCCGTCGCACCCGCCAGTATCTCGCGCCGTGTCGTCGTCATGCCCACTCCCTTTCGCGGGCCCTTGAACGCCAAAGGGGGCGGGAAGGCAATCACCTTCCCGCCCCCTTTGGCTTGCGATGCGATCAGGCGATCAGATCGCGACCACGCCGCCGTCATTCTTGGTGATGACGATCGTGGCCGAACGCGGACGGACGGTGGCCGCCGCACTGCCCGACTGGCTGTCCGGCCAGTTGCTGGTCGGGGCCGACGGGGTGCTCGCGCCCTCGCCCGGATGCTGGATGTTGACGAACACCGAGGTGCCGTCCGGCGTCGAGTGGATGCCGGTGATCTCGCACTGCTTCGGCCCCACCAGGAAGCGCTTCAGCGTGACGCCGGGCGCCTTGCCGATGCGGGTGTTGACCGTCGCGGTCGCCCCGCCCGCGCTGCTGGTCACCGAACGGGTGCCGCCATCGCCGACCCGGCCGGGGATCGCGGCCAGCATCATGCAGTTGGTGACATCGGTGAACGCCCCGTCATCGGTCTGAATCCACATCACCGGCGTCGCTTGCCCGGCGACATTGCTCGGCAGGCTGAACCACAGGCCGTCGGGCGACGAGAAGTCGTTGGTCGCGTCCAGCCCCGACAGATTGATGTTGGTCGGGTCGAGGTCCGCGCCCGCGCCGAACGCATAGACGTCCCAGGTGAAGCTGGTCGCCTCGGTCGTGTCGTTTGTCTCGCGGATGCGGATAATATGGCCGTTGCGGTTGCCGACCGAGGTCGAGGGCGCATCGACATAGGAGCGCGGGTTGGCCGCATCGACACCCGTATTGCTGCCCGACGCCACCGGCTTGCGCGAGGCATTGTTGGTCAGGGTGCAATACATCTCACCGGTTGCCGGGTTGACGGCGGTCCATTCGGGCCGGTCCATCTTCGTCGCGCCCAGCGCATCGCCTGCCAGACGGGTGTTGATCAGGACATCGGCCTGGTCGGCGAAGGGATAGACGCTGTTCGACGCATTCAGCCCGTTCTGACCGAACACCAGGGGCATCCACATGCCCGTGCCATCGGCATTGAACTTGGCGACATAGAGCGTGCCGTTGTCCAGATACTTGTCGCCCACCGCCAGACGGTCGGTCGCGCTGGCGTCCGAGGCGCTCCACGGCGTCGCCGACACGAATTTGTAGATATATTCGTTCTGCGCGTCGTCGCCCATGTAGAAGGCCGGGCGGACGCCCGCGATCATCCGGCCGCTCTGACAGCCTTCATGGTTCATGCGGCCCAGCGCGGTGCGCTTGCGCGGGGTCGAGGCCGGGTTGAACGGATCGATCTCGACCACCCAGCCGAACTGGAACGGCTCGTTCCGGAAATCGGCGGTGCCATCGGCGGCAAGCGCGGCATTGGCGGTTGCGTTCCAGCGGCGGAAGACGGTGCTCGACGCATCCGATGGCGTAACCGTCGTCCAGCTGTAATTGCCCGAGCGCCCTTCGCCGATGCCATAGCGGGCGAGCGAGGCATTCTGCTTCGCGTTGGTCGTGGCACGCACCGCCGCATCGCCCGAGCTGCGACGGAAATAGCCCGCCCAATTCTCCTCGTTGGTCAGATAGGTGTTCCACGCCATCGTGCCGTTGGCGCAATTGTTGATCGTACCGCGCCCGCCGGTGCCATCGGTCGAATAGGCGGTCTTCAGCCAGCCATTGCCCTTGACCGGCCCGCTGAACGCCATCGGCGTGTTCGGGGTGATACGACGGTTCAGCCCCGAGGCCTGGACATAGCTCCACGCGCCGTTGGTCCGCGTCACCTCGATCACCGAGACGCCGTGGCACTCGATCTCCTTGATCGCCTCGCTCTCCGGGCGCGGGGCGGGCGTCTGGCCGTTCACGTGCAGATATTGCTCGCTGATATTCTCATGGTTCAGGACCAGCAGGCCGCGCGTGCTGTTGGTCGGGTCCGGGCTGGTCCCCGACGCCGCGAGCCCAAAATAGCTCATGCCGTCATGATGATCGCCAGCACGCTGCGCGAAGTTCGTGTCGGTGCCATTATTGGCATAGGCCGCGACGCCCGAGGCGATGGGATCGCCCAGCCGGTACAGCACGCTGACGCTATAGCCCGCAGGCACCGTCACCACGTCCGCCAGGCTGTGCGGCACGGCGGTGAAGTCGAGCGTGATCGGCGTGACGGTGATGGTCACCGTGTTGTTGGTGACGACACCGTCGCGGCTGGTGATCTCCAGCTTGAAGGCCAGCTCCGTCGCGGTGGCGATGGCGGGTGCGCGGAACGAGGCGACCAGCTGGTTGGCATTGGTCAACGTGACCGACGGACCCGCCGTCTGGCTCCAGTTGACATTGGCCACCTGACCCGAGCCCACCGTGCCGGTCAGCGTGACCGGACGGCCCGCCGCGACGCTGGCGGTGCTGCCCGCCGCCGTCGCGGTGACGCCCTGCGGAGTTTCGTCATCGCAACCGGCCAGCAGCGCGCCGCCGAACAGCGCGGTGGTCATCGCCGACACCCCGTGGCGCAGCGTCTGGCGGCGCGACAGCCGGGTGGCGATCAGGTCGCTCATATGCGTATTGGTCGAGCGGTTGGTATCGATGTCGCCATCGTCATAGGCGACCACGCTGTTGATATCCGACATGAAAAATCCCCCGGCGCCGCGCGGGGACAGGACGCGCGGTCAGTGGCCCGGGCTTTGCCTCCCAACCAAGTCATGCAGGCTTCATTTCCGCGTCATGGTCATGACTGCAGAATGACTTTACCATGACATCGCATTCATCTTGCCACGGGCCTTGACTCCCACCCGCGATCCTGCGAAGGCGCGCCCGCATCCGATGGGCTTGCCCCACCGGATTCCGTCCAAGACAGCAGGTGCCGGGGAATATGCCCTGGCTTAATCTCCTGCCGAGACGGGGAAAAGGATTTTGCCGGTCGTGCCACTTGCTGGTCCCGCCCGGTCTGCCCCGCGTTTCTCACGCGTCGGTTGCCCATTCCCCATCGCTGGACACCCCGAGGGGTGGTCACACCCCCCGGTCAAGCAACCGGGATGGTCGTTCGCGGCCGTTCCAACCATGGAGAATGGCATGGATCGCGATCAAAAGAGCCAGGCCGTCGCCGAACTGAACCGCAACTTCAACGAGGTTGGCGTGGTGGTCATCACCCGCAACCACGGCATGACCGTCGCCCAGTCGACGGCCCTGCGCACGAAGATGCGGGAAGCTGGCGCGACCTACAAGGTCTCGAAGAACCGGCTTGCCAAGATCGCAGCCCAGGGCACCGACTATGCCGGTGTCGCTGACATGCTGACGGGTCCCGTCGGCATTGCCAGCTCGATCGATCCCGTGGCCGCCGCCAAGGTGGCCGTGGACTTCGCCAAGACGACCGACAAGTTCGAGATCGTCGGCGGATCGATGGGTGCGAATGTCCTTGATGTCGCAGGCGTGCAGGCGCTGGCGACTCTGCCCTCGCTGGACGAGCTCCGGGCGAAGCTGGTTGGTCTCATCGTCGCTCCGGCGACGAAGCTGGCCACCATCACCCAGGCTCCCGCGGCGCAGATCGCCCGCGTCCTGGCGGCTTATGCCGACAAGGACAAGGAAGCCGCCTGATCTTCGGGCGAATACGACGATTTGAACTGACACACTCGGGCCATTTTACCCGGCCCGTATTGGAGATAAGAACATGGCAGACCTGAACGCGCTGGTTGACCAGCTGAGCGAGCTGACCGTCCTCGAAGCCGCCGAGCTCTCGAAGATGCTCGAAGAGAAGTGGGGCGTCTCGGCCGCCGCTGCTGTTGCCGCGGCTCCTGCTGCTGGCGGCGCTGCTGCTCCGGCCGCTGAAGAGAAGACCGAATTCGACGTGATCCTCACCGGCGACGGTGGCAAGAAGATCAACGTCATCAAGGAAGTCCGCGCGATCACCGGCCTGGGCCTGACCGAAGCCAAGGCGCTGGTCGAAGGCGCTCCGAAGCCCGTCAAGGAAGGCATTGCCAAGGACGAGGCCGAGAAGATCAAGAAGCAGCTCGAAGAAGCCGGCGCGACCGTCGAGCTCAAGTAATCGGACTGCGGCAGGGCAACCTGCCGCACCCGTTCGCTTGGCGAGCTAAAGTCAAGGGCGGCCCCTTCGGGGGTCGCCCTTTTCATTTGGCGAGCCCTTCAGACGATACGCCAGGATGCGGGTGCTTCTCGGCAATCGCCGTCGAAGAGCCTACCGCCATGGCGTGCCAGTTCCGCGTCCGCCAACGCGATCACGAGGCCAGGATCGCCTTCGGCGAACAGCGCGCGAAAGGCTGTGTCGAACCTGCCCGCCAAGCCCGTATCCATTTTCGCCAGAAGACGGGGCGCCCATTTGCCAGCCCCATTCCAATGCCCCCTGCCCCGCAAGACGAGTTCGACCAACTTGGGATGGAGCAAGGCTCCGATCGCCATTACTTCTTCTGCACGCCGATCACCCAGAAGGTCGTCGATCGCGTCCGTGATCTCGTAACGCAGAGCATTCAATGCCGATGTCGAAAGCGGTGGCGGACCGCTGGCCAGACGCGCGGATATAGCCGCGCGCAAAGCTTCCGCCGAATCCGGATGGGCACCGATGACCGATCCCTCGACGATCATGTTCAGAATGCTTGGGCGGCCCCGTGCTATGTCCTGATCGACGAACCAGGCCAGCGTCTCTGGATCGTGGACGAATGCCTCGACCGGCACCCCATCGACAAGGAAGGATTCCCGCCGTGCCGAGTCAAGGCGATCGAAGACGACAACCAGGTCGATATCCGACAGATACGTACCTTCACCGCGCATGATGGCCCCGGCGACATAGGCAAAGGCCGCGCCACCGTACCGGGCATGGAATACGGCATCTGCGATCGTCAGCGCCTCGTGAGGCGTAGGACAGGTTCGGTTGACCATAGACCGGACGCTACTGGCTTGGCACCGCCCTGCGCAATGATGGCCGCCCCCTGCCCATGCGGATTCCGTCATATGCCCGTTACATTCTAAACCGCGCCCAGGGCTGGGCCCGCCGCATGTCGAGGCGGCAGACTTCCCGCAACCCATGCCGCGCAACATAACGCGCCACCCGCGCATCGTAATCGGCGGCAAGCGGATCGGCGAAGTTCCAGTCGGGCGGGTTGAAGGTCGAAAAGCCATTGATCGTCGGCACCCGCCATTGTTCGGCCAGGAACATCGCATCGACATTGTGCGGATACAGCGCGTTGAGCTCGGTATTGATATAGATCGGCTCGTTCACCCGCGACGCGACGATGTAAAAGCTCCGGCAACCGGCAGGAGGCGACGGGATCGCATCGAGTGCGGTGCGCTGTTCGCGGCGGCTGAGCAGGGCGGCGGTTTCGGCACTCAGATTCTCGGCGAGCAACAGTATGACGATCGTCGCTCCCCATAGGGGCCTTGTGCGCAGCAAGGTCGCCAGGCGCACCCGCCAAGCGAACACGACGATCAGCAGAAACGGCAAGGTGAGCCAGAGCTGGTAGCGCGAGACGGTCCGCAAGCCCTTGGCTCCCGGCACCAGATAGAAGACTAGGTTCCACGGCGACGCTTCCCAGAATTGCAGCGTCAGCGCCCAGGCCACGATCATCGCCAGGGTAAAGGCCCGCCACGTGACGGAGGGGATCAGCCCCTCACCAACAGGACGGCGACCGATAATCCGCCAGGCCGCAACGATCAGCAACAGGCAGAGAAACGGCGGATACCCCACCTCATGCTCGCCGCGCAGCACGCGAGTGGGCAGGGCCGGGTCGTCGGGCCGCAGATGGTGGAGCAGCGCAATCAGCGGCCGAAACAGCCAGCCCCAGAGGTAATTGTCCGGCCCGACATTGATCATGTCGATCGTCGGCGTGATGAGATAGCCGAGCATGTCATAATAGCCCTCGCCCCCCGTCTCGTGCAGCTTGGGCAGGTAGACGGCGAGGAAGGGCAGGATCAGCACCGCAAAGGCGCCGAACCCACAGGCGATGGTGCCCGCATGGGCGCGAACCAGCCGCAGCGCCGCGATCGGCCGGATATGGCCGCTGAGGATCGCCCAGCACAGGACGAACAGACAGGCGGAGAAAAGGGTGAACCAGGCCATGTAATAAGAGGTCATCAGCCACGCCGCCATCAGCGCGGCCAGCGCCACGACGCACAGCCGGGCGCGGCCACGCTGCCCCGCCGTCTCGGCCTGGACGCAGGCGATCGCCAGCATCATCGCCAGCGGCAACAGCGCCACGCTCTGCAACTGCGCATGGACGGCCTGGAGCTGGATATTGCTAGCGATGGTGAAGCTGGCGGCGACGAACAGGCCCGCCCCGCGCCCCCAATCCAGGCTGCGTGTCGCGAGCGCATAGGCGGCGACAAATCCGATCGTCTTGAACGTCAGGATGTTGAGCGTGTCGGCGTGAAAGGGATCGGCGAACAACCGCCAAAAGGAATAGGACAGGCCGTAGAGGAAATAGCCGTCATTATAGCCCAGCGTGCCGCCATAGGGATGGAAGTAGAAGCCGCTGTTCCACGCCGACACGCCCGCCCAGACATTGCGCCAATGTTCGAGGATGGTCATCTCGATCAGCGCATCGCCACGATCGCCGAAACCCAGATCGAAACCGCTGGCGATGGGCACACGCAGGAAGATCGCGACCGACAGGACATAGGCGGCGAGCCAGATCAGCCCGAACGAAACAGGCGAAAGGGTCTGGACCGACCATCGCGCGGTCTGTTCGGAACGAAGGGCTGCCATGACCGCGCTCTAGGAGGCAGGGTGGACACTGTCGACCCGCCGCCGTTCGACGGAATTCGGGCGCGGACTATTACGGCTTTTCTTCAGTCGCTTGCCGCCCATGCCGCGATTGTCATTTGATCCCCGCCCCGGTGATCGCGATGATATCCGTCACCACCTTTGCGGGATTTGAACGCCATGATCGACGGTCGCCGCTGGTCCGGCATGGGGCGTCTGGCTGTCCTGGCAGTGGCGCTCAGCCTGACGGCGGCGTCGGCACCGCGTTACGACTGGTCGACCGCCGACCTGTCCTATATCGGCGAATATGCACAAACGCCGGCGGTCAAAGCGTCGCGCGCGTTGTGCGCCCGGCTGATCCACCTGACACCTCCTGCGAGCCACGCGCCCGATACGCCACAGGCCGAGCTCCAGAACTGCGACAGCGAGGCCTTACTTTACGGCATCGGTCGACCCGCCGATCCGGCGGCCGCCCGGCGCTGTGCCTGGGCGGAATATGAGCGGTCGCGGGACGATAGCACGCTTCCCTATTTCGACGGCCCGGGCATCCTGGCCGTCGTCTATGCCAATGGCTGGGGCGGTCGACGCGACCTGAACATGGCGATCCATATGGCCTGCGGGATCGATGATGCGGCGGCCGCGACCCAGGCGCGGATCGAACATCTCCAGAAGCTTGCCGTGCAAGGCCCCGGACCGAAGCCGTTCACCCTATGCGACGATATCAGCAGCGGAATGAGCGGCGGGGTCTGCGCCGCCCATAACGCCCGCCTGGCCGACCGGGATCGCGGTCGCACCATCGCCTCGTGGAAGCGCGACTGGTCACCCGCTCGCCGGATAGCCTTCGCGCGGGTCTATGTCAGCATGGCCAACTATGCCGATGCGGCGCACCAGCTGGACTGCCATGGCGGGACGGCGGCGGCGCAATGTGCGATCGACGGCGCGCAAGCGGATATGGCGCGCTTTATCAACAGGATAGGAGCGCTGCTCGGCCATCATGCTCCTCCCGCGCGGTCACCTCGAGCCGTACGGGGCAATGCCGCCACCGACAGCATCGGATGGGCCAATATGTTGCGCGACATGCCCGCCGATGACCGGCTAGTCTACGAAGACAATGGCCGCAAGACATGCGCCGCACGGGCGCGGTTAGAGCGCGATCTTCTGGCCTTTGCCGCAACGATACCCGGCACGACGCCCCATCGCACGCGCACCCTGTTTTCGGATATCTGAGCCTCGGGACCGACCGGATTTGGGGCGGCGATACGGCCCCGGCTAGAAAACCAAGCCAGGGGCTGATCGGCATTCGTCTGTCCCCGATTTCGCCCTGTCTACAATAGGCAAGCTGGGTTCGATTACTCCGCCGCCTCGATCACCGTGCCGCCCTCGGGCTGGCTATAGACGCGGTCGAGATAGTGGTTCGCGATGATATAATGCGCTCGGACCGCCGCGGGATGGGTCGCCTTCTGGGCCAGTTCGAGTTCGGTTTCGGCACGCTGGTAAAAATAGTCTTCGTCAATCTCAGGCGACGTCATTTCAGGTCTCCAGGGTCCCGGCGATGCACCAATAACCCGCGCATCTCCGGGATCTTCTCCAATATTCGTATATGGTTGGGAGGGCCTTTCGGTTCCTGCATCCGGCCTTGCGCGCCCTCCATTCGGCGCAAATCCGTCGGTTTTCCTGTTACAAATTATGGCTGGGAACCGGCCGCCCGCTTTCCGTCGAACGGTCGGGGACGCTGACGGTAAAAAGCCGCCGCCCGGTTGCCCGGACGGCGGCCCTTTATTTCCAATCCGTTAGACGGATCAGTCGTTCAGATACTCACCGGCATCGGCGTCCGTGCCGTGGCCCGAGGGGGCAACCTCGGCCAGCGGATCGTTGCCGGTGCCGCCCGCGTCACGCGGCGAACGCGCCTGCTCGGCGGCCCGCTCTTCGGCGGCGCTGACCGGCGCGATGATCGCCTCGGCCAGCTTGCGCTGCTGCGCGCGGAGCGCGGCATCGCGGCTGGAGGCCGCCACGCGCAGGCGGTTCATGCCCGCACCGGTGCCCGCCGGGATCAGGCGACCGACGATGACGTTCTCCTTCAGGCCCATCAACGTGTCCTGCTTGCCCTGGACCGCCGCCTCGGTGAGGACGCGGGTGGTCTCCTGGAACGACGCCGCCGAGATGAAGCTGCGGGTCTGCAGCGACGCCTTGGTGATGCCGAGGAGGACGGGCTTGCCCTGCGCACGCACTTCATTGGCACCGAGCTTTTCGTTGATCGCGTCCATTTCCTCGCGATCGACCTGCTCGCCCTTCAGCAGCGTGGTGTCGCCGCCGTCGGTGATCTCGACCTTCTGCAGCATCTGACGAACGATCGTCTCGATGTGCTTGTCGTTGATCTTCACGCCCTGGAGACGGTAAACTTCCTGGATTTCGCTGACCAGATATTCGGCCAGCGGCTCCACGCCCATCGTTTCCAGAATGTCGTGCGGATCGGGCGAGCCGCCGATCAGGTTGTCGCCACGCTTGACGTAGTCGCCTTCCTGAACGTCGATCACCTTCGACTTCGGCACCAGATACTCGACGACATCGCCGCCATCCTCGGGCTGGATGCCGATCTTGCGCTTCGCCTTGTAATCCTTGCCGAACACGACACGGCCCGAAACCTTGGCGATGATCGCCGAGTCCTTCGGAACACGGGCCTCGAACAGCTCGGCGACGCGCGGCAGACCGCCGGTGATGTCGCGGGTCTTGGCCGACTCGCGAGCGACACGGGCCAGAACGTCACCGCCCTGCACCTGCGCCCCGTCCTCGACCGAGAGCGTCGCACCCGGCGCCAGCATGTAGCGACCGGCCTCGCCCGAATTGTCGTCGAGCAGGGTCATGCGCGGACGCAGATCCTCCTTCGACTTGGTCGAGGCGCGATATTCGGTGACGACGCGCTGGGCGATACCCGTGGCTTCGTCGACCTGCTCGGTCAGGGTCTTGCCCTCGATGAGGTCCTGGAACTTCACCGTACCGGGGTTTTCCGTGATCACCGGCATGGTGAACGGGTCCCACTCGGCCATGCGGTCGCCCTTCGACACGATGTGACCATCGTCGAACAGGACATAGGCACCGTAGGGGATACGGTCGACCGAGAGCTCGCGGCCGTCCATGTCGACGATCGCGATCTCACCCGAACGGCTCAGCACCACGCGACGACCACGCTGGTCGGTGATCAGGCGCAGGTCGCGGAATTCGACCGTACCATCGGCCGCCGCTTCCAGGTTCGACTGCTCGTTCAGCTGCGCCGCACCACCGATGTGGAAGGTACGCATGGTCAGCTGCGTGCCCGGCTCACCGATCGACTGCGCCGCGATGACGCCGACCGCTTCGCCGATGTTCACCGGCGTACCGCGGGCGAGGTCACGGCCATAGCATTTGCCGCAGACACCGATCTTCGATTCGCAGACCAGCGGGCTGCGGATCTTGACCGACTGGGTGTTCGCCGCCTCGATCTTCGCCACCATCGGCTCGTCGAGCAGGACGCCCGATGCGATGATGACTTCGCCGGTCTTGGCGTTGACGATGTCCTCGGCCGTGGTGCGGCCCAGGATACGCTCGCCGAGCGAGGCGATGGTCGAACCGCCCTGCACGATCGCCTTCATCTCGAGGGCGCGGGTCGTGCCGCAATCCTCTTCGATGATGACGCAGTCTTGCGACACGTCGACCAGACGGCGGGTCAGGTACCCCGAGTTCGCCGTCTTCAGTGCCGTGTCGGCCAGGCCCTTACGTGCACCGTGGGTCGAGTTGAAGTATTCAAGAACGGTCAGACCTTCCTTGAAGTTCGAGATGATCGGCGTTTCGATGATCTCACCCGACGGCTTGGCCATCAGGCCGCGCATACCCGCCAGCTGCTTGATCTGGGCGGGGCTACCACGCGCACCCGAGTGAGCCATCATGTAGATCGAGTTGATCGGCTTCTCACGGCCTTCCATCGGGCCGTCCTCGTAATGCCGGACCGCCTTAATCTCGTTCATCATCGAGTTCGCGACCTGGTCGCCGCAACGGCTCCAGGCGTCGATCACCTTGTTGTACTTCTCCTGCTGCGTGATCAGGCCGTCCTGATACTGCTGCTCGAAGTCCTTCACCTGCTCGCGCGTCTCGTCGACCAGACGATCCTTGTCCGGCGCGATGATCATGTCGTCCTTGCCGAACGAGATGCCGGCGCGGAACGCGTGACGGAAGCCCAGCGCCATGATCGCGTCGGCGAACAGCACGGTCTCCTTCTGGCCGGTGTGACGATACACCTCGTCGATCACCTCGCCGACGTCCTTCTTGGTCAGGACGCGGTTGACGATGTCGAAGGGCACCTTGTGGCTCTTCGGCAGGCACTCGCCCAGCAGCATGCGACCCGGGGTGGTCTCATAGCGCTTGAGATACTGGTTGCCCTGCTCATCGGTCTGCGGAACGCGGCTGATGATCTTGGTGTGGAGCGTCACGGCACCGGCGAAGAGGGCCTGATGGACCTCCTCCATGTCCGCCAGCATCATGCCCTCGCCCGGTTCCTTCTGCTTTTCGAGCGAGAGGTAATAGAGGCCCAGCACCATGTCCTGCGACGGCACGATGATCGGCTTGCCGTTCGCGGGCGACAGGATGTTGTTGGTCGACATCATCAGGACGCGCGCTTCCAGCTGCGCTTCCAGCGACAGCGGAACGTGCACGGCCATCTGGTCGCCGTCGAAGTCGGCGTTGAACGCCGAACAGACCAGCGGGTGAAGCTGGATCGCCTTGCCCTCGATCAGCACCGGCTCGAACGCCTGGATGCCCAGACGGTGAAGCGTCGGCGCACGGTTCAGCATGACCGGGTGCTCGCGGATCACCTCGTCCAGGATGTCCCAGACTTCCTTGCGCTCCTTCTCGACCCACTTCTTGGCCTGCTTCAGGGTCATCGACAGACCCTTGGCATCCAGACGGGCGTAGATGAACGGCTTGAACAGCTCGAGCGCCATCTTCTTCGGCAGGCCGCACTGGTGCAGCTTCAGCTCCGGGCCGGTCACGATGACCGAACGGCCCGAATAGTCGACGCGCTTACCCAGAAGGTTCTGACGGAAGCGACCCTGCTTGCCCTTCAGCATGTCGGACAGCGACTTCAGCGGACGCTTGTTCGCACCGGTGATGGTGCGGCCGCGACGGCCGTTGTCGAACAGCGCGTCGACCGCTTCCTGCAACATGCGCTTTTCGTTGCGGACGATGATGTCCGGCGCACGCAGCTCCATCAGGCGCTTCAGGCGGTTGTTGCGGTTGATGACGCGGCGATACAGGTCGTTGAGGTCCGAGGTCGCGAAACGACCGCCGTCCAGCGGCACCAGCGGGCGCAGTTCGGGCGGGATGACCGGAATGACTTCCAGGATCATCCATTCGGGGCGGTTGCCCGATTCCAGGAAGCTCTCGACGACCTTCAGGCGCTTGATGATCTTCTTGGGCTTCAGCTCCGACTTGGTCGTCGCCAGCTCTTCGAGCAGCGCGACCTTCTCGCCTTCCAGGTCGAGATTCTCGAGCATGATGCGGACCGCCTCGGCGCCGATCCCGGCCGAGAAGGCGTCCTCGCCATATTCATCCTGCGCGTCGAGCAGTTCGTCCTCGGTGAGAAGCTGATACTTCTCCAGCGGGGTCAGGCCCGGCTCGATGACGATATAAGCCTCGAAGTACAGCACGCGCTCGAGCTGCTTGAGCTGCATGTCGAGCAGCAGGCCGATGCGGCTCGGCAGCGACTTCAGGAACCAGATGTGCGCGACGGGGGCGGCCAGCTCGATATGGCCCATCCGCTCGCGGCGGACCTTCGACACCGTGACTTCGACACCGCACTTTTCGCAGACGATGCCCTTGTACTTCATGCGCTTGTACTTGCCGCACAAGCATTCGTAATCCTTGATCGGACCGAAGATGCGCGCACAGAACAGGCCGTCACGTTCCGGCTTGAACGTGCGGTAGTTGATCGTCTCGGGCTTCTTGATCTCGCCGAACGACCACGAACGGATCTTGTCGGGCGACGCGATGCCGATCTGAATCTGGTCGAAGGTTTCCGGCTTGGCCACCGGATTGGCGAAGTTGGTCAGTTCGTTCATTTCGCTTTCCTCACAGGGAGGGAAAATTCATCGGGCGAGGTAGACAAGGTGCCGGTGGAGCATGGGCCCCACCGGCTTCCCTGATCTTACTCCGCCGCCTCGGCCAGACCGTCGTCCTGGGCGTCTTCCATCGACTTGAGGTCGACGTTGAGACCCAGCGAGCGCATTTCCTTGACCAGCACGTTGAAGCTCTCCGGGATGCCCGCCTCGAAGGTATCGTCGCCCTTGACGATCGCTTCGTAGACCTTGGTGCGGCCGACCACGTCGTCCGACTTCACCGTCAGCATTTCCTGGAGCGTGTACGCCGCGCCATAAGCCTGCAGCGCCCACACTTCCATCTCACCGAAGCGCTGGCCACCGAACTGCGCCTTACCACCCAGCGGCTGCTGGGTAACGAGCGAGTACGGCCCGATCGAACGCGCGTGGATCTTGTCGTCGACCAGGTGGTGGAGCTTCAGCATGTAGATGATGCCCACGGTCACCTTGCGGTCGAACTGATCGCCGGTGCGCCCGTCGAACAGGTCCGACTGGCCCGAGGTGTGCAGGCCCGCCAGCTCCAGCATCTCCGACACGTCGCTCTCGCGCGCGCCGTCGAACACCGGGGTCCCCATCGGCACGCCGGTGCGGATGTTCTGGACCAGCTCGGCGACTTCCTCGTCGTCCCGGTTCTGGATGTCTTCGGCATAGTGATCGCCGTAGATTTCCACGAGCCGCGACTTGACCGCTTCCGGCACCGCGCCCGGCTTGGCGTCGGGGTTGGCTTCACGCCAATCCTCGAGCTGCGCCGCGACCTGCATACCCAGGTTGCGGGCCGCCCAGCCCAGATGCGTCTCGAAGATCTGACCGACGTTCATGCGCGACGGCACGCCCAGCGGGTTCAGCACGAGATCGACCGGCGTACCGTCCGCGAGGAAGGGCATATCCTCCTGCGGCAGGATGCGGCTGATGACGCCCTTGTTGCCGTGACGGCCGGCCATCTTGTCGCCCGGCTGCAGCTTGCGCTTCACCGCGACGAAGACCTTGACCATCTTCAGCACGCCCGGCGGCAGCTCGTCACCACGCTCCAGCTTGTCGCGACGGTCATGGAACTTGTCCGTGATCCGCTTGGCGGCTTCGTCATACTGCGCCTTGACCGCTTCCAGATCACTCTGGCGCGCGTCGTCGGCGACGGCGAACTTCCACCATTCGTGACGATCGACCGATTCCAGCACCTCGGCATCGATAACGATGCCCTTCTTGACGCCCTTGGGCGCGGCGGTGGCGGTCTGGTCGAGCAGCATTTCGCGCAGGCGGCTCCAGGTCGCCCGGTTGAGGATCGTGCGCTCGTCGTCGGCGTCCTTCTTCAGACGCTCGATCTCCTCGCGCTCGATCGCCATCGCGCGCTCGTCCTTGTCGATGCCGTGACGATTGAAGACGCGCACGTCAACGATCGTGCCGGCCACACCCGGCGGCAGACGCAGCGAGGTGTCGCGCACGTCGCTGGCCTTTTCACCGAAGATCGCGCGGAGGAGCTTTTCTTCCGGCGTCATCGGCGATTCGCCCTTCGGCGTGATCTTGCCGACCAGGATGTCGCCCGGCTCCACCTCGGCGCCGACATAGACGATGCCCGCCTCGTCGAGGTTGCGCAGCGCCTCCTCACCGACGTTCGGGATGTCGCGGGTGATGTCTTCCGGCCCGAGCTTGGTGTCGCGCGCCATGACCTCGAACTCGTCGATATGGATCGACGTGAACACGTCGTCCTTCACGATCCGCTCGGAGATGAGGATCGAGTCCTCATAGTTGTAGCCGTTCCAGGGCATGAACGCGACGAGCGCGTTGCGGCCCAGCGCCAGCTCGCCGAACTCGGTCGAGGGGCCGTCGGCGATCACGTCGCCCGCCTTCACGACGTCGCCCACCTTCACCAGCGGACGCTGGTTGATGCAAGTCGACTGGTTCGAGCGCTGGAACTTCATCAGCGTGTAGATGTCGACGCCCGACTTGCCGGCATCGACCTCTCCGGTCGCGCGAACCACGATACGCGCCGCATCGACCTGGTCGACGATACCGGCACGCTTCGCTGCGATCGCAGCACCCGAGTCGCGGGCCACGGTCTCTTCCATGCCGGTGCCGACGAAGGGCGCTTCCGCCTTCACCAGCGGCACGGCCTGACGCTGCATGTTCGAGCCCATGAGCGCGCGGTTGGCGTCGTCGTTTTCCAGGAACGGAATGAGCGAGGCGGCGACCGAGACGAGCTGCTTGGGGCTGACGTCCATCAAGGTGATCTGATCGGGCAGCGCCATCAGGAATTCGCCTGCCTGACGCGCCGACACCAGATCCTCGGTGAAGCGGTTGTCGGCATCCGTCGCGGCCGAGGCCTGGGCGACGGTGTGCTTCTGCTCTTCCATCGCCGACAGATACACGACCTCGTCGGTCACGCGGCCGTCGATCACCTTGCGGTACGGCGTTTCGATGAAGCCATACTTGTTGACGCGGGCGAAGGTCGACAGCGAGTTGATCAGACCGATGTTCGGACCTTCCGGCGTCTCAATCGGGCAGATACGGCCATAGTGAGTCGGGTGAACGTCGCGAACCTCGAAGCCCGCGCGCTCACGCGTCAGACCGCCCGGCCCGAGCGCCGAGACGCGACGCTTGTGCGTCACTTCGGAGAGCGGGTTGGTCTGGTCCATGAACTGCGACAGCTGCGACGAACCGAAGAACTCGCGCACCGCGGCAACCGCGGGCTTGGCGTTGATCAGGTCGTTCGGCATGACGGTCGACACGTCGACCGACGACATGCGCTCCTTGACCGCACGCTCCATGCGCAGCAGGCCGACGCGATACTGGTTCTCCAGCAGCTCGCCCACCGAACGCACGCGACGGTTGCCGAGATTGTCGATGTCGTCGATCTCGCCCTTGCCGTCCTTCAGGTCGACCAGCGTCTTGACGACCGCCAGAATGTCCTCGGTGCGCAGCGTCGTCACCGTATCCGGGCAATCGAGGTCGAGGCGCATGTTCAGCTTGACGCGACCCACGGCCGACAGGTCGTAGCGATCGGGATCGAAGAACAGGCCAGCGAACAGCGACTCCGCCGTCTCCAGCGTCGGCGGCTCGCCGGGGCGCATCACGCGGTAGATGTCGGACAGCGCCTGCTCGCGCTCTTCGGCTTTGTCGGCCTTCAGCGTGTTGCGAATCCAGGGCCCTGTCGCGACATGGTCGATGTCGAGCAGCTCGATCGTGTCGACGCCCGCCTTGTCCAGCGCTTCGAGATTCTCGGCGCTGATCTCGTCACCGGCTTCGACGTAGATTTCGCCGGTCTGCTCGTTGATGAGGTCATAGGCCGAGTAGCGACCGAAGATTTCCTCGGTCGGGATCAGCAACTGCGACAGGCCGTCCTTGGCCGCCTTGTTGGCGGCACGCGGGCTGATCTTCTGACCGGCCGGGAACACGACCTCGCCCGAGCTGGCGTCGACGATGTCGAACATCGGCTTGGCGCCGCGCCAGTTCTCGGCCTGGAACGGGATTTTCCAGCCGCCGTCGCCGCGAACGAAGGTCAGGCGGTTGTAGAAATAGTTGAGGATCTCTTCCGAGTTCATGCCCAGCGCATAGAGCAGCGCCGTCACCGGCAGCTTGCGCTTGCGGTCGATACGGACGTTGACGATGTCCTTGGCGTCGAACTCGAAGTCCAGCCACGAGCCGCGATACGGGATCACGCGCGCGGCGAAGAGGTACTTGCCCGAGGCATGGGTCTTGCCGCGGTCATGGTCGAACAACACGCCCGGCGAACGGTGCATCTGGCTGACGATGACGCGCTCGGTGCCGTTGATGAAGAAGGTGCCGTTCTCCGTCATCAGGGGCATGTCGCCCATGTAGACGTCCTGCTCCTTGATATCGATGACCGACTTGGCTTCGGTATCGGGATCGACCTCGAACGCGGTCAGGCGCAGCGTGACGCGCATCGGCGCGGCATAGGTGATGCCCCGCTGGCGGCATTCCTCGACGTCGAACTTCGGGTCCTCGAGGACGTAATCGTCGAAATCGAGATAGGCGGTGCCGGCGAAATCCTGGATCGGGAAGACGCTGCGCAGCGTCTTTTCCAGCCCCGAGACATGGCCCGTGGACTTGTCCGAACGCAGGAACTGCTCGTAGCTTTCGCGCTGAACCTCGATCAGGTTCGGCATCTGCACCACTTCGTGGATATCGCCGAACACCTTGCGGATACGCCGCTTGGCGGTGCCGCCATCGCCCTTGCGCGGGGCGGAGCCGCTGTCGATCGCCTTGGTTGCCATGGGTCTGTCTGCCTCGTCAGCCGTAAATCACTGCCCGGATGCCTCCGGACCAGACGCAACGACAGACGCCGAAAGGCCGCGCGCAAGCGTCTGCGGCGGCATCCGGCGTCTGCTAAACCAGCAATCTCCCATTCGACCGACACGCTGCGCGAAGGCGCATCATTTCCCGAAGATTGTGGTGGATGCCCCGGATATAGGCACTCGCCCCCAAAGTGTCAAACACGGGCACGCGTTACGGGGCGGAAAGTTCCGCTTTGGCGGGTGTCTGCCATATATTGGCCGCATATCGCGCTACACAAGGGGGTTGCATCCGTCGGGTCGACCGGGCACGGCTTGGGTGCTCGGGCCGGTGGCTCGAACGGCCGGAAGAGTATAGTTACCGCGAGGAATGGATTTCATGACATCGTCCGGGCCGCGTCGCGTCGCGCGCCTTCTTGCCCTGACGCTGGCCCCGGTGCTCGCTCCGATGCCGATCGCCGCCGTGCCGCTTCAGACCACGACGCAGGACAATGATGCCGCCCGTCCCTCGACAGGTGGGCTGGACGGATTCAGCCTGACTCCGCGCGGCACCACGCCGCAGGGCACGCAGACGCCGGTGCCGACGCCGCCCCCGCCGCGCATCGTCCTGCCGGGCCAGACCTCGGGCCAGGCCACGCCCGCTCCCGCTCCCTCACCAACGCCCCGTGCCACCCCTACTCCGCGCGCCACGCCGCGCCCGACTCCATCGCCGACGCCCAGCGCGACGCCGGAGGCCCAGCCGTCGCCCGTCGCCTCGCCCGAACCGCCCGCAACCCGCCTGCCCGATCGCGAATCGCGATTGGCCGCGCCGGTGGAGCCGGGCATGGACGGCATGACGGTGACCAACGGCCAGAGCACCCCGGCCATCGCCGAGCCCGGCACGTCCGCGCCCGAACAGCGGGGCGAGACGGCGAACGCCCTGCCCTTCTGGGCGTGGCTGGTCGGTGTCGGCGTCGTGGCGCTGGGCATCGGCATCTGGCTGGGCCGACGGGGTCGCCCGGTGCGGTCGCTGCCCGCCCCGACGCCCAGGGCCGAGGACGAACGCCCCGAGCCGCTTGCTCCCGCCGCCGCCATGCCCGCGCCAGCTCCGCCTACGCCGCGCCAGCCCGCCGTGCCGCCGCTGCCGCCCGAACCCAGCTTCCTGGCGGTCGAGGCGCGGCCCGTCCGCGTCGGGCTGAACATGCTGTCGGCGACGATCGAGGCCGAAGTCACCGTCCATAATAGCGGCGCGACCCCGATCGGCCGGGTCGCGGTCGACCTGCGGCTGCTGAGCGCCCATGCGGGCCTTGACGCGCAACTGGTCGAGCTGGCCCGCCAGCCCCAGGGCCGCCCCATCGTCCCGCCCTTCGCGCTGGGCCCCGGCGAGAGCCGCACGGTGCGCGGCGTCACTGCCCTGCCGCGCGAGGCGATCCATGTCATCGACGCGGCGGGCCGCCCGATGTTCGTGCCGATCCTGTCCGCCGCCGCCCACACCGACTGGGGCGTGGCGCGCTGCGCCTATGCGGTCGGCCTGGAGCGGGTCGACTCGGCCAAGCTGTCGCCCATCTGGCTCGACCAGCCGGGCCGCATGTACGACCAGGTCGCCGCACGTCCGCATGTGATGAAGGCGTAACGCAGACAATCTACGCAAACGGGATGATCCGCCTGGCCCATGCCGCTGCCGCTCTCGGCATCATGCTGACCTTGGGAAGTGCCGGGACCTGTGCGGCCGATAGCGGTGCCAAGACCATTGCCGCGTCGGCCCCGTGTCGCGTAACGATCCCGGCTGATCTGACCCAGCGTCCCGCCCGCTGGCTGGGCCCATGCGCCAAGGGAGCGGCCGGAGGGCTGGGCGTCCTGCGCCTCGGCACCGGCGAGCCCTATCAGTTCTTTCTGGGACGGATGGCGGACGGACGACCGGTTGAGGGGTGCTGAAGGTCAATGGGTCGCAAGTCATCCCCGCCTACCGGTTCGACGCAAAGGGACGCGGCGTGAATCCCGATGGCAACCGCCCCGAGCAACTGACTCAGGTCTTCCGAACCGGTTCGGCCGGGGCAAGCGCGGCGGCGGCGCGCTTCGCCGCAGCCGGGAATATGGGCTCGGCCGCCTATTACCGCAAACTCGCCCAGGACTATCGCTCTCCCCCCTTCGAGTAGAAGGAAGCGGCTCACCCCGCCCGCATATCCTCGGTAATCACATGCGGCGAGCGCTCGCCGAAGGTGCGGACGAGCGTCTCGAAGCCGCGCCCCTCCACCCGGATTTCGTTGAAGGCGGGCGGCGTCTTGCGGGTGCGCTTGGACAGGGTGCCCGCGCCGATCATGCGGATGATCCGGCCGTCGCGGTCAACCGGCACGTCGAACGGGTCATGGACATGGCCCGACAGCACCGCATGGGCGCCCGCCGCCGCCAGCCGACTCAGCGCCACGTCGCCGTTGCGGGTCTTCGCGGTGCCCTTGGTCGGCCCCTCGATCAGCGGATGGTGCGCGGCGACCAGGATCAGATGATCCTGCGGCGCCTGCTCGATCAGCGCCAGCGCGCGGCGGAGGGAACCGCGGCTCACCCGCCCCTTGGACCAGTTCCACCGCCACTGCGCGCGCGCGGTGGTCTTCAGCGGCACGACGGTCACGCCGGGCAGGTCGAGCGGTTTCTCGATCATCCGCTCGATCGCGGCATAGCGCTGGTACGGCGCGAACAGCCGCCGGAACGGGTCCCAATAATAGGGGATGTCGTGATTGCCGACCTCGACCGTCACCGGCACGCCCAGCGATTGCAGCCACGCGCCGCCCGCCTGGAACTCGCGCTTGGTCGCGCGCATGGTCAGGTCGCCGGTCATAATGACCGCATCGGGCTTCTCCGCCGCCACCCGCTCGGCGAACCAGGCAAGCGCGGCGGGGTCTTCGGCACCGAAATGCACGTCGCTGACATGAAACAGACGGATCATGCCGCTCGTCCTAGCCGCTGCCGCCGCGTCACGGCAACTCGGCCATGGCGCGCGGCTCGTGCATCGGGCAGCCGTTTACCCGGCCGCGATAGTCGGCCGAGAAACGATAAGTGTCCTTGCGCGCCCGGTTGATATTGCCCAGCGGCTGGTGCGCGGCCAAGCCGTGCCAGATGCTATAGGACAGCGCATCGTCGATCGCGTTGGTCTGACCGTCCTGCCAGCTGATCTGCGGTTCGGCGGTGAAGGTCGCCACGGTGATGTACGGACTGTCCTCCTCGCTCCACTCGGCGGTGGCGTCCTCGATCGGCATGGACTCCAGATCGCGGTTGAGCTGGACGCGTAGCTCCCACTCGCCGCCCTGCTCGATCATCACTTCACGAACCACTTCGCGAAGGGCGTCGGGGCGGTCATGCGTATGGACCGTATCGCCGGTCAACTGGGTCAGTGCGGGGCTGACCGGGAACAGGCCGAACTTGGCGATATGGTCGCCATAGCGGAACGGCGTCTGGCTGTAATAGGTTTCGCCCAGCGGATGCACCTGCTTCGCCCCGCCCAGCGTCTGGAGCGTCGCGCTCTCGACCCCGACCGTCTCCAGCGTCGCCTCGATCCCGCGCAGGATGCCCGACAGCAGCTTCTTGCCGCCCTCGAACTTGTCGGTGGTGGACGCGAGCATCTTCAAATTCTTGGCAAAGGCATCCGCCGTCGGCGCGGTGAAGACCGGCGCATTGGCCATGACGAAGTCCTGTGTCGCATCGCCCTCCGAACCCGGTAGCCGCTCGCCCTCGACCCCGATGACCTTCAGCGCGAAACCGCGCGGCAGGCCGATGGCATCGTCCAGGATGTCGCCCGGATTGGTCGAGATACGCGCGACAGCATCATATTCGCCCGGCTTGGCGAAGAGCCCCTGCGCCAGTTCGGGCGGGAGGTTGTCGTGGACCTTCAGCTTGCCTCGGATGATGCCATGCGCCTTGGCATGGACGGCGCGGACGCCGTGACCATAATCCTTGGACGTGGTGTCGAGGATATGCTCGAACGATTGCTTCATCTGGTCGACGGTCTCGCCCTCTTCGGGTTTCACGTCTTCGACCTGGGGGGTGAAATGGACGGGGGTCTTCATCGGGGCTCTCCCTGTAGGTCCCCACCAACCCATGTTGGGTGATAGCGTTCCTTTTTGATTACGCAGTCGTGCAGCCACAAGCACACCCCTCCCGCAGGCGGGA
>NZ_LDTE01000027.1 GCF_001476905.1 Sphingomonas sanguinis | reverse complement strand
TTGAGTCTCAGCCCTAATTCAGCCCCTCACATATGTCATTTTGCATTAGGCGGTGCACACCCAAAATGGCGTAAAACATTCAGAATAGCCGCATCTGTATGATGGTTCAGCACGATGCTAAAAGTGATTGTTTTCTTGGAAAAATGGCAACCCGGCAGAGCGTTCAATTGCGCCACGCATTCTAACATTTTCGCCTCCCTCTTCCTTCGGGCTCGAGCTAGGCGAACTTGGACTGCCATTTTCCGTGATCAACGAACGGCCGGCATTTGGATGACGAAAGGGACGTTTGGACGGCGACAATTGGGTCGAGAGCTGCCGCCCTCCCCTTCGCCGCAACGACCCAGTTCCGGTCATTCCGGTGCCCTTGGTGGCTTTCCAGAAGCAGACGCTCGTTCAGGCTCGGACGATACGAGCCGCATAGCAGCCTCGCTTGGCATAATGCGCATGGAGGTACGCGACCTCGGGGTCGGCAAGGAAGCGCACGATCAGCGGCTCGAGCTTGCTGCCATCCTCCAGTTCGGCGTGCAGCATGTGGCCGGCTGCATCGAAGGCCCGCAGCGAGATGGGACGTATGCGGATCACCTCCGGAACCTCATCGACCACATCAAGGGCCTGCTGCGCTCCCTCGCGCACGAAGATGGCATGCCGCGACCGGTAGGGTGTGTCAGCGGGTTGATGCTCGTAGTTGAGAAGGATGGCCGCATCACCGATGTCGAGGTCCCTTACCTCGACGCGGTCGGGGAAACCGGGCTTATCGTTCACGATGAACCGCTGCGCTCCAATTTGGGCAAGCTCGTCATCCGACAGGCCGTAAAGGTGCATGAACTCTTGAGGGGCGAGCCCCTGAACACGAAACGACATAGAAACGTCTCCACCGGGATCTTTGCTCATTTAGGGCCAGCAGCCGATGCTGGCGTCCCGTTTCTTGCTTCCAAATCCCAATACACCTTGGCAACGCCTATCAGCTCGGATTTCGGAAGCGAGCATGCCTGCTCGATCAGCGTTCTGACCCAATAGCCGTCGTTCGAAGCTGCCAGATCGCATCCCGCTTTCTGCCATTCGTTCATCACGCGAGACCGAGGCAGTGACCCAAATGCTGGGCTGACTATGTGTCGCCCATGGGGGGAAGCGGACGTTCAAGAGACGACAGGATCGTCATCAGATTGACCCGACCGCCCGTGCCGCAGTGCCTGTCGGATCGCTAACTTTATCTGGACCCTAAGGTAGTCGGCCCTATGCTCGATGTCGGCGGAAGACGCAGCGTTGGCGATTTTCTCAACCGTGTTCTCTTCCCATTGCGCGAACGTCCAGTGATCGTTGCTCATACGCCCTTATCGCTTCCGCTATCGAATGTCCGCAACCGGGCGGGAGCAGCCGCCCTACCCTTCCGTCACGAAGTAGACGACCCACATGCGGCCATTCAGCGGTCCTGCTGCGCTTCCCAACTCCGCTCATTCGTTCGTGTGAATTGATCAAGCCCCCCCCCGGATCCGCAGGGGCTCGCGCGACACGAAGTGGGACATTCCCGCGATTCACTCCCAACTTGTCGAAAGACAGGTTTGGCTAGAGCAGACATCCGGCAATAACCCGACGCGCACGGGCTGCGCCCATGGACCCTGCATCACGTAAATGTTGCCCCATCCGGATGATCAGCGCGCCATCGGTTGTTCAAGGCGTTTTGACAATCGACGAGCTTGACGCCCAAGACGGTCACCCCCCAGCCGGCCAATCCAAGCTGAGCATTACCTTGACGGTGCAGGGTTCGGATAGAAGATCGCTAATCGCCGGTCAGCCCGTTCGCTTGACAGGATGAGCGTCATCGGGCGTCGATACGGTCCGTCCGAACAAGCGATCGCCCTTACTGTATCTGATCCATTACGGCCGCACCATAAGCCGATTTCGGCTGGATACCGACACCAAGGCTCTCGATGGCTTTGATCACGATGTTCGATGGGCCAATGTGCGCCGTAGAGAATGACCGTTGCCGTACAAGCTTACTTACCCTGGCGGTCGCCGATCGGACTGAAGATCGGCTTAGGCGCTTCGACCAGCGTGTCGGGCGGCACGTCGTTTCGCAGCCACACATTGCCGCCGATCCGCGAACGGGCGCCGATGGTCACCCGGCCGACGATGGCGGCGTTGGCGAAGATCACGACGTCGTCGCCCACGATGGGGTGGCGGGGCGTACCCGGCGGAGCGTTGAACAGATCGGGGTCGCCGCCGAGTGTCACGCCTTGGTATAGCCGCACTCGGTCGCCGAGCACGGCCGTTTCGCCGATCACGACGCCGGTGCCATGATCGATGAAGAAGCCCTGCCCGATCCGGGCCGCGGGATGGATGTCGATCCCGGTCTGATCGTGCGCCAGCTCGGCAATGATGCGGGCCACCAGCGGAACGCCCAGGCGATGCAGCAGGTGCGCCAGCCGATGGTGTATGACGGCAGTGAGCGAGGGATAGGCCGCCAGCACTTCATCCACGCTACGTGCGGCCGGATCGCTGGCATAGGCGGCCTCGACATCGCGGTCGAGCAGCCGGCGCAGCGCGGGGAGATTGGCGGCGACGCTGCCGATCAGTCTCTCCGATGTTGCGGCGATGGCCCTGCCGTCCGTCGTCTCCGGCGCAGCATAGCGCAACTCTATATCGATCTGGGCTTGCAGCTGCGCCAGCAGGGGCTCGAGCGACGCGGCGACGAAGGCATTCTCGTTGGACGCGGTGATCTCCGCCGGGCCAAGCCGCAACGGGAACAACGCGGTGCCGAGCTCGCGCGTGATGCGCTTGAGCGCCTGGCGCGAGGGAAATTGCGCGCCATGCTCAGCATGGGCTGGGTGCGCAGTACGCCAATCCTCGCGAGCGACGCGCAACCGGTCGATGACAAGATCGATTTGCCGAGGAAAATCGATGGATCGGTCGGGATCGACATGCACCCCGTCAACCTCCGTCACGCTGCGCAACACATCGCTCATGCGGGTTGCCTGACCGTACGCAGATAGGGCTTTACCTCGGTCCAGCCGTTCGGGAACAGCGCCCTGGCCGCGTCATTGTCGACCGAAGGCACGATGATGACATCGTCGCCCTGCTGCCAGTTCGCCGGTGTCGCTACCTTGTGCGAGTCGGTCAGCTGCAGGCTGTCGATCGTGCGCAGGATCTCGGCGAAATTGCGACCCGTGGACGCCGGATAGGTGAGCGAGAGGCGCAGCTTGCGCGCGGGATCGATCACCAGAACGGTGCGCACCGTCGTGGTGTCTGACGCGGCGGGGTGAATGAGATCGAGCAGCGTCGCGACCTTGCGGTCGTCGTCCGCGATCAGGGGAAAGTTGAGCGCATGCCCCTGCGTTTCGGCGATGTCGGACGCCCAGCGCTGGTGGCTATCGAGCGTGTCGACGGACAGGCCTAGCACCGCCACGTTGCGCCGGGCGAACTCCGGCACGAGTGCCGCGACCGCGCCCAGTTCGGTGGTGCAGACCGGCGTGAAATCCTTGGGATGCGAGAAGAGGACGACCCAGCGATCGCCTGCCCATTCATAGAGGTTGAGCGGCCCCTCGGTCGATGCCTGGGTAAAGTTGGGAACGATATCTCCGAGCTTGAGCGACATCATCGATCTCCTTAGAAGGCTTATAATCCACCGAACCGATGGGAATATAAGCGGGCAATTCTTGCACCCCCGAAAGTTTCGGTTTTCGATGGCGGGCGATGGGGGTGCGAACTTCGTGGGGGCGGCCGGACTGTCGCGGGGGATCCGGCGGCTGGGAGCTACCGCCCCGGCGATAAACCGGGCATGAAGGTCTCGATGAACCCAGTCTACGCCAACGCGGTCACCACGATCTTCGAAGAGACCTCGCGCCGTGCGCGCGCATGCGGGGCGATCAACCTGGGCCAGGGGTTCCCCGATACGATCGGCCCACCGGACCTGTTGGAGGCGGCGGCACGGGCCGTGCTGACCGGGCCTAATCAATATCCGCCGTCACTGGGTTTGCCCGCACTTCGTGGCGCGGTGGCGGAGCATTACCGGCGCTTCCAGTCGCTCGACCTCTCCCCCGACGACGTGATCGTCACCTCCGGCGCGACCGAGGCCATTGCCGCGGCGCTCCTGGCGATCGTTTCTCCCGGCGACGAGGTGGTGGTGTTCGAGCCGATGTACGACGCCTATCGTCCGTTGATCGAACGGGCGGGTGGGATGCTGCGGCCGGTAACGCTCCATCCGCCGGCGTGGCGCATCGTCGAGGACGATCTGGCGGCCGCCATCGGTCCACGAACGCGGGCGGTTCTCTTCAACAACCCCAATAATCCTGCCGCCCGGGTCTTCTCGCGCGCGGAGTTGGAGGCGGTGGCGCGGCAGTGCGTCCGGCACGACCTTATCGCGATCTGCGACGAGGTGTGGGAGCATGTCGTGTTTGACGCCCGGCAGCACATACCCCTGATCAGCCTGCCGGGCATGGCGACTCGCACGGTGAAAATCGGCTCCGCCGGCAAGATTTTCGGCGTGACCGGCTGGAAGGTCGGTTTCGTCATGGCCGCGCCGCATCTGTTGGGGCCGATCGGACGGGCGCACCAGTTCCTCACCTTCTCGACGCCGCCCAACCTGCAATCGGCGGTTGCCGAGGGATTAGGCTATTCCGATGCCTTCTTCGCGGACGCCCGCGCGTCGCTCGCACGGTCGCGGGAGCGGCTGGTGACGGCCCTCCGCGCCGCCGGGTTCGAGATGCTGCCGAGTGAGGGCACGTATTTCGTCACGATCGATCTGGCCGCCTCGGGCTTTGCCGAGAGGGACACGGCGTTGTCGGATCGACTGATTGCGGAAGCCGGTGTCGCAGCGATTCCCCTCTCGCCATTCTACATGAGTTCACGCGTCCCTTCCGGCTTGCTGCGGCTGTGCTTTGCCAAAGCCGACCACGTGCTGGATGAAGCCGTCGAAAGGCTCGGGAAATGGATAGAGGTCGCGTCCCGCTGATGCAGCAGCTTGGCGTTCGCGGCTTGCGCAAGCCAGCCAATCGGGCCGTGCACCGCGACACCGCGATTTGCCTATCGCGCTAGCAGCGATCCAAGCAGCGCCTGCCCTTCTTGCCAATCGCCTAGGCCGGACAGCGCGTTGATATGCCCCGCGCGACCGATATCGGCGAAGGTCGCCCCCAGGTCTTGAGCCAGTTTACGCGACCGCGTGAGACTCGCATAACGATCGTCGGCGCTGGCCACGACGAGGGTCGGGAATGGCAGCGGACCGGGTGGTAAGGGCGCGAAGCGGAGCAGGCGCAGGTCGCAGCCCTGCTGCCCCACATCGGGCGGCGCGACCAGCATAGCACCCAGGACCTTGGTTCGCTCCGCCGATCGTGCTCGCGCGGCCCACCAGATGATGGCGAGGCAGCCGAGGCTATGCCCCACCAGTACGACCGGAGCGTCGGCCTCCGTCACCGCGTCTGCGATCGCGGTCACCCAACGAGCGCGGGTGGGCGATTCCCAATCCCCCAGATCGACGCGAACGCAATTGTCGCGACATTGCTGCCAGCGTGTCTGCCAATGATCCGGGCCTGAGCCGTTCAGCCCGGGTATGATCAGGCATCGTACCGGTCGAGCGGTGGTTGCTGCTTGGACAAAAGTGTGTGGGCGATACTGGTTCATGCTGTCTCCCCATGATTTGCGGCGACGCGCGCGGCTTCGGTGACATGGCCAATCGGTACGGCACTCCCCACCGTCTCGCGCTCCGCGAAAGCCTGGTGGATGACGGCGCCAGGCGGCACGCTCTCGGTCAGCCACACGCTGCCGCCGATCACCGCCCCCGCGCCGATCGTGACTCGGCCCAGCACCGTCGCGCCGGCGTAGATCACCACGTGGTCTTCGACGATCGGGTGACGCGGCAAGCCCTTGACCAGCGAGCCATCCTCCTGAGCCGGGAAGCTGCGCGCACCCAGCGTCACCGCCTGATACAGGCGCACGTGGCTGCCGATCACGGCCGTTTCACCGATGACGACCCCGGTGCCATGGTCGATGAAGAAACGCTCCCCGATCGCGGCGCCGGGATGGATGTCGATGCCCGTGGCCGAATGCGCCAGCTCGGCAATGATCCGCGCGACGAGCGGGACGCCGAGCCGGTGGAGCCGGTGCGCGATACGATGATGGATCATCGCCCGCACGCCGGGATAGCAAAGCAACACCTCGTCCACGCTGCCCGCCGCCGGGTCGCCAGCGAAAGCCGCCTCAACGTCTCCGTCAAGAAGCCGGCGGATATTCGGCAAGTCCCCTCCGAACGCGGCTATGATGCGGCCGGCCCGTGCGTCCGCCCCGCCCGTCGCCTCATCGCGGTACGCCAGTTCCAGGCGCACCTCACCGCGAAGCTGGCGCAGCGCTCGGCCAAGCGTCTCGATGACATAGGCTCGCTCATTCTCCGGGCGGACCGTCTCCGGGCCCAGTCGCAACGGAAACAGTGCACCCTTGAGGTCAGCAACGATGCTCTCGATCCGTCGCCGCGATGGGAAGTCATCGACGCCTTGGTCGGCGCCGTTGCGGTGCCGGGCACGCCAGTCGTCACGGACATCGCTCAGGCCACCGGCGATCGCCGCCAGATCCGGCGCGCTCGTCATCCGATCACCTGCCGCAGCACGGCAAGAAAGCGGTCGTTCTCCGCCGGCTGTCCGACCGTCACGCGTACCCAGTCATCGAGCGGGGGGAACGGCCTGGCGATTTCGACGCCTGCCATCGCCGCCGCAGCGCGGATGCGGCCTGCTGCGGGCGTGTGGAAGAAGACGAAATTGCCGCGCGCGTCGGTGTGACGCAGCCCTAACGCATCGAGCCTCGTGTGGAGCCGCCGCCGCTCCACCGCCGTCCGGTCGCGCACCATGGCGACATGCGCCTGATCCCCCAGCGCCGCGCCTGCGGCTGCAAGCGCGGGGCGAGACAGGGAATGAGGCGTGCCGATTCCGGCCGCCCGCAAGGCGGTCGCCAGCGGCGCCTGCGCGACGGCGTATCCGATCGACAGCCCCGCCAGCCCATAGATCTTGGCGAGCGTGCGAAACACGAGCACGTTACGCCCCGCCCGCACATGCCGGATCGCCGACAGCCCGGCGAGATCGTCATATTCGAGATATGCCTCGTCCACCACGGCCAGCGTCCGGCGAGATACGTCCTCCAGAAAGGCGTGCCAAGCGCCCGCCTCGCTGACCGTGCCGGAGGGATTGTGCGGGTTCACCAGCGACACGGCCAGCGTGTCCGCGCCGACCGCGCGGGACAATGCGGGCAAGTCGTTTTCGAGACGCGCATCGAGCGGCACCGGCCTACCCCGACCACCCAGCGGTGCCGCGGCATCAACCAGCGCGGTATACCCAGGTGCCGAGAAGACGATCTCGCCACCACCCGGGCGTCGACGCGCCAGGAACAGCCCCAGCGCTTCGAGCACTTCGCCAATCACAACCTGCTCCGGCGCGACACCTTCGAGGCGGGCGATCTGCCGGGTGAGCCTGCCCACTTCGGCCTGCTCGACATAGCGCTCCACGCCGAGCGCCGCCGCACGGATGGCGGGCGCGACGTTCGGCGACGGCCCCCAAGCGTTCTCATTGAGCGACAGCCGGGTCCGTACGGCAAGACCAGTCCCGATCGCCGGTGTCGCGGCCACCGCCGCTCCCATCGCGATCCACTCGCGCCGGTTGAGCAGCGCCGCCATCAGAAACTCACTCCCGCGCGAACATAATAGAAGGCACCGCTAAACCCGAAGGGCGAGAATTCGCTGTAGGGAAAGGCACCGAACGTATCAGCACCGGTCAGCGCTGCGGTCGACTGGATGTTCTCGGTCGGATAGACGTTGAACAGATTGTTGGCGCCCACCGTCACCGCCAGGTTGCGGTTGACCTGCCCGGTGAAGCTGAGATCGGTCACCCACTTCGGCTCCAGCTGCTGAATCACATCGACATTGCCGCGCGTCCCGGACTCGGTCGGCAGCGTGCGATAGGGCGTCGATCCTTGCGCGATCAGCGCGACCGCCGCGGGAGTCTGGTTCGTGAGCGCTACCTGTTCGACCCGGCCATAGCGGGTGGCGCGCACATCGAAGGTGATCGGACCGGTCCGGAAGGTCGCGCCCAACGCCACCTTGTCGCGCGGCTGACCACGCTCGACGCGCGTCCTTTCGACGACGTCGAACAGCGGCGTGGTGATACCGAGCGCCGTGATTTGCGGGGGCGTCGCCGCGACACGGCGCAGCCGCGTCTGGTTGTAATTGTACGCCGCCGTCAGCTTCAGATCGCCCCAGCCGCCCAGCGGGGTGGCATAGGCCGCGGTCACGTCGACCCCCTGCGTCCGGGTATCGACCGAATTGGTAAAGTAGCGGACGCTGGTCACGCCCGGAATGCCGATGCCGGCGAGATAATCGCGCAGACGGCGGCTGCCCGACGCATCGACATAGTTGGACGAGAGCATGATCCGGTCGTCGATGTCGATATGATAGTAATCGACCGACGCGGTCAGGCGCCCACCCGCATAGGTCAGGCCACCGCCGAAATTGGTCGACGTCTCCGGCTTCAGAGCCTGCGCGCCGAGTGCCCGGGCGAGCGGCGAACCGACCGGCGCGGTGCGGACCAGCACGAACTCGGGGAAACCGGTCGTGTTGTTGACGATCGTCCGGCTGCTGGTCGAACTGAAATATTGCTGGGCAAGGCTGGGCGCGTGGAAGCCGGTGCCGACCGACCCGCGCAGGGCAAACCCCGCCGGCAGCGCGACACGCGTCGACGCCTGCCCGTTCCAGGTGTCGCCGAAGTCGGAGTAATGCTCGTAGCGTTCGGCAAGATCGACCGTCCAGCCGCGCACCGGCTCCAGTCCCGCTTCCGCAAAAGCGCTGACCGCACCACGGTGGACGTCGACCGCGTCGCTAGGCTGGATACCGGCAAAGCCCTGCGACCCGATCGTCAGGATCGCGCCGGCATTCGGGCCATCCAGTATGCGCGCGGTGCCATATTGGTAGCTGGCGAGTTCGCTGGCGCCGATCTTGTAGCCGTCACGGCGATATTCGGCACCGATCGCGACGTCGATCGGCGCAGCCAGCCCGGCCTCGACGCTGTTCGAGAGGGTCAGGTCGGTCGTCCACTGCGAATTGCCGTAGCGGCCATTATAGAAGCGCTTGGGACTGGCGGCTCCCAGAGTCGCGTTGAGCGTGTTTTGTGTCCGATACGCGATGCGATTGCCGCCGTAGACGCTCGATAGGTCCCATTTCCATCCGGCCAGATCGCCGCGCAGACCCAGCGCGCCGGTATAGTCGGCGCTCTCGGTATCGACGAAGGGCAGGAAGCCGTTCGGATAGATGGCGCGGACATTCTCGTCCTGACCTGGCCGCCGGAACGACGCATTGCTGTGCGCCTTGCTCAGCCGATAGCCGCCGAACCCGTAGAGTTCGACATTACCCAATGGCTTGCTGAAATTCACCAGGACCGAGCCGTCCTTGAGGTCGCCCTGGTCGGCCAAGCGCCAGACGTTTCGGTCGACGGTCGCCTCGCGCGGGTCGAGCCGCGTTCCCGCGACGCCGCCCGGCGGATTGAGCCCGATCCCCGCCCCATAACGCGACGACAGCGGCTGCGGCGTGCCCGTCGGTGAAATGCCGAAATAGAATTGTCGCGTGTCCGGCTGCGCGCGGTTCGCCGCCTGATGGTCGCGATAATAGCCGGTCACGTTGACGAAGCCGTCCTCGCCCAGCTTCAGCCCACCTCCGAGCGAAACCTCATAGGTGTCGCCGCCGCCGTCATACGTCGTGCCCGCGCTCGCCGAGGCATGGAGCGTGGTGTCCGTTCGCAACAGGATGTTGATGACGCCCGCGATCGCGTCCGACCCATATTGCGCCGAAGCACCGTCGCGCAGTATTTCGATCCGGCCGATCCCTGCCGCTGGAATCTGGTTGAGGTCGGTCGGCGTCGACCCCTTGCCGATCGTGCCGCCGGTATTGACCCAGGCCGCGCCGTGCAGACGTTTGCCGTTGACCAGTACCAGCGTCTCGTCCGGCGATAAGCCGCGGAGCGAAGCGGAGTGGATGTGCGTATTGCCGTCCGGCGTCGTCGGATTGGCGAAGGAGAAGGACGGCGCAAGCTGACGCAGCACTTCGCTCGTCTCCTGATAGCCCGAGGCGCGCAGGTCGTCGCCGCGCAGCAGGTCGATCGGCACCGGCGAGGTCGTGACGGTCCGTTCGCCCGCGCGCGTTCCGGTGACTACGATCTCGTCGCCTGGCTCTGTCTGTTCGATAGCCGCTTGGCGGCCCGCATCCTGTGCGGCTGCGGCCGCGATGGGTGACACGCTGGCCAGCAGCCCCGCTACGATGATCTTCATCCATCAACCCCCTTGTCGATCGGGCGGAACCTATTGGCACTCGCCCCTCGATCATATCCTATGCATTTGGTGGGATTTGATAGAAATGATTGGGCGCGATCAAGCTCCAACTTCACCGCCAGTCTTCGCTCCGCGTCATTGCCAACCCGCTCCGAAGCCAGCCGCCGAAAACGACGATCGATTTATCTCCCGACGCCTCTATCCTGACCGGCCATGCCCAAGCTCATCGCCCATCTCAGACCCGTGACGCTGTTCGACATCGAGGGCGACGAAACGCCCTCCAAGCGCCGGCTGGCCGACGCCGGAGAGCGGCTGATGGGAACGCACGGCATCGACACGCCGTCCCTGCAGGAGATTGCGGCTGCGGCGGGTCAGGCGAACAAATTCGCGGTACAATATCATTTCGGCGGGCGTGACGGATTGATCGATGGCATCTTCGCGATCCGGATGCGGCACATCGTCGCACGGCGCCAGGAATGTGTCCGCTTGGCCGAAGAACGCGGATTAATGGATGATCTTAGTAGCTTGCTGGAAGCGGTGCTCCTCCCGATGTCGGAGCAGGTCGACGCGAACGGGCACCACAGCTACGCTCGACTCCTGTTGCAATATACGACGCGGATCGGCTTCGACCCGCATCGCCGCGATGATCCGTTCAACGCTCGACGCGGGCTCGCGGTGACGCTGATGGAGCGGATGGCCGGGCTGCTGAACCTCACGGCGGAGCAGTTCGAACTCGGCTTCGCCCAGCAGCATTTTGCGATGATCGTCGGGCTGGCCGCGCGTGACAATTTTGTGTTTCGCGGGCGTGTCGCGCTGTCGCTGGAAGAGCTGATCGATCAGACCATCGCCATGGCCGTACCGGCACTGGAGGCAGCGGCCCGGTTCGCACTGCAACGGCGCTGAGCCACCAGACGAAGCGGAAGTTGCATCAGCGCAACGAAAACCATCTTCAACCCCCATCGATCTAATAGGATAAGTGTCAGCACTTAATCCGCACCAGATGCGTTCATGGGGGAAAGTCGATGGCTGCTCGCCGATCCAAGGGAACACGTGCCGCTCCAGGCTCCGAACATGCATGGCTATGGCGCGCGAGCACGCTGGCCGCCGCGCTCGTTCCTGCCGTCGTCCACGCGGCCCAGCCACAGGATCAGACGGGGCCGCAGGATCAGACGGGTCTGTCCGACATCGTCGTCACCGCACAACGCCGCGTCGAGAGCTCGCAGCAGGTCCCCATCTCGATCCAGACCCTGGATGCGAAGGCGCTCGACACGCTCGGCGCGCGCCGCCTGAGCGACGTGGAGGTCGCCACGCCGTCCCTGTCGTTCGGCGATGGCAGCGAACAGGGCCGCACCGGCATTCGCGGCGTTATCGATTACTCGCGCAACGCCGGCTATGACTCGCGCGTCAGCGTCTATGTCGACGGCGTCTATTACAGCCGGTCCTGGATGAACAACCTGACGTTGCTGGGCATCCGGCAGGTCGATGTGTTGCGGGGGCCGCAGGGAACGCTGTTCGGCAAGGACACGGATGCGGGCGCGCTCTCCATCACCACGATCCAACCATCGAAGACGCTGGGCGGCGAGATCACCGCGGATATCGGTAATTTCGGCTATCGCCAGATCGCAGCGCGCAGCAACCTGCCGCTGAACGACGACGTCAGCCTGCAACTCAGCGGCGCCCATGTGCAGAGCGACGGCTATTATCGCAACGTCCTGCTCGGCAAGCGCAACCAGGGCATCAACTCCGACGCGTTCCGCGCGCAACTCCGGCTCCACCCCAATGACGGGCTTGATGTCACGCTTGCGGCGGATTTCACCGACGACGACAATTCGACGCTCCACTATACCTACGTACCGCCAGCGGGCAGCGATCCGTTCGAGATCCGATCCTATGTCGACGATGGGGCGCGTCGTCGGATGGGCGGCGTCTCGCTGACCGCACAGAAGGACGTTGGCGGAGGATTCCAGGCGACGTCGATCACGGCGTGGCGGTCGGGCCACCAATTCCTGCACTTCAACAACGAAACCGGCCCCACGCCGATCCTGACCGCGGACCTGCGCCAATATACGGACCAGTTCTCGCAGGAATTTCGGATCGCTTCGCCGCGCGAGCGCCGCTACGATTTCGTCGCGGGCGTCTTCTACTTCTGGGGCAACAACCGCGACCGGCAGGCGCTGACCTTCGGCTCGGGCCTGCGCGCACTCGGCCTCGGTAGCGCCGTGGGCAAGGTGGCGACGCTCGCTACGTCGGTCAGCAGCGACTCCATCGCCGGGTTCTTCCAGGCGAACGTCCAGCCGTCGTCGCTTGTCGAACTGTTCGCCGGTGCGCGGCTGACCCATGAGCGCAAACGACTGAACGACATCACCACCGCCGACCCGACCGGGCTGTTCTCTGCCCCGATCAGCGGCTACCGCGATGCGCTCGCCAACACCTTCTTCACGCCCAAGGGTGGCATCAACCTGCACCTGCGGCGTAACGTGCTGTTGTTCGGCACGATCGGTCGCGGCTTCAAGAGCGGCGGGTGGAACGTCGAGGCGACCAGCCCCGCCGCCTTCGCCGCCGGCATCCGCTTCAAACCCGAAACGGTGACCAGCTACGAAGTCGGGTTCAAGAGCGACTTTCTCGATCGCCGCGCCCGCGTCAACGTCACCGGCTTCTACGAGAAGTTCGACGATTTCCAGGTCTTCACCTTCGTCAACGCCACCGTCGGCGGCCGCACGGTGCTCGCCAGCAGCCTGTCGAACGTCGGCAAGGTCTCGTCCAAGGGTATCGAAACCGAGATCGCGGTCATCCCCGTCGCCGGCCTGACGCTGGCAGCCCAATATACCTATAACGACAGCGTGTATGACCGCTATCCGGGTGGCGGCGGCACGGCGGGCAACACGGTGCTCGATGCCGACGGCGTGCAGACACCCTATGCGCCGCGTCACAAGGCCTATGTGTCGGCCGATTACGAGACCGCACTGGGTTCGGGCCTGCCGCGCTTGCAGGTGCATCTCGGCTATAGCGTCCAGTCATCGGAGAATTTCGATCCGAAGGTGGCGAACCCGGTGTTTGGAAAAGCCTATTTCATCGCGGGTTACGACCTCGCCGATGCGCGGATCGGACTGACGTCCACCGACGGCCGGTGGCAGGCATCGCTATGGGGCCGCAACATCTTCGACAAACACTATATTCGCTTCGCCAATCGTACAGCGGTCCTCGGCAACGCCGCGATCCTCTACGGCACGCCGCGCACCTATGGCGCAACGCTCGGCTACACGTTCTGAGCGCGCCGGAGAGATCACCGTCATGACCATCCCCCGCCAGATGAAGCTGGGCGCCTTTATCATGGGCGTCGGCCACCATATCGCCGCCTGGCTCCATCCCTCGGTAGAACCACACGATCTGGTGTCGCTCGATCATTATGTCCGGATCGCACAGGCGGCGGAAGCGGCGCGGTTCGACGCCCTGTTCTTCGCGGACAATGTCGCCGCGCCGCCGCTGTCGCCTTTGTCCGCGCAGGCCGCCCCGGTCTATTATCTCGAACCGTTGATGCTGCTCGGCGCGCTGGTCCCGGCGACGCAGCGGATCGGGCTGGTCGCGACCGTGTCCGCGACCTACCTGCCGCCCTATCACCTTGCCCGAAAGTTCGCGACGCTGGACCATATCAGCGGCGGGCGCGCCGGATGGAATTGCGTGACGTCCGGCTCCGACGCCGAGGCGCGCAATTTCGGTCTGGATGCCCAGATCGGCCATGCCGAACGCTATGAGCGGGCCGCCGAATACATCCACGTCGTCAAGGCGCTGTGGGACAGTTGGGACGACGAGGCGCTGCTGTTCGATCAATCGGGCCGCCGCTTCTTCGACCCGGCCAAGGTCCGAGCGATCGATCACGACGGACGCCACTTCCGCGTCCGGGGCCCGCTACAAGCCGGACGCCCGATTCAGGGGCATCCGGTGATCGCGCAGGCTGGATCATCGGCGGACGGCATCGCATTGGCGGCGGCCACCGCCGAACTCGTTTTCACCGCGCAACAGTCGCTGGATGAAGCAGTCGCGTTCGCCGACACGGTGCGGGAGCGCGCCGTCGCCGCGGGACGCGGCCGCGAGGACGTGGTGGTGATGCCCGGATTGATGCCCTTCGTTGCCGAAACGCAGGAGGACGCACAACGCCTGCACGACGACCTGCAGGCGCTGGTCGATCCGGGGATCGCGATCGGGCTTGCCTCCGCGATGATAGGTGCGGACCTCGGCCAGTATCCGCTCGATGGTCCCGTCCCCGACCTTCCGCCCACCGAGGGCTGGCAGAGCCGCCAGAAGCTGTTCTTCGACCTTGCTCGTGCAGAAGGTCTGACGATCCGTGAACTGGCCGTCCGCGTCGCCGTCGCGCGCGGCCACAGGGTCGTCATCGGCACCGCTACGCAGATCGCGGACGAGATGGAGGCGTGGTTCCAGGCCGGCGCGGCGGACGGCTTCAACATCATGCCGCCGACCCTTCCGCACGGCCTGCATGACTTCGCCCGGCTCGTCGTCCCCGAACTGCAGCGGCGCGGACTGTTCCGCACCGAATATGAGGGCAACACGCTCCGGGCGAACCTGGGCCTCGCTCGCCCGGCAGGACGCATGTCATGAGCACCCGCCCGGTCTATCGCGGCTGGCATGTGGTCGGCGCCGTGCTCGTCGCCCTGATGCTCTGCGGGACCACTACGATCGTCGCGACCTTCGGCATCGTTACCGCGCATCTGACCCGGGCCTTGGGCTGGACCCAGGGCGCGATGGCGACGGCACTGTCCCTCTTTTTGCTCGCAACCACGCTGGCGGTGCCCGTGGTCGGCATCGCCGTCGACCGCTTCGGATCGCGCCGCACCGCGGTCGCAGGCATCCTTAGTTTTGCCGCGCTGCTCGCGCTGGCGGGAGGGACGATCACGTCGCTGCGCGGGTTGATGATCTTCTACGCCCTGTTCGGGGCGGTCGGCGCGTTTACCAATCCGATCGTCTATATCAAGGCGCTCTCCGCCTGGTTCGACCGCCGCCGCGGCTTCGCGCTCGGCCTCGCGGTGGCGGGCCAGGGTGTAGGCGGTGCGATCCTGCCGATGGCGGTCGAATATGTCAGTGAAGCCTTCGAGTGGCGCTACGCCTTCTATGCTCTGGCGGTCGCCTTGATCCTGTTCGTACTACCGCTGATCGCCCTGTTCGTGCGCGACGATCCGGCAGAGGCAGGCGTCCCCTTTGCCGATGCCGCTGATCCTCACGATATTGATCAATCAAGGGTGCGTTCGGGCCTGACGGTCGCCCAGGCCCTGCGGACCGGCGCCTTTTGGATCATCATCGCCGTCTTCCTGCTGTTCGGCATGACCAGCTACGCGCTGACCGGGAATTTCGTCGCGTTGATGCTGAAGCGTGGGGCCGGCACGCTGCCGCAGATTGCCATGCTGTCGTCGCTCGCCGGCGTCGCGATGATCGCCGGCAGACTGGTGTTCGGCTGGCTGCTCGATCGTTTCCCCGTTCCGATCGTGGGCGCGGGTGGCGTCCTGTGCGCAGCAGCCGCGTTAGCCATTCTGCTACGCGTCGAAACCATCGGCATTGCCGCCGTCACGATGAGCGCGCTGATGGGCATTGCGATGGGCGCCGAAACCGATCTCCTCTCGATCCTCGTGGGGCGATACTTCGGGGAGCGCGCGATCTCGCGCATCTATGCATGGCACAACGTTAGTTTCCTGCTCGGCGCCGCCATGGGACCACCCCTGTTCGCCACGCTGCTTGGCCGTTTCGCCAGCGCGGACATCCCCATTCTCACGCTGATAGTCTTGGTCATCCTGTCGGCATCGCTGCTCTTGATGCTCAGGAAGCCCAAGTGGTCGGTTGACCTTCAGCGTCAACTCCCCTGAACAGGCGTTCTGATTGGATAACTGGCTGGTGCTGTCAGTCTAATGCGAACCGCTCTCCACACGATGCATGGCGGTCTTTGAGGGCACCGGCGCAGCTTGCAAGGTTCTGCCACTCTACCAGCGCGGCGGAGCGTCGTTCCCGGTAGGTCTGGCGGTCGATGAGGTGGCGCCGAAATTGGCCTTCGAGGATGTGGAAACGGGAATGGTCGTGCTGAACCAGCTGCCACTTGCGGGAGGACAGCTTGCTTGCCCCAGCTTCTAGGTTTGAAGCGAAAGCAGCTGCCCTCCCCTTCACCTCAATGACCCATCCCCGGACGTTCAGGCGGCGTAGAGCGCTCCCCAACTTCTGACGTTCATTCAGGTTTGGCTCCGGACCCGGATGTGCAGTGCAAGCACCTTGCCTGCGCTGGCTACAACGCGATCAGTCCCTGTCAACCTTTCGGCGCCGGCAGGAGAATACGAAATAGAGATCGGTCGTTGGCTCTTTGATAAATAGCATCTCCGCCATGTGCACGGGCGATAGCCTGAACGACGGAAAGGCCCAGTCCCGATCCACCGGAGTTCTTTGTGCCGCGTACGAATTGGCGAAAAGCGCTTCTCTCCAATTTAGGTGGCAACCCTGGCCCCTTGTCCGCAACGGTGATGACCGCCTCACTCCTCGTGAATTCAACCGCGAGCCGCAAAGTACAAGGCGACGCATGGCGACGCGCATTGTCGACGAGGGCGACCACCGCCTGTCGGATACGCGCCGCATCGGCCCGGACGACGCCAGCCTCCGACGTCATCTCCAGTTCGAAACCCGCTGGCGACAGCATGGATGACAGGATCGGTCGCATATCCTCCAACTCGGCAGCCAGATCGACGTCCCCGATCACCAGCTCCAGTCGCCCGCTCTCAGCCAGGCTGACGCTGCGCAGATCCTCGACCAGCCGGGTCAGGCCCTCGACCTGTTTCATCAGGCCGACGACCAGTGCGTCATCGAGCGGAAAGACGCCGTCCTTCGCGCCTTGCAGCCGCCCGCGCAATATGGTCAGGGGGGTGCGCAGTTCGTGCGCGATCTGGGCATTCCACAGCTTCACATCGTCCGACATGCGTTGCAGCCGGTCGGCCATGGCGTTGAAATCGGCAATCAGCAGCGCCGCCTCGCCATGCGCGGCGCGGACCGGCGCGATGCGGGTAGTCAGGTCGCCCTCGGCGATCCGACGCGCCGCCTCGCCCACTGCGCCGAGCGGCTGCACAATACGCCGCGCCAGCCGGACCGCGACTGCCAGCGCCAGCACCACGCCGATGACGCAGGCCGCGAGGGTGATGCCGACATCCAGACCCGTGGTGTCCGCCACCCCAGGCGGCAGCGGCGCAACGATACGGAGCCGCTCCAGCACGGCATAGACGATGTAAAAAGCGGCCGTGCTGACCGCGACCGCGACGAAGGCCAGCGCCGCCATCGCGATCGACAATTGCCGGGTCAGGCTGTTCCGGTTCCTCATCCGCGCGACCACAGCCGGTATCCGACACCTCGAACGCCTTCGGGCATATCGGGCACGCCTGCCTGATCCAGTTTGCGGCGCAGCTTGCTGACATGACTGTCGACCGTTCGGTCGAGGGCATCCGATCCGGGCAGGCAGGCGTCGAGCAGTTCGCTGCGGCTGAACACCCGGCTCGGCGTGCGGGCCATATGGGCGAGCAGGCGGAATTCGGTCAGGGTCAGGGCGACTTCGCCGCGTTCGGTGCGGACCATATGCGCAGTCGTGTCGATCTCGACCGGGCCGACACGCAGCACGCCATTGCCCCCCTCGCCGCCCGCCCGGCGGAGCACCGCCTTGACCCGCGCGACCACCTCGACCGGATTGAAGGGCTTGACGACATAATCATCGGCTCCGATGCGTAGAGCCTGGAGCTTGTCGATGTCCTGGTCCAGTGCGGTGGTGACGACCACCGGCGTATTGCCCCGTCGCCGCACTTCGGACATCACGCCCCAGCCGTCGATAATTGGCATCGAGATGTCGAGCAGCAGGATGTCGGGCTTCAGCGCGAGGTGCAGGTCCAACGCGGTACGCCCGTCATCGGCATGAACGGTTCGGAACCCCTCCCGCTCCAGATAAGCGCGGATGATCTCGGCAATGTCGCGATCGTCCTCGGCAATTAGCGCGAGGGGGTTCATGCGGCGGGTCCATCGGGCATGGCCTTGTTCCTATCAGCGGTGCGCCGCCCGCCGCCAGCCCGCCTCCACACAATCTCCACACAATCTCGACGCGAGCGCAACGACTCGCGTGGATAGGCGGCAGCATGATGGGTCGATCTCTTGTTTGCCGCACGCTCCCCGCCCTGCCGATCATGCTGGCCATGGCGGCCTCGCTCAGTGGCTGTTCCGCCGAAGCCCCCGCTGCTCCGGCAGACCCGGTCACGGTACTGACCATGCGTGTCGCACCCACCGAGGTCACCGCCGCCGACGAGCTGCCCGGCCGGGTCGTGGCCTTCCGCACGGCCGAGATCCGCCCGCAGGTCGGCGGTATCATCCAGCGCCGCCTGTTCGAACAGGGTGCGGCGGTGCGCACCGGGCAGATACTGTTCCAGATCAGCCCAGCCCCCTATCGCGCTGATGCCGACACCGCGCTGGCAACCGTGCAAAAGGCCAGTGCCGCCTATGCCCGCGCCCTTGCCCAGGCCGACCGGCTGAAACCCCTTGTAGCGGCCGATGCAATCAGCCGCCAAAGCTATGACGACGCGGTCGCCGCGCGCGAGCAGGCCGGTGCCGAACTGGCCGAAGCGCGCGCGACCTTGCGCCGCCGCCGGATCGACCTAGGCTTTTCGCGCGTCACCGCGCCGATCGCCGGGCGGATCGGCGCGGCCAATGTCACCGAGGGGGCGCTGGTGACGGCGGCGGACGCGACGCCGTTGGCGACGATCCAGCAGATCGACCGGGTCTATGTCGATGTCCGGCAACCCGCCGAACGTTATGCCGAGTTGCGCGCGCAGGGTGCTGCGGCCTGGCCGGTCGAGATCCTTACCGCCTCCGGGCAGAGCCATCCGGGACAGGGGCGCATCCTGTTTTCAGGGATCGCCGTCGATCCGGGGACCGGCGATGCACTGGTCCGGGTCGAGGTGCCCAATCCCGGCGAGCGACTGTTGCCCGGCATGTTCGTCCGCGCCCGCCTGCCCCGCGCCACAATGCCCGCCGCGCTGGTCGTGCCGCAACAGGCCGTGACCCGCGCTGGCGACGGCACGCCGCAAGTCAGCGTGGTAGGCGGGCAGGACCGGGTGCATCTACGCCGCGTCATGCTCGGACCGCTGGTCGGGGGCCGCTATGTCATCCAGTCGGGTTTGCGCGCCGGGGAGGTGGTGATCATCGAGGGGCAGGATCGTGTCCAGCCCGGCACCCCGGTCAAACAGCGCCCTTGGCGCGGCGGCGCGGCGGGCTGAGCCATGGCGCAATTCTTCATCAACCGCCCGATCTTCGCCTGGGTGATCGCCATCGCGATTGTCCTGCTGGGCGTCATCGCCATCCCGCAAATGCCGGTCGCCCGCTTCCCCAGCGTCGCGCCACCGACCGTCAGCATCTTCGCCAGCTATCCTGGTGCCACGCCGCAGACGCTGAACGACAGCGTCGTCTCGCTGGTGCAGCGCGAGCTGTCGAGCGTAAAGAACCTGCTCTATTTCGAGAGTTCGGCCGACACCTCGGGTTCGGCGACGATCACCGCCACCTTCCGCCCCGGCACCGATCCCGAAATGGCGCAGGTCGACGTGCAGAACCGGCTGAAGACGATCGAGCCGCGCCTGCCGCAGGTGGTGCGCCAGACCGGTGTGACGGTGGAGTCCGCCTCGTCGGGCTTTCTGATGATCGTCAGCCTGTTGTCCGACGGGCGGCAGGACGAGGTCGAGCTGTCCGACTACATGTCCCGCAACATCGTCGACGAACTGAAGCGTATCCCCGGCGTCGGGCGCGTGCAGAATTTCTCGGCCGAACGCGCCATGCGCATCTGGATCGATCCGGCCAAGCTGGCAGGATATGGCCTGACCGCCACCGACGTGACGGCGGCGATCGCCGAGCAGAATGTCCAGATCGCACCCGGCGCGCTAGGCGCCGAGCCGACCGCGAACGGCCAGCGCGTGCTGGTCCCGCTGACCGCTGAAGGCCAGCTCAAGACGCCGGAGGACTTCGCCGGGATCATCCTGAAGGCCAATACTGACGGATCGAGCGTCACGCTGGACAAGGTCGCCCAGATCGAACTGGGGCGGCAGAGCTTCGGCAACGACACGCGCGAGAATGGAAAGTTCGCCGCTTCGGTAGGCATCCAGCTGACGCCAGGGGCCAATGCGGTCGCCGCGTCAAAGGCTGTGCGCTCGCGGATGACCGAGCTTGCCCATTCGCTGCCGCCGGGTATGACATGGTCGGCGCCGTTCGACACCGCGCCCTTCGTCCGCATCTCGATCGAGAAGGTGCTGCACACGCTGGCCGAGGCGATGATCCTCGTCTTCCTGGTCATGTACCTGTTCCTGCAAAACGTCCGCTATACGCTAATCCCCGCCATCGTCGCGCCGATCGCGCTGCTCGGCACGATCGCGGTCATGCTGGCGACGGGCTATTCGATCAATGTGCTGACCATGTTCGGCATGGTGCTGGCGATCGGCATCATCGTCGACGACGCGATCGTCGTCGTTGAGAATGTCGAGCGGCTGATGCATGAGGAAAAGCTCTCGCCCGCCGATGCCACGCGCAAGGCGATGAAGGAGATCACGCCCGCGCTCATCGGCATCACGCTGGTCCTGTCGGCGGTGTTCATTCCCATGGCGCTGGCCGCCGGGTCCGTCGGCACCATCTATCGCCAGTTCTCGATGGCGATGGCGGTATCGATCCTGTTCTCGGCCTTTCTGGCGCTGACCCTCACCCCGGCGCTGTGCGCGACGTTTCTGAAGCCGTTGGATGCGGAGAGGTCCAAAAACCGATTCTTCAGCTGGTTCGATCGCCAGTTCGATCGGGCGACACGCGGTTATCAGGGCTGGGTCGCGCGTCTGCTCAAGCTCAGCGGGCGGATGATGCTGATCTTCGCGGCCATCGTCGGGATGCTAGCCATCGCCTCCATTAACCTGCCGTCGTCCTTCATGCCCGAGGAGGATCAGGGCTATTTCATGACCAGCTTCCAGCTGCCTGCCGACGCCACCGCCGCGCGCACGCTGGCCGCCGTCAAGGCACTCGAAAAGCATATGGCGACCCGACCCGGCGTCGAGACCACGGAATCGATCCTGGGCTTCGGCTTCTCCGGCTCCGGCCCCAATGCGGCGATGGTCTATACTATGCTGAAAGACTGGAAGGAGCGCGGCGGCACGAACGTCGCAAGGGAGGTGGCCGCCGCCGACGCCGCCATGGCCAGAGACGTGCATGAGGGCCAGGTGATGAACGTCATGCCCCCGGCGATCGACGAACTGGGCACGTCATCAGGCTTCGCGCTCCGGCTGGAGGATCGGGCGGGCAAGGGTCGCCACGCGCTGTTCACCGCCCGCGACATGCTGGTCGCCTATGCCCAGCGCAGCCCCGAGCTGACCGGCGTCTATGCCGAGGGGCTGCCGTCTGGAACCAGCGTGCGACTGGACATCGACCGCGCCAAGGCACGTGCGCTGGGCGTGCCGTTCACCGCGATCAGCGACATGATCGGCACCGCCTTGGGCAGCAGCTATGTCAACGACTTCCCCAATAAGGGGCGGTTGCAGCAGGTGATCGTGCAAGCGGATGCAGCCCACCGTATGAACCTGGACGACGTGATGAAACTGCGTGTGAAGAACGCAGCCGGTGGCACGGTGGCGCTGGCTGAACTGGTCACACCTGTGTGGAGCAACAGCCCGCTCCAGCTGTCGACCTATAATGGCTATCCCTCAGTCAGCATCACCGGCAGCGCCGCGCCGGGTGTTTCCAGTGGCGATGCGATGCGCGAGATGGAGCGGCTGGCCGCCGAACTGCCGCCCGGTTTCGGCATCGAATGGACCGGCCAGTCGCGGCAGGAGCGCGAGGCGGGCGCGCAGGCGCCGATGCTGCTCGCCCTGTCGATGCTGGTCGTGTTCCTGGTGCTGGCGGCACTCTATGAGAGCTGGTCGATCCCGATGGCGGTGATGCTGGTCGTGCCGCTGGGCCTGATCGGCGCGGTGTCGGCGGTGATGCTGCGGGGCATGTCGAACGACATCTTCTTCAAGGTCGGCCTGATCACCATCATCGGCCTCAGTGCCAAGAACGCGATCCTGATCGTCGAGTTCGCCAAGCAGTATCGCGAGGCGGGCAGCAGCCTGGTCGACGCTGCCATCGCCGCCGCCCGCGTGCGCCTGCGCCCGATCGTGATGACCAGCCTGGCCTTCACGCTGGGCGTCGTGCCGCTGATGCTGGCGGGGGGTGCGAGTGCGGAGACGCAGCATGCGATCGGGACCGGCGTTTTTGGGGGCATGATCACCGGCACATTGCTGGCGCTGATCTTCGTGCCGACCTTCTTCGTGGTGGTCGTGGGGCTGGCCGAACGCTGGCGCGCACGCCGGGTGAAGGAGGCATGACGATGCGATACCTGCCCCTCACCCTATTGCTGGCGACTACCGCCTGTTCGATGATGCCCCGCCTCGCCCTGCCGACACCGCCGGTCGCCGAGGCCTATCCGGCGCCGAGCGGCACCGAAGTCTTGCCCGAATGGCGCGGCATGTTCTGTGATCCGCGATTGCAAAGCCTGATCGCCCTGTCACTCGACGCCAATCGTGACCTGCGTATCGCCGCGCTGAATGCGGAAGCGGCGCGAGCCCAGATACGGGTGCAGCGTGCCCAATCACTGCCGGGCGTCAACGTCGACGCGGGCTATACCCGCCAGCGCCAGCCCGCGAGTGTTGCGGGAGCAGGCGTGGGCCTGACACCGGGAAGCGAGGCGACAGGCTTCGAATTCGGCCAATTCAGCGCCCAAGCCGCGCTGACCAGTTTTGAGATCGACCTGTTCGGCCGCCTGCGCGCGATGAACGAAGCGGCCTTTCACCGCTGGCTCGCCACGGTAGAGGCCCGGCGCGCGGTGCGGCTTGCCGTGATCGGCGCGGTCGCCGACGCCTATTGGAACGAACGGCTGGCCGACGAGCAGCTGGCACTGACCCGGTCGACGCTGGCCGACTGGCGCGCCTCGCTCGACATCACCCGGCTACGCAGGCAAGCAGGCCAGGCGAGTGGCGCAGATTTGGCTCAAGCTGAAGGGCTGGTCCGGCAGGCGCAGGCCGATCTGGCACAGCGCGAGCGGGAGCTGGCGCAGGCGACCAATGCGCTGACGCTCGCGGTCGGCGCGCCTCTGCCGAGCGACCTGTTGCCCCCCACCCCGCTGATGGAGCAGCCGATCCGCACCGCGCTGGCGACGGGGACGCCCTCCGACCTGCTGACCCGCCGCCCCGACATCGCGCAGGCCGAACAGGACCTACGTGCCGCCAATGCCGATATCGGCGCAGCGCGTGCAGCCTTCTTCCCGCGCGTGTCCCTTACCGCCGCTTTCGGTTTCGCCAGTCTTGCGCTCGAGAGTTTGTTCCGGGGGGCGAACCGGTCCTGGTCCTATTCGCCCGCGATCAGCCTGCCGATCTTTCGCGGCGGTGAGTTGCGCGGCAATCTCGACCTCGCCCGGCTGCGCACATCGACGGCGGTGGCGACCTATGAAAAGGCGATCCAGACCGGCTTCCGCGAAGTCGCCGATGGGCTTGCGGCGCAGGCGACCTATGGGCGGCAGATGACTGAGCAGCGCGCCGTCGTCGCCCAGGCCGAACGTCGCGCCCATCTGACCGATCTCGCCTATCGCGCCGGGCAGACCAGCCGTCTGGAATTGCTTGATGCCCAGCGCGCCACCTATGCCGCGCGCCAGGCTGCGCTGACCGTCAGGCGCGACCAACTGACCGCCGCCGCCGCGCTCTACCGCGCGCTCGGCGGCGATACCGAAGCCGAAGGAACGCCGCAATGAACCGCCATGACCGCTACACCCTGCCGATGCGGATGCTCCACTGGATACGCGCCGCTCTGATCTTGGGACTGATTGCGCTCGGCTGGACTGTGACGTCGATGTCCGACAGCACGGCCGCGAAGTTCGAATGGATGTATCCCGTCCACAAGGAATTCGGCGTGCTGGCCTTCTTGATCGGTACCGTCGCGCTGGTGGTACGTCGCCATTCGGCCCTGCCTCGCCACCCCGCCGGACTGGCGGCGTGGGAGATCATCCTGTCGAACATCGTTCAATATGCGATGCTGGCCTTGGCGATCATCGTGCCGCTGATGGGCTATGCCATGTCCAGTTCGTTCAGCCAGAGTGACGGCGTGCCGTTCTTCGTCACCTACCTGCCCGAGCTGCTGCCCAAGAACGACCACGCCTTCGCGCTGTTCGCCTTGGCGCACAAGACGCTGGCCTACACCCTGCTGGTGCTGGTCGCGCTGCATGTCATGGGTGTTCTCAAGCATCTTTTCCTCGATCGCGGCCGGGCCACCGACGTCCTGCGCCGGATGCTATGAGCCGGACCATTCCGATGGAGCAGGGCTCAGCGGGCGTGGACCCCGGTCCCCGCTGGCAGTGGCGCTTTTGGTCGATCTTTGCCGGACAGTCGCTGTCGCTGATCGGCTCGGCGATGACGCAGTTCGTGCTGATCTGGTGGATCACCGACACGACCGGCGACCTGGGTGTGCTGGCAACCGCCGGGCTGGCCGCGCTGCTCCCCCAGGCACTGCTGGGACCGGTCGGAGGCACCTTCGCCGACCGCTACAATCGCCGGATGCTGATGATCGTCTCCGACATGGTTTCGGCCTTTTGCATCGTGGTCCTGATCGCCCTGTTCCTGAGCGGCCATATCGCCCTGTGGCACATCTATATGGCGATGTTCGTTCGCAGCGCGGCCACGGCCTTCCAGTTGCCTGCCGCTGCGGCCAGCGAGTGACGTGATGGGTTGGACG
>NZ_LDTE01000026.1 GCF_001476905.1 Sphingomonas sanguinis | reverse complement strand
ACCCCACCCCACACCGCATATTCCCCAGCGATGACCACCGCCGTCGCGCGTATCCTGTCCGGCGCCACCGCCCTCTCCCCCGAGCAATGGGACGCCTGTGCGGGCACGGCCAATCCCTTCACATCCCACGCCTTCCTCACCGCACTGGAGGACTCGCACAGTGTCGGTGGCCGCTCCGGCTGGACGCCCGCCCCGATCGTCATCGACGGCCCCGATGGCCAGCCCGCCGCCATCGCGCCCGCCTATCTAAAGGCGCATAGCCAGGGCGAATATGTGTTCGACCAAGGCTGGGCCGATGCCTGGGAGCGGGCCGGGGGGCGCTACTATCCCAAGCTCCAGATCGCCTCGCCCTTCTCGCCCGTTCCCGGCCCCCGGCTGCTGCTGCGCGATCCCGCGCTCGCCCCGGCGCTGATCGGCGCGATCGAGGCGGTGACCGACCAGAACGAGCTGTCCTCCGCGCACGTTACCTTCGTCACGCCCGACCAGCTGCCGCATTTCGAGGCGGCGGGCTGGCTGATCCGCGAGGGCGTACAGTTCCACTGGCGCAACGACGGTTACGCCTGTTTCGACGATTTCCTGGATGCGCTCGCCAGCCGCAAGCGCAAGGCGATCCGCAAGGAACGCGCCGCCGCCGTCGAGGGGCTGACCATCCGCCATTTGAACGGTGCGGAGATTCAGCCCCATCATTGGGACGCCTTCTGGACCTTTTATCAGGACACGGGCAGCCGCAAATGGGGTCGCCCCTATCTCACCCGTGCCGCCTTCGACCGGATCGGCGAGCGGCTGGGCGACAAGGTGCTGCTGATCCTGGCCGAGCGCGACGGCGTACCGATCGCGGGGGCGCTCAACCTGATCGGCGCGGACACGCTCTATGGCCGCTATTGGGGCGCGACCGAGGAGGTGCCCTTCCTCCATTTCGAGCTCTGCTATTACCAAGCGATCGACGCCGCCATTGCGCGGCGGTTATCGACCGTGGAAGCGGGCGCACAGGGCGAGCACAAGCTGGCGCGCGGTTATGTCCCCGTGCCGACCTGGTCGGCGCATTACATCCCCCACCCCGCTTTCCGCCGCGCGGTCGCCGAATTCGTGGAACGCGAGCGTCACGCGATCGAAGCGGAAAGCGAGTATCTGGGCGAGCTTACCCCCTTCCGCCGGGGGTAGGCCTTATTTGTCGTCCTGATCCGCCGTGGCGCTGCGCCGGGCGGGGGCGCGCTTGTCCTCTTCGGGCAGCGGGCGGCTGAGCAGCTCATAGGCCGCCGGGTCGATGATCGGGCGACGATCATCGATGCGGTAGAGCACATCGCGCCCGGACCGCCAGATCGGCGTCAGCCCACGCGTCAGGCTCTCGTCATAGCGCGGCGGATGGACCAGCCAGACATAATCAAAGGCATCACGCGGCAGCAGCTTCAGCGCGGTGTCGATCGGCCGCCACCATTGCCCGCGACAGCGGATCTGGGTCACGATCTCCGACGGGTCATGCGCGAAACGCTTGGCGGGGGCATAGCGCACGGTCAGCAGCTGTCCACCCGCCATCGACCATTGGTCGTTCGCATAGGCCAGCTTGCGCTCCAGCGCGAGGCCGGCGACATGCTCCAGCCGGCTCGACGGCCAGACATCGGCGCAATATTGGCGGCCGACAAAGGTCAGTAGGCGCGCGCGCGGCGGGACATGATCGAGCGCGGTCAGCACCCGGTCATAGTCATTGCTGTACATCACATAGCTGACCGTGGTCGCCCCGATCCGCACGACGAAGAATAGCAGGCCGACCACCGCCAGCGTCGACGCACCACGCAGCGACAGGCCGCGCCGGGGCCTGAGCGCGATCAGCGCGATGGCCAGGACATACGGCGCGAGGCGCATATCGGCATAGGCCGAGCCGAAGACGACTCGGGGCAGCAGCAGGTAGACGACGAAGAGGAACGCCGCCGACAGGACCAGATTGCGCGAATATTCGACCCGCTCGTCGCGCACGCCCTTGAGCAGGACGAGGAACAGCACCGTGACCGAGGCGAGGTCGAACGCCATCCAGCGATCGCGCAGCACCATCGTGACCCAGTTGATCTTCCACCGCCAGTTGAACCAGTCGGTGGTCTTGCCGGTCACGTCCGCGCCCGACCGCCACAGCACCATCAGCACCATGGGCAGCGCCAGCGGGATACAGCCGATCCCGGCATGGAAGGCCGACTGGGCCCAGCCCCGGACGCCCTGGGCTCCCTTGGCCCGCCGGATGTCATGCTGGCGGATCAGCTCGGCCGAGAAGGCCAGCACGCCCAGCACGCCCCAGCCGAAGGTATGCGCGACCCACAACACGCAGGACAGCGGCACGAAGATCGCGGCGCGCAGGCGCACCGCACCCAGCCGCCCCATGCGCAGCCACAGGCCGAACAGGTTCAGCGCCAGCGCCATCGCCAGCGCGAAATTCACGAAGCCGAACTGGAAGGGATAGCTATAGGCGAGCGGCAGCGCGAACAGCGCGGTCGCGGGGATACGCCCCTGAACCTCGCGCGCGATCCAGAGCAGGCCGGTGACGGTCAGCACCGGAATCGCGATCACGATCAGCTTGACCGCGAGTTCGAGCCCGAAGATCGGCGCCAGCGGCTCGATCAGCAGGTCGATGCCCAGATTGCCGATCATCTGCCATTCGAAACGATACCAGGTCGCCAGCCAGGGCTGGTTCGCATAGTCCAGCTGGACGCGGTAGCGCCCCATATGCCCCGGCAGGTCGACCAGCGGCGGCACGGTCGGCCAGAGCAGCGGCAGGGCCGCGAGCAGCGCCATCGCCACCACGAACCACCGCGTCTGCCACCAGTTGAGCTTTCCCCCATTCATGCCGGTCGGCCTAGCGGATGGAGGGGGCGTCCGACAAGCATCGGCCGCGTCGAACGCGATAGACCGCCGAATCTCCCTCGGCCCAGACCGGCACCAGATCGGCGGCGCGGGCCCGCCCGCGTGGGAAACCGATCGTCCACACGGCGTCGAAGGCGCAGCGGTCGAACTCGCGGATCGCCTGGTCGAAATCGGTCGCCCCGCCTTCCGATCCCGGCGCGAAGACCAGGCCCGACGGGTCGCGGTCATAGGGGGCGGCGCGAGACACGCGCGGGCGGATCAGATGCTGGCCGGGCATGACCCAGGGCGTGTTGGTGAACACGCCCGCCCGCGCGATGGCGAGCCCCGCGACATGCCAGCGGCGCGGCGCATCCCAACGCTCCTCGCCCGCGACATTGGTCAGGACCAGCACCGCGCCGCCCTTCGGTAACGCCGGGATGGCGCGCCAGTCCCTCTCCTGCCCCTGCGCCAACTGCGCGAAGGCCAGTGTCGTGCCGACCAGCCGCGCCACGAAGAATCCCGTCGCCGCCAGCGCCAGACCGCCGCCCGAACCCGCCGGGATCACCCGCACCGACAACAGCCCCAGCATGAAGGCGGGGGCCAGCATCCGCATGTCGAGATAGGCACCGCCCTGAACGATATAGGGCAGCACCATGAAGATGACGAAGCCCAGCGCGGCGGGCACGCCCAGCACCGGCCGGACCGCCAGCCGCCGCGAGCGGATCGCGGCATAGCCGAACAGGATCAGGATGATCAGCGCGGCGACGTCCCAGGCAATCCACCGCTCCTGCAACAGGGTCAGTATCCAGCGCGTCTTGTACCACCAGATCCAGCGCCCGGTCTCGCCCGCCACTTGGTCGCCACCGCCGCGCAGCATCCACAGCGCAGGCAGCGTCATCGGCAGGACCATCAGCCCCGCCTGCACGGCGGCCGTCCACCAGCGCCGCCCCAGCTCGACCAGCCGCCCGGCCTCCATCGCAAAGACAAAGGCGAGCAGCATCGCCCAGCCGAGCGCATGGCACAGCCAGACGACCGGCGCGATCACCGCGAAGATCGCCAGCCGCCAGATCGGCGGCCGGGTCCGCGCCAGTCGCAGCCAAAGCGCCATGCTCAGCAGCACCAGCGCTTGGGCCAGACAGAAATTGACGAAGCCCATCTGGAACGCCTGGGCATAGGCCAGCGGAAAGGCGAGCATCGTGCCGGGCTGCACCTGCCCATGCGCCGCGCGGGCCAGCGCGATCATCCCCGCCACGGTCAGCGGCGGGATGATCAGCACCGCGATCTTGGCGGCGGGTTCGATCCCGATGCCCAGCGCATGGAGCGCCAGGACGATAGCCTCGACCCCCAGATTGCCGACCGCCGCCCAGTGCACGTCGTAATGCCGCGCCAGCGGCCCCCGCCCGGCTTCGGCCAGAATGCGGTAGCTGCCGATATGGTCGCCCATGTCGCTGAGCGGCGGGACGGCGGGCCAGAGCAGCGGCACCGCCGACAGGATCACGCACAGCCACAAAAAGGGGCGGGACTGCCACCACAGCCCCGCCCCTTCGTGCGTCGTCCCGTCCTGTCGGCGATCCATGCGCATGGCTCCTGTCAGGACGGGCACGTCGGATCAAATCTGGTCGCGACGTCCCAGCAAGCGCAGGCGCAGCGCGTTCAGCTTGATGAAGCCCGCCGCGTCGCGCTGGTCATAGGCGCCCTGATCGTCCTCGAAGGTGACGACCTTTTCCGAATACAGGCTGTAGGGCGACTTGCGGCCGGTCACGATCGCCTGGCCCTTGTACAGCTTCAGGCGGACGGTGCCGGTCACCTTTTCCTGGCTGTAGTTGACGGCGGCCTGCAGCATCTCGCGCTCCGGCGAGAACCAGAAGCCGTTATAGACCAGCTCGGCATAGCGCGGCGCCAGTTCGTCCTTCAGGTGCGCGGCACCCCGGTCGAGCGTGATCTGTTCGATGCCACGATGCGCCAGCGCATAGATGGTGCCGCCCGGCGTCTCGTACATGCCGCGGCTCTTCATGCCGACGAAGCGGTTCTCGACCAGGTCGAGGCGGCCGATGCCGTGCTTGCGACCCAGCTCGTTCAGCTTGGTCAGCAGCGTCGCGGGCGAGCACGCCTCGCCGTTCAGCGCAACGCCGTCGCCACGCTCGAAGTCGATGGTGATCGTCTCAGGGAGATCGGGCGCGTCTTCCGGGTTGACGGTGCGCGAATAGACGTAATCGGGGACCTCATCCCACGGATCCTCCAGCACCTTGCCCTCGGACGAGGTGTGCAACAGGTTCGCGTCGGTCGAGAAGGGCGCTTCACCGCGCTTGTCCTTCGACACCGGGATCTGGTGCGCCTCGGCAAACTCGATCAGCTTGGTGCGGCTGGTCAGGTCCCATTCGCGCCACGGCGCGATGACCTTGATGTCGGGGTTCAGCGCGTAATAGCCCAGCTCGAAGCGGACCTGGTCGTTGCCCTTGCCGGTCGCGCCGTGGCTGACCGCGTCGGCGTTGACCATCTTGGCGATCTCGATCTGGCGCTTGGCGATCAGCGGCCGCGCGATTGAGGTGCCGAGCAGGTACAGCCCCTCGTACAGCGCGTTGGCGCGCATCATCGGGAACACGTAGTCCTTGACGAACTCCTCGCGCAGATCGTCGATGAAGATGTGTTCGGGCTTTACGCCCGCCATCTCGGCCTTCTTGCGCGCGGGCTCCAGCTCTTCGCCCTGGCCCAGATCGGCGGTGAAGGTCACGACCTCGCAGCCATAATGCTGCTGCAGCCACTTGAGGATGACGCTGGTGTCGAGGCCGCCCGAATAGGCGAGGACGACGCGCTTGATATCTTCGCTCATGGCAAAGTCCTTCAAGGAAATGGGATGGATTTGCCTCGCGCCCTATGCGCTGTCGCGGTCCCACGCAACCTTCGGTTGGTTCGTTCATTGCGGCGACAGCCAAAGGCCGTCAGGAGCGGCCGTGATGTCCCGTTCTGGAGTCTCGTGCATGACCCGTTTCCTCCTCGCCGGCCTGATCGCCGCCACGCTGACCGTCCCCGCCCTGGCGCAGCAGGACACCCGCGCCTCGGCCGCCGCCAAATTCTCGCGTGAGTTCAAGGCGCGCGACACCAATCACGACGGCGTGCTGACCAAGGCCGAGGTCAAGGCCGCGATCATGAAGATGGGCAATGGCAAGAAACAGATCGATGCCGTCCATGCCCAGCGGCTGACCGACCTGTGGTTCGACAAGGCCGATGCCAACAAGGACGGCAAGGTGACCGAGGCCGAGGCGCAGGCGCTGCTGTCGCGCACCTTCGACGAATATGAAGCGGCCAAGGCGGCACAGGCCAAGGCCGCCGGTCCGGTGGCCGGGCCCAAGGGACGGTAAAGCCCCTTCCTCCTCGCGCACAAAAAAGGCCCGGTGCGTTGCCGCACCGGGCTTAGGTCGTCCGCAGGAGGAACGTCGTGGGGTGCGGGGGTTCTGTCGCCCCCGCGCCCGATCAGTTGTAGGCGCGCTCGCCGTGCTCGCCGAGGTCGAGGCCTTCCTGCTCGACTTCCTTCGAGACCCGCAGGCCGGTCAGGGCCTTGGCGACGAACATGGCGATGACGGTGCCGATGGTGGCCCAGACGATGGTTGTGGCAACCGCCTCGACCTGCACCAGCAGCTTGGGGCCAATGGCGTAATCGGCCGCACCCGGACCGCCCAGCGAGGGCGAATAGACCACCGCGGTGCCGATCGCGCCGATCATGCCGCCGATGCCATGGACACCAAAGGCGTCGAGCGCATCGTCATAGCCGAGCTTGGGCTTCAGGACCGACACGGCGTAGAAGCAGACCACGCTGGCGATGGCACCGAGCACGATCGCGCCGAACGGACCCGAATTGCCCGCCGCCGGGGTTACCGCGACCAGCCCTGCGACGATGCCCGAGCAGAAGCCCAGCGCCGAGCCCTTATGACCCGCAACCCGCTCGACCAGCATCCAGGCTAGGCCACCGGCGGCCGTCGCGACGAAGGTGTTGATCATCGCCAGACCCGCCGAGCCATTGGCCTCCAGCGCCGAGCCCGCATTGAACCCGAACCAGCCGACCCACAACAGGCCGGTGCCGACACCGGTCAGCGTCAGCGAGTGAGGGGGCATCGGCGTGGTCGGATACCCCATGCGCTTGCCCAGGATCAGTGCGGCGACCAGCGCCGAGACACCGGCGTTGATGTGCACCACGGTGCCTCCCGCAAAGTCGAGCGCGCCCGCCTTGAAGAACAGGCCCGACGACGCCCAGACCATGTGCGCGATCGGCAGGTAGACGATGGTCAGCCACACGGCGACGAATGCCATCACGGCCGAGAACTTCATCCGCTCGACCACCGAGCCCAGCACCAGCGCGGCGGTGATCGCGGCGAAGGTCATCTGGAAACAGATAAAGACATATTCGGGGATTTCGACGCCGGCGGTGAAGGTCGCCGCCTGGCTGGCGGGCGTGACGGCCTTCAGGAACGCCTTGCCAAGCCCCGACACGAAGTTGGAGGCGAAGCCGGGCACATCGGGGCCGAAGGCGACGCTATAGCCGTACATCACCCAGATCAGCATCGCGAGGCAGGCCGCCGCGCCGATCTGGGTCATGGTGGACAGCATGTTCTTCGCGCGGGTGAGGCCGCCATAGAACAGCGCCAGGCCCGGCAGGATCATCATCATGACCAACACGGTCGAGGTGAGCATCCATGCGGTGTCGCCCTTGTTCACGGTCGCGGCCGGGGCGGCGGTGGCCGCCGCTTGCGCCCAGGCGGGCATCGCGGCGAAGAGCGACAGGCCCAGGCCCGCTGCGCCGGTCGCCAATTTGGTGACATGCTTCATCGAAATCCCCCTCTCAGAGCGCTGCGTCGTCGGTTTCGCCGGTGCGGATACGCACGGCCTGGCCGACATCGAGCATGAAGATCTTGCCGTCGCCGATCGCGCCGGTATTGGCGGCGGCCTGGATCGATTCGACGACACGGTCGGCGATCTCGGACGCGCAGACGACCTCGATCTTGATCTTGGGCACCATGTTGGTGCTGTATTCGGCACCGCGATAGATTTCGGTCTGGCCCTTCTGCCGTCCGAAACCCTTCACCTCGGTCACCGTCATGCCCGCCACGCCCAAAGTGGTGAGCGCCTCGCGCACCTCGTCGAGCTTGAACGGCTTGATGATAGCAATGATCAGCTTCACCTACGCCCCCTTTGCGTTACCCGAGCAAAGGTATCGCAAGGGGTGTGCCAATTTACGTTTTTGTGACTTTCCAAGCGTAGGATGGTGCAGTGCGGGATGCCCGGCCTGCTCAACTGCATCAAATTTTAGGCATTCGATCAAGGATGCCCAAATTTTGGGCATCCCGCGTTCCTCCCCTGCAAGGGGAGGTGGCGCGCGCAGTGCGACGGAGGGGTGTACCGGTAGGAGGGGAAACCCGCCGTCGCGACCGGATACACCCCTCCACCAGCTTCGCTGGTCCCCCTCCCCTTGCAGGGGAGGAATTTTTGGGATTACGCCGCCAGCGCGGTTCCGCCGACGGTCAGTCCTTCGACCAGCAGAGTCGGCTGGCCCACGCCTGCGGGCACGCTCTGCCCGCCCTTGCCGCAGACTCCGACGCCCTCGTCCAGCGCGAAGTCGTTGCCGATGCCCTTCACCCGCGTCAGCACGCTGGGGCCGTCGCCGATCAGCGTCGCACCCTTGATCGGCGCACCCAGCTTGCCGTTCTCGATCCGGTACGCCTCGGTGCAGGAGAAGACGAACTTGCCGGACACGATGTCGACCTGCCCGCCGCCGAACGACTTGGCGAAGATGCCGTTCTTGACGCGCGACAGCAGCTCGGCGGGATCGTCCTGCCCGCCCTTCATGAAGGTGTTGGTCATGCGTGGCATCGGCGCATGGGCAAAGCTCTCGCGGCGGCCATTTCCGGTCGGCGCGACGCCCATCAGCCGCGCGTTGAGCCGATCCTGCATATAGCCCTTGAGGATACCGTCTTCGATCAGCACGACCTCGCGCGTCGGCGTGCCCTCGTCGTCGATCGACAGCGAACCGCGCCGGTCGGCAAGGCTGCCGTCATCGACCACCGTGACGCCGGGTGCCGCGACCCGCTCGCCGATGCGCCCCGAAAAGGCCGAGGTGCCCTTGCGATTGAAGTCGCCCTCCAGCCCGTGCCCGATCGCCTCGTGCAGCAGCACGCCCGGCCAGCCCGGCCCGAGCAGCACGGTCATCTCGCCCGCCGGGGCCGCAACCGAGTCGAGATTGACCAAGGCCTGGTTCAGCGCGACGTCGATGCCCCGCTCCCAGATCTCGCGCGCGACCAGCCGGTCGTAGAGGTAACGCCCACCGATCCCGAAGCTGCCCGTCTCGCGCCGCCCATTCTGCTCGACCACCACCGAGATGTTGAGCCGCACCAGCGGTCGCACATCGGTGGCGACGAAGCCGTCGGCGCGGACGATCTCGACCACGCTCCAGCTGCCCGACAGGCCGACCGACACCTGCACCACGCGCGGGTCGCGCGCGCGGGCAGCGGCGTCGATCGTCTGGCAGAGCGAGACCTTCTCGGCGAAGGGGATCAGGTCGAGGGGGTCGGTCGCGGTGTAGAGGTGCCGGTTGGTCCCCTGCGGCGGGGGCGCGGCGACGCCCTTGGCGGGGTCGATCAGCGCCATGGTCTGCGCGGCACGCTGGATCGCGGCCTCGGAGAGTTCGTTGGCATGGGCGAAGGCGGTCATCTCGCCTGACACCGCGCGCAGGCCGAAGCCGGAATGGGTATCGTAGCTGGCCGTCTTCAACCGCCCGTCGTCGAAGCCGAACGCTTCGGACCGCTTATACTGCAGATACAGCTCGCCATCATCGGCGCGGGACAAGGCGTTGGCGGTAAGCCGCAGCGCGGCGTCGGGGTCCAGCGTGTCGCGGTAGAGGAGCGAACGGGGGTCGGTGGCGGTCATCTTGGCGATATAGGGCATCCCTCACCGCTTTAAAACTGTAGCGCCTCGCCACGTCTTCTCCCCTCCCGCAGGCGGGAGGGGTCGGGGGAGGGCATGGAGTCTCACCGAGACCAGCGTCTGCGGCAAAACCCTCCCCCATCCCAGTTTCAGGTAAACGATGCCCCGCATCGTTTAGGTCATGCCGGGGGCATGACCGACCTGAAACTCGTTTACGGGAGGGGAGCGGCTAGGGGCGAGAGTGGCCCATACCCAACCGCCGTTCAGCCTGAGCGAAGTCGAAGGCCAAGGAAATCCCCCGCCTCACTCCGCCATCGCCTCCGCCGCCAGCGCCTCCGCCTCGATCAACAGATCGTCATCCGCACTTCCGGTCGCGACCTTCTCGCGCCCGATCAGCACCAGCACCGGCACCGCCAGAGGACTCACCCGCTCCAGATCGACATGCAGCATCGTGCCGCCCGCCCGGTCGAGCAGGTTAGCCAGCCGCCCGACATCGGTCATCCGCGCCCGCGCATCGTCCCATGCCGCCTGGAGCAGCAGATGCCCCGGCTCGTACTTGCGCAGCACGTCGTAGATCAGGTCGGTCGAAAAGGTCACTTGTCGCCCGGTCTTGCGCTTGCCGGGATGCTGGCGCTCGACCAGCCCGCCGATCACCGCCACCTCACGGAACGCGCGTTTCAGAAGGTGCGATTGCTGCACCCAGTCGACGAACTCGTTTTCGAGGATGTCGGGCGAGAAGAGGCTGGCCGGATCGGTCACCTTCTCCAGCCCGTAACAGGCCAGCGCATAGTCGCTGGCGACGAAGCCCAGCGGCTTGAGCCCTTGCACCTCCATTCGACGCGTGATCAGCATCCCCAGCGACTGGTGGGCGTTCCACCCCTCGAAGCTGTAGGCGACCATGTAATGCCGCCCCTCGCGCGGGAAGGTCTCGACCAGCAGCTGGCCGGGGCGGGGCAGGACCGAGCGGCGGTCCTGCATTTCCAGCCAGTCGTGCACGTCCGGGGGGAAGCGGTCCCATGCCGTCCGGTCGGCCAGGAACTCGCGCACCCTGTCGGCGAGGCTGGTCGACAGCGGCATCCGGCTGCCGCCATAGGTCGGGATGCGCGCAGGGCGGGAGGTGGCGCGGACGATCAAATCCTCGCCGTCGATCGACTCGACCTCCAGGCTTAGCCCGGCGAAGAAGAAGGTGTCGCCGGGGGCCAGCGTCGCGGCGAATCCCTCCTCGACCCGGCCCAGCTGGCGGCCGTTGCGGAAGCGGACCTTCAGCATCGTCGCTTCGACGATGATCCCGGCGTTCAGGCGATGCTGCGCCACGAACTGCGGATGGGTGACGCGCCACAGGCCATCGGGCTGCTGCACCAGCCGCTTGAACTTGTCATAGGCACGCAGCGAATAGCCGCCGTCCGCGATGAAATTGAGCACCCGGTCGAAGGTCGCGTCGTCCAGCGCCGAATAGGGCATGGCCGAGCGGATTTCGTCCAGCAGCGCGTCCTGCTCGAACGGCGCGGCGCACGCACAGGCCATGACATGCTGCGCCAGCACGTCGAGCGCACCGGGGCGGAAGACGTCGGGGTCCAGCTCGCCCGCCTCCACCGCGTCGAGCGCGGCGCGCGCCTCCAGATATTCAAAGCGGTTGCCGGGGACCAGGATCGCACGGCTCGATTCGTCCAGCCGGTGATTGGCGCGGCCGATCCGTTGCAAAAGCCGCGACGAGCCCTTGGGCGCGCCCATCTGGATCACGCAATCGACATCGCCCCAGTCGACGCCGAGGTCCAGGCTGGCGGTCGCGACCAGCGCGCGAAGCTGGCCGTCCGCCATCGCGCCCTCGACCTTTTGCCGCGCTTCCAGCGACAGCGAGCCGTGATGGACGCCGATCGGCAGGCTCTTGTCATTGGCTTTCCACAAATCCTGGAAGATCAGTTCGGCCAGGCTGCGGGTGTTGCAGAAGACGATGGTGGTCCGGTTCGCCTCGATCACGCGCATGACCTGCGCGGCGGCATAGCGGCCCGAATGGCCCGCCCAGGGGACGCGGTCCTCGGGTAGCAGGATCGAGATATTCGGCGGCGCGCCGGGTTCGCCGGTGACGAGGCCGACCGCATCGATATCGCCATCGGGGGCCAGCCAGGCGCGATAGCCGTCCGGGTCCGCCACCGTCGCCGACAGCGCGACGCGCCTTAGGTCAGGAGACAGCCGCTGCAATCGTGCCATGCACAGGGACAAGAGGTCACCGCGCTTGCCGGTGGCGAAGGCATGGACCTCATCGACCACGATGGTCTTCAACCCGGCGAACATCGTCGCGGCATCCGGGTAGCTGAGCAGCAACGACAGCGATTCCGGCGTGGTCAGCAATATCTGCGGCGGCTTCACGCGCTGCCGCGCCTTCTTGTCCGAAGACGTGTCGCCGGTTCGCGTTTCGACGCGGATGTCCAGGCCCATCTCCTCGATCGGCGTGACTAGGTTGCGGCGGATGTCGACTGCCAGCGCTTTCAGTGGCGAGACATAGAGCGTGTGCAGCCCCTCGCTCGGGGCTTCGATCAGCTCGGTCAGGGTCGGCAGGAACCCCGCCAGCGTCTTGCCCGCGCCCGTCGTCGCGACCAGCAGCGCGTGGCGGCCTGCGCGGGCTTCCTCCAGCATGGCCAGCTGATGGGTGCGTGGCGACCAGCCCTTGGCGGCGAACCAGTCGGTCAGGGCGGGGGGAAGGGAACCGGGGGGCATCCCAAAGGATATAGGTATCATGGTCAAGCTCGGCGACTGGATACAGCCCCATAAACACGGGATTTACGTGGCCTCCGCCGATGTCTGGGTCGATCCGTCCGAACCCGAGCCACGCGCGCTGGTGACGCACGGCCATGCCGACCATGCGCGCGGCGGGCACGGCACGGTCTGGGCGACGCCCGATACGCTGGCGATCATGGAAGCGCGCTACGGCCCGCAGAACGGTGTCGGCGTCGGCTATGGCGAGACGATCCGGCTGGGCGAGGTGGACGTCAGCTTCGTGCCCGCGGGCCATGTGCTGGGATCGGCGCAGATCGTGCTCGACTATCGGGGCGAGCGGGTGGTGGTGTCGGGCGATTACAAGCGCCGCGCCGACCCGACCTGTACGCCGTTCGAGCCGGTGAAATGCGACGTGTTCGTTACCGAGGCGACCTTCGCGCTGCCCGTCTTCCGCCATCCCGAGACGGGCGACGAGATCGACAAGCTGATCGCGCGGCTGCACGCCAATCCGACGCGCTGCGTGCTGGTCGGGGCCTATGCGTTGGGCAAGGCGCAGCGGGTGATCGCCGAACTGCGCGTGCGCGGGCATGAGGCGCCCATCTATCTGCACGGCGCTTTGGCGCGGCTATGCTCGCTGTATCAGGAACTGGGCGTCGATCTGGGCGAACTGCGCATGGTGGCGGACACCCCCAAGGCGGAGATGGCGGGCCATGTCGTGATGTGCCCGCCGGGTGCGCTCAACGATCGCTGGTCGCGGCGGCTGCCCGACCCGATCACCGCGATGGCCAGCGGCTGGATGCGGGTGCGCCAGCGCGCGCGGCAGAAGAATGTCGAGCTGCCGCTGATCCTGTCCGATCACGCCGATTGGGACGAGCTGACCCAGACCCTGACCGAGATCGCCCCGCGCGAGGTGTGGGTGACACATGGGCGCGAGGAGGCGTTGGTCCACTGGTGCGAGACCCGGCAGATGAAGGCGCGAGCCCTGGCGCTGGTGGGGTTCGAGGATGAGGATGATTGAGCGGCCTTAGGCCATAGCCAAGGGCCGCGCCGGTTCCGCCACCGCCGACCCCGGCACCGCGAACACCCCTTTTTTCGCCAGCTGCTCGCCCGGCCGAACCTTCGCGGTCTCCATCGCCAGCCAAGGCGCCAGCAACAGCCCCAGCGTCACCGGCGACAACCAGGCCCCCAACATGGGGTTGAGGAACGATACCCCCAGCAGCAGCACACCTACGGCCCAATGCCAGTAATAGCGCGGCATCGCGTCCGCCGCGGCCAGACCGTCGCGCACCCGGCTCTGCGGGTTCCAGCCGGACGGCTTGCCGCGCACGATGTTGATCAGGTCGATCGTCTGGGTCAGCGCGATCACCGGCGCGGTCAGGATCGACAGCGGCACGTCGAGCGCCACCGAGGACAGGATGCCGCGCACCCCGCCATAGCTTGCCCGGCGGTCGCGGTCGGCCATCGCCCAGATCATGCTGAGGATCTTCGGCCCGAACAGCAGCACCAGTGTCACCGCCAGCACCCGCACCGAGGTGACGGCATGGACCGTCGCGGCATCGTCGGACAGGCTCTGCGCGATCGAGGTGGCGATCAGGACCAGCCAGGCGGGCGACATCAGATAGGCCGACGCGCCGATCAGCAGCTGCATCCGGCTGGTCGGGTGGAAACCGCTGGCACCCAGCAGTTTCAGATGCTGGATATTGCCCTGCGCCCAGCGCCGGTCGCGCACTGCCTGGTCGATCAGGGTGGGCGGAAACTCCTCGAAACTGTCCTCAACCATCAGCATGTGCAGCCGCCAGCCGCGCCGCCGGAGCAGTGCCGCCTCGACCATGTCATGGCTCATGATCGTGCCGCCGAAGGGCGGGCTTCCGGGCAAATCGGGCAAGCCGCAGCTTTCCGCAAAGGCGCGGATACGGATCAGCGCGTTGTGCCCCCAGAAGGTCGATTCTGACCCCGACCACCAGACCAGCCCGGCGGTCGAGATCGGCCCATAGAAGCGGCTGGCGAACTGCATCCAGCGCTGGAAGAAGGTCGTCGCGCCGATGATCATCGGCACCGTTTGCAACAGCGCAATCGAGGGACGCTGCTCCATGATCTGCGCCATGCCGACGATCGTGTCGCCGCCCATCAGGCTGTCGGCGTCGAGCATCAGCATGAAGTCGTACGCGCCGCCATGGTTGCGGACCCATTCGGCGACATTGCCCGGCTTGCGCCCGATATTCTCGGTCCGGCGGCGATAATAGAGCGGCACGCGCAACCGGGGGGCCAGCCGTTCCCAGGCAGCACGCTCCTCGGCCTCGGCGGCTGGCCCCGAATCGGACAGGACGAAAAAGGCGAAGCGGTCGGCGGCTCCGGCACGGTCGATCATCGTCGCCATGCGCGCGATCCGGTCATACACCGCATCGACGTCCTCATTATGCACCGGCACCAGCACGGCCGTCCGGGCGGAGGGCGGGGTGCTGCCGCGCGGCGCGGGCGTGATGCCCGGATGCGCGCCCGAGATCAGCAGGATGAAGCCGATCGCCGCCGACACGAAGCCGAACGAAATCCAGGCGAAGAGCGGGAAGAACAACAGGAGCAGCATCCCGTCGAGCAGGCTGAACCCGTCGCTGAGCAGCGCCTCCTTGACCGAAGCCGAGGCAGCGGTCGCCAGCAATCCGGTCAGCAGGATCAGCAGCAATCGCCGGGTCAGGATGTCGTCGGGCGACAGGTTGACGCCGGGGCGGGGTTCGGGCGCGTTGTGCGGCGGGGGCGGGCCGTCGAAGCGCTGCACCGGCATGTCGAGCGGCGCGGGATCGGGCATGATCGGCGGCATCACGCCGTGCCGCCCACTCATGGCAGGAACACCGGCATGAGCACCGTCTCGGTCAGTGCCGTGTCACCGCGCTTCAGGAACAGGCGGACGTCCGCCGGTCCCTGACCCTCGGGCGCGATATCGGCGGTGACGCGCCAGCGATTGGCCTGCCCCACCACCGGATAGGCGGCCTGGGTCAGCAGCTTGCCGCGCGAGACCCCGATCTCGGCGGTCACGCCGCTCTGCCGGTCGAGCCCGGCGAGTACCGGGCCGATAAAATCGACGACCACCTTGCGTGCGCCGGGCGTCGGCTCGGCACCGGGGCGTCCAGCGGCACCGGTCCAGCTGTCGACCGCATGGGCGGCGGCGGGCACGATGGTCGGGTCGGTCGATCCCCAGCTCAACCGGTAATCGAACTGCTGCTTCTGCCCGGCCTTGGGCGCATCGGCGGGGTTCCAGAAGGCGACAATATTGTCGACCGTCTCGGAGTTGGTCGGGAAGGCATAGAGCATCACCTGGCCCCGACCCCAATCGCCCTGCGGCTGCACCCACAGATTCGCGCGGCGGTCGTAAAAGGCACCGTCATCCTGATAATGGTCGAACGCCTGGTCACGCTGGAGCAGGCCGAAGCCGCGCGGATTGGTGTCGGCGAAGCTGTCGAGCGTGGGACGCGGCGGATTGACCAGCGGTCGCCACAGCCGCTCGCCAGCACCCGTCAGCAGCGCCAGGCCGTCGGAATCGTGAATCTCGGGCCGCCAGTCGCTGCCGCCCGCACGGTTGCCCTCGCCATACCAGAACATGCTGGTCGCGGGAGCGATGCCCAGCCGTTCGACATCGCGGCGGAAGAACAGGACGGCAGAAATGCGTTGCTCCACCCCGTCCGCGTCCTTGGCCGACTCGATGCGGTAGGCACCGGTGACGCTCGGTCCGTCGAGCAGGGCATAAACGGTATAGCTTTGCGCCCCCGTCCGCTCGATCCAGAAGTCGGTGAAGGCGGGAAATTCCTCGCGTCCGTCGATGCCGGTGTCGATGGCGATGCCGCGCGCCGACAGGCCATACTGGTCCTGCGCACCTGCCGTGCGGAAATAGGAGGCGCCCTGAAAGGCCAGCCAGTCGCTCTTCCCGTCCGCCGTCATCGCCCGGAAACCGGCGATGCCCAGCGGTGGCGCATGACCCGCCTCGGCGGTGAAGAGCGAGGGCGAGAAGGGGACAGTGCGAGCGGTGCCGCCCTCGACGATATGGATGCCGACCGGGTTGGGGGCGTAGCGGCCGAGCGGGAACAGGCGGATGCCGCCCGCCAGCGTCTGGTCGTCGCGGTAACGGATGGTGCCGACCGCGTCATAGTCGATCGCGGCGGCGGCCTCGACCTTGGCTTGCGGGCGATAGGGCCGTCGCGCGAGCGACTCGGCGCGTGATTGCAGGGTGTCCCAGGAAAAGGGCTCGGGCTTGCCCAGCTTGACGCCAGCGGGCGCGGCCTGGGCGGCGGCGCGAACGGCGATGGCGGGCGCAAGGCCCAAGGCGGCAAAGGCCGCGACCAGTTCTCGACGATTGGCGTGCATCAGCACCTCTCATGGCGGACAAGCCCGGACAGCGCTTCGCATGTTCGGGCTGTTGTGCAACGCAACATGCGGTGATCGGTTGCGACAGCGCCTTCAGTTGCCAAAAATGGTATATTATAATGGACGAGGGCCCATTTTTATGATATTCCATCAATCAGATCGCGAGGGGGGCCTTGAATGATCCTATGGCGCGGCGGCGTTTCCTGTCCGCTGCGTGACTGATTTTCACTCACCGGATGACGGGAGCGGCGATGTGTCGCGCGTTCGTCAAGAAGAGCCCGTAGGGGCACCGTGCGGAGCATGGTGCCGCCATGAGCGCCGCCCCGACCCGATTACGAGACTGTTTACCCCAGCCTGTCCCGCTCGGCTTTGGCCGGGCGGGGCTTTTTTAGGTATCGGGTACGGCGCTCAAGCGGGGTCAAACGCCGCTTTGCCGCATTGGTTCCGCTGTTTTTTCAGGCCTCGGCCAATAATTTTCCCGCTTCGGCCCCCGCCCAGTCGAAGCCGCCGGTCACGCGCCACAGTTCATGACCGGTCTTGTCGAACAGGATCGTGGTCGGCAGGTTGGCGTGATAATGGGTGCTCAATCCGATCTTCGGATCGAGATAGACGGGGAGTGCGTCGAGCTTCTTGCCCGCCAGGAAGGGCGCGACCTTCGACCCGTCCAGGTCCTGGCTGACCGCGATCACCGCGACCTTGCCCTTCAGCCGGCCGGCGGTGGCGGCCAGCGTCGGCATCTCGGCGATGCACGGCCCGCACCAGGTTGCCCAGAGGTTGACCAGCACCGGCTTGCCCCGGAAATCGGCCAGCGTCGCGGGCTTGCCGTCCAGCGTGGTGAAGCCCAGCGTCGGCGCGGCCTCGCCCTTGTGGCTGCGGTCGACCGCTCCGGCGGGCTTGGGGGCTTGCGGCGTGGAGGAAGCGACCTCGCCCCCCGTGACTTCGCCGCTCGAAACTTCTTGCGCCGTGGTGTTGGCGACTTGCTCCGGCGCGGGGCTTTGCTTATCGCACCCGGCGACCATCAGCCCCAGGAGACAGGCGATCACGGTACGCGACGACATGGGCGGCTCCAACGCAATGTGGGGCGGGCGCTTCGCAGAAGGTCCCGCCGCGGTGATGCGCGAGATAAACGCGTCCATCCCCTTCGACAAGCGATTGTGGAAACAGGACATCGCCGGGTCGAAAGCGCATGTCGCGATGCTGGGCAAACAGGGCATCGTGTCGGCCGAGGACGCTGCGACGATTTCCGCCGGGCTGGACCGGGTCGCCGAGGATTACGCCGCGAACGGTGTTCCTGAGGACCTGACCCTCGAAGACATCCATATGCAGACCGAGGCGAAGCTGGCCCAGCTGATCGGCCCGGTCGCGGGCCGTCTGCACACCGCGCGGTCGCGCAACGATCAGGTGGCGACCGATTTCCGCCTGTGGGTGCGCGATGCGATCGATGAGACGCTGGCGGCGCTCGGCGCTTTGCGGAACGCGCTGCTGACGCGGGCGGAAGAACATGCCGACAGCGTGATGCCGGGCTTCACACACCTGCAATCCGCGCAGCCGGTGACGCTGGGCCATCACCTGATGGCCTATCACGAGATGATCGTGCGCGACGCCAGCCGCTTCGTCGCGGCGCGCGCGCGGATGAACCAGTGTCCGCTGGGCTCGGCGGCGCTGGCGGGGACGGGCTTCCCGGTCGACCGGCATATGACGGCGCAGGCGCTGGGCTTCGACGAGCCGACGCGCAACTCGCTCGACGCGGTCAGCGACCGGGACTTCGCCATCGACTATCTGCAGGCGGCGACCAACTGCTCGCTGCACCTGTCGCGGCTGGCCGAGGAGTTCGTGCTCTGGGCGTCGCAGCCCTTCGGCTTCGTCGCGCTGTCCGACCAATGGTCGACCGGCAGCTCGATCATGCCGCAGAAGCGCAACCCCGACGCGGCCGAGCTGGTGCGCGGCCATGCCGGGCGGATCATGGGTTGCATGACCAGCCTGATGGTCACGATGAAGGGCCTGCCGCTCGCCTATTCCAAGGACATGCAGGACGACAAGCCGCCGGTGTTCGAGGCGCACGACCTGCTGGCGCTGTCGATCGCGGCGATGACCGGCATGGTCGAGAGCGCGACGTTCCGGACGGAGCGGATGCGCGGCGTCGCGGAGGCGGGTTTCTCGACCGCGACCGACCTGGCCGACTGGCTGGTCCGCGTCGGCGGCATTCCCTTCCGCGAGGCGCATCACATTACGGGGCGCGCGGTGAAGCTCGCCGAGGAGAAGGGCGTGATGCTGCACCAGCTGTCGATCGAGGACCTCAAGGGCATCGACGCGCGGATCGATGAGCGCATCTATGACGTGCTGTCGGTTGATGCCTCGGTCGCCAGCCGGGTTAGCTTCGGCGGCACCGCGCCCGCCAATGTCCGCGCCGCGATCGCGACCGCACGGGGCCTCAGGGCATGAAGCCCGCGCTCGCCCTGCTGGTCACGCTGGCGCTGACCGGCTGTGGCGCGGCCAACCGGCTGCAACCGGCCAAGGGCGAGAGCCTGCCGGTCGCGCCGCGCGGCGCCACCGCGACCCCGACGCCGCAGCAATTGCTGACGGCCACCCCCCAACAACGCCCGCAGCGTTCCGACGAACTGATGACCCAGTCGCAGGATCGGCGTTCGGACGAATTCGATTTGCCCCCCCGCTGATGGACCATTTTCACTTTTCGAACGGCGAACTCCATGTGGAGGACGTGCCCGTATCCCGGATCGCCGCCGAAGTCGGCACGCCGGTCTATATCTACTCGGCCTCGACCTTCCGCCGTCATGCGCAGGTGTTCCGCGAGGGGCTGAGCGCCCTGCCGCGCGTGCACCTCGCCTATGCGATCAAGGCGAACCCGAACCTCGCCGTGCTGCGCGTGTTGGCCGATGAGGGTTACGGCGCGGACGTCGTCTCGGTTGGCGAGATGCGTCGTGCGCTGGCGGCGGGCATGAAGGCGGAGGACATCGTCTTCTCGGGCGTTGGCAAGACGCGGGCCGAGCTGGTCGCCGCACTGGAAGCCGGGATCGGCCAGTTCAACCTGGAGCTGGAGGAAGAGGGCGCGGTCCTTGCCGAACTGGCGCATGAGCGCGGGCTGGTCGCCCCCGCCACGCTGCGCGTGAACCCGGACGTCGATGCGGGCACGCACGCGAAGATCTCCACGGGCCGCAAGGAGAACAAGTTCGGCGTGCCGATCGACCAGGCGCTGGGCATGTTCGACCGTCTGGCGGGCCTGCCCGGCATCGACCTGAAGGGCGTCGCCTGCCACATCGGCAGCCAGCTGGGCGACCTCGCCCCGCTGGAGGCCGCCTATAAGCGCGTCGGCGAGCTGGTCGCCGAGCTGCGCGGGGCGGGGCACCGCATCACCCGCGTCGACCTAGGCGGTGGTCTGGGCGTGCCCTACAAGCCGGGCGACGTGATGCCCGCACCCGCCGCTTATGGCGAGATGGTCGCGCGCGTGACGAAGGACTGGGATGTCGAGCTGATGTTCGAGCCCGGCCGGGTGATCGCGGGCAATGCCGGGGTTCTCGCGACCGAGGTGGTCTGGGTGAAGCCCGGCGTCGCCAATCCGTATGTTATTGTCGATGCGGCGATGAACGACCTGATGCGGCCTGCGCTGTATGACGCGCATCATGACTTCGTCGCGGTTCGCCCGACCGGCGAGACGATGATGGCGAATATCGCAGGCCCGGTGTGCGAGACGGGCGATACCTTCGGCATGAACCGCGAGATCGACGCGGTGAAGTCGGGCGACCTCGCCGTGTTCCGCACGGCGGGTGCCTATGGCGCGACCATGGCGTCGACCTATAATAGCCGCCCGCTGGTGCCCGAGGTCATGGTCGAGGGGGACCGCTTCGCCGTCGTCGCCGACCGCATCGCCGCCGAGACGATCATTGCCGCCGAGCGTGTGCCGGAGTGGCTGAAGAAGTGATGCCAGCGCCTGCGGCCTTCCTCCCCGGTAAGGGGAGGTGGCAGGCCGTCAGGCCTGACGGAGGGGTGTCACCCCTCTCGATAGCAGGACACCCCTCCACCAGCTTCGCTGGTCTCCCTCCCCTTACAGGGGAGGAATAGGTGAGTCTCAACAGCCTGCCGCTGTTCGTCCGGCTGAATGGTCGCCCGGTCATTCTGGTCGGCGAGGGCGAACCCGCCGAGGCCAAGCGGCGACTGCTCGACCGTGCCGGGGCGCTGGTCGTCGGCGAGGACGCGCAGGCCGCGCTCGCCATCGTCGCGATCGAGGATGAGGCCGAAGCGCAAGCCGCCATCGCGCGGTTGAAGGCGCGCGGCGTGCTGGTCAACGCGGTCGACCGTCCGGCAGCGTGCGACTTCACCCTGCCCGCCATCGTCGAGCGGGGGCCGGTGATCGTCGCGATCGGCACCGGCGGCGTGTCGGCGGGGCTGGCGGCGGCGCTGCGCCAGCGGCTGGAGACGTTGCTCCCGGCCGGATTGGGTACGCTGGCCGAGGGGCTTTATGCCGCCCGAAGCGCCCTGCGCGCCCGCTTTCCCGATGGGGCGGAGCGGCGGCGGGCGATCGGTGCAGCGCTGTCGCCGGGCGGCGCACTCGATCCGCTGGCGGAACAGACCGATGTCGATGGCTGGCTGTCGCAGGCCGCCCGCCCGGCGGCAAAGGTCGAGGCGTTCGTCCTCACCTCGACCGACCCGGACGACCTGACCCTGCGCCAGGCGCGGGCGCTCGCCGCCGCCGACCGGGTCTATCACCGCGCCGATGTGCCGCCCGCCATTCTCGACCGCGCCCGCGCCGATGCGGTGCGGATCGCCTGCGACGCGCTTCCGGCGGAACCGGGCGAGGGGCAGATCGTCGACCTCGCCATGGACGTTTCCGCATGACCGGCTTTGCCTATCGCATCGATCAGGGCCATGCCGCCCCCATCCCGATCCGCGAGGCGGTGGAGGCCAAGGCGCGGCTGGTCTGGGTGCATCTGGAAACCAATGACGCGGTGGCGCAGCGCTGGCTGCGCGATTCGGCGCATCTGGCGGATTATGTCATCGACTCGCTGACCGCGACCGAGACGCGGCCGCGCTGCGAGGCGGTGGGCGAGGGGGCGTTCCTGAACCTGCGCGGGCGGAGCAGCGAGCCGCTGGACGGGTCGGACATGCTCGCCTCGGTCCGCATCTGGGCGGTGAAGGGCAAGGTCTATTCGGTCACCCGCCGCCCGTTGGTGGCGGTCGACACGGTGCGCAAGGAGGTGGAGGAGGGCCGGGTCGCCGATCCGGGCGACCTGATCACCGCCTTCGCCACCGCGATCACCAGCGATATGGACCCGGATGTCGCCAATCTGGGCGACGAACTTGACGGATGCGAGGAGCAGCTGGACGAACACCGCGTCTTCCAGCTGCGCCGCACGGTCAGCCGGGTGCGCGTCGCCGCAATCGGCTATCGCCGCTTCCTCAATCCGCAGCGGGCGGCGCTGGAAAAGCTGGCGGCGCTGCCCGGAGACTGGCTGGCCGATGACGACCGGCTGCACCTGTCCGCCGCCGCCGACCGGGCGGCGCGCATGGCCGAGGAGCTGGAATCGATCCGCGAACGCGCCGCGCTGATCCACGAAACGCTCAGCGACATGCGCGCCGAGCAGATCGACAATCGCGCGCTGCTCATCTCGATCGTCGCGATGGTGTTCCTGCCGCTGACCTTCATCACCGGGCTGTACGGGATGAACGTCAAGAACCTGCCCTATGCCGAGGAGCCCTGGGCGTTCGACGCGATCCTGGGATCGTGCGCCGCCATCGCGGCGGGGATCGTCATCTATTTCGTCCAGCGCCACTGGTTCCGGCGGTAAGGGGCGGGCCGGGGCCGACGGTCCCCTCGCGCGGAACGGAGCCGCCCCTTATACCGCCTTCTTCTTGTTCATCTGGCGCACGGTTTCCCATGCCTCGGCGATGTCAGCGATGCTGGCGGCGACGTCGCGGAAGACCTGCGGATTCTGGTCGAGCGAACCCTCGACGATCTGCCGCCGCGCGCCCGTGTAAAGCTTGGCGAAGGTGATCGATATGTCGCCGCCATTCTCGAAATCGAGCCCGGCCTCCAGCGCGAACAGGATCGCGGTGGCGCGCGTTACCCGCTCGCTCTTACGCGCGAGCTGGCCATGTTCGGTCGCCCAGGCGGCCGAGCGGAGCGACGAGATGAGTTCCTCGTACAGAAGCTGGACCAGTTCGGGCCCGTCCGCGGTCGCGGTGCGACCGACGACGTCGATCTGGCGATAGGTGGCCGCAGGGTCAGCGAGCAGTCCGGTTGCGTAACCCATATCAGTTGCTTTTCGTCCACATCTTGACCTGCTGGTCTATGAAGCTCTGCGTCGACTTGTAGCTGGCGACGCGCGCGTTCATCGCCGAGAACTGCGCGGTCATCCGATCCTGGGCGCTGCTCTGGTCATCGGCCAGATTGCTCTGGGCCAGCGTGTTGGCGCTTTGATCCTGGTTCAACTGCTTCGCCGTCGCCCCCAGGCCATAGATGGTGCTGGTCGCCGACATCTGGATGCTGTTCAGCTGCGCCGACAGGCCGATCAGATTGTCGCCACTCGACTGGAACATCTGTTCCACCGCATCGGGATATTGCGCGATCACCTTCGAGAGCCGCGTCGCATCGACCTTCAGCGTGCCGTCCTTGTTGGTGCCCACGCCCAGATCGGCCAGCGTCTTCGGGCCCGGCGAATTGGGGTCGCCGGGGACGATCTTCGCCGTGGTCAGCCGCCCCAGCGACAGGGCCAGGGAGCGCGCCGCCACATTGGAGCGCAGGTCGCCATTCTGGGGATCGAGCTCCTTGTTCAACTCGCCGATCTTGTCGTTATAGGTCGTGACGAACTGCGAGACGATCGAGGTCAGCGCGTCGGTCGGCGTGGTGCCGGTCAGCGAGACGGCCGCGGTCGACACCGCGTTCAGCGTCATGACGACGCCCGGCACCAGATCGCTGAAGCTGTTGCTGGCACGCTGGATCGACACGCCGTCGACCTTCATCTGAGCATTGGCCGCGGTGGAGACGTTGTTCGTGGTGGTCGCGTTATTGCCCACCGCGAAATTGGACAGGCCCGCCTGATTGCCCTCCGTCGCGCTGATGGTGAAGCTGTTGGCCGAGCCGGTAGGGCCGGTGAAGGACAGATAGGCCTTGCCGTTGACGTCGGAGATGACCGAGGCGGTCACGCCGGTCTTGGCCGCGTTAATCTGCGACGCGACCTGGTCGATCGTCGGGTTCGATCCGTCCGCGAAGCTGACGTCGACCGCCGTGTTCGATCCGACCTGGATGGTCAGCTTGCCGGTGCCCATCGAGGCGGTCCGGTCATAGCTGTTCTTGGTGACGCTGGTCTGCGCGGTCGCAAGCGCGCTGACCGTGATCGACTTGGACAGGCCGGACAGTTTCGCGCCCGCCTGGGTCGTCACGCTCAGCACGGACGAATTGCTGCTGGTCGCCTGCGTCGCCAGCGTACCGCCGCTGGCGATCGACGCGAGCGAGCTGGCGAAGTCGGTGATCGAGCTCATGATCGTCGAGGTCGCCGAAATCTGCGCGGTCAAGGTGTCCGCCTTCGCCTTCAGGGCGGCGTTGCGGCTGGCGAACTGGGCCTGGATCAATCCGGGGACCAGCGTAGACAGGTCGATGCCCGAGCCGGCCTGCAACGAATTGAACAGCGCCTGTGCGGCGGTTTTGGTCGCGTCTGTCGTCGATGGTGTCGGCGTCGGGGTCGACGACGCTGAGGAAGTCGAGGAAATGGTGGTCATCGACGGGGCTCCGACACGGGTTCACCATCGTTAACGGCCCGCCGCCGCGAAGATTTAGCGGGATGCGACGAACCGAATAGTTTCAGGGTGAGCGAACCCGTCACTGGGCGACGCCGTTTTCGTCGAAGCGGGCGCCGACCGGCACCTCGACCGGCGGCTGCGACGTGCCGCCCGCCCCGGCGTTGAGGCCGAAGACGAAGGCGAGGACGACCGCGATCGCCTGATACAGGTCGGGGCGAACTTCCTGGCCCTCGCGGCTGGTATAATAGACCGCACGGGCCAGCTGCGGATATTCGAGCACCGGCGTATCCAGCTCGGCGGCGAGTTCGCGAATGGCCAGCGCGGTCGCCCCGCGTCCCTTGGCCACCACCACCGGCACCTCGTCCTGGCCGCGCTCGTAGCGCAGCGCGACGGCGAAATGGGTCGGGTTGGTCAGGATGACATGCGCTTCCTTGACCGCCGCGCGCACCGCGCGCTGCGACATCTCGCGCTGCTTGGCGCGGATATGCCCCTTGGCCTCGGGACTGCCTTCGGCTTCCTTATGCTCGTCCTTGATCTCCTGCTTGGTCATTTTCAGCTTGGAGAACAGCTGGAAGATCTGGATCGGCACGTCGAACCCGGCGATCAGGATCAGGCCGAACCCCATCACCAGCAGGATGGTGATGAAGGTGCCGCCCAGCTCGCCGATCGCGCCGTTGATGTCGCTCTGCGCCAGGCCCAGCGTCGGACGCGTGGTGCGCCACAGCATATACGCGCCGATCGCGCCGAGCAGCACGACCTTCACCAGCGACTTGCCGAGTTCGGTCCACCCCTGCGGCCCGAAGATGCGCTTCAGGCCCGAGGCGGGGTTCAGCTTGGACGGTTTGGGCGCGATCGCCTTGGGATTGAATTGCAGCGAGCCGAGGCCCGCCTGCGACGCGATGGTCGCGACGACGGTGACCGCGAACAGCGATGCCATCGAGGGCAGGATCTTCCACCCCGCCTCGACCAGCGGGCGGAAGGGCTCGAAATCCTCGACATCGGCATGGGTGAACTGAAAACTCGTCGCCATCACCGCCTTGCACGCGCCGATCAGCGTCGGCCCTGCGAACATCAGCCAGGCGATACCCGCCATCATCACCAGCGCCGCCGCAAGGTCCTTGCTGCGCAGGATCTGCCCATCCTCGCGCGCCTTTTGGCGGCGCTTTTGGGTTGGGGCTTCTGTCTTTTCGCCGCCCTCCGACATCAGCCGAGCACCAGCGTTTCGGTGGCGGCAAGGCCCTCGCGGATGATGACCAGCATATAGTCACCCATGGCGGGAAAGGCGATGGCGATGGCAATGACGCCGATGGTCAGCGAGGCGGGCAGGCCGACCGAGAACAGGTTGAGCGAGGGGGCCGCGCGGCTCATCATCCCCATGACGAGGTTCAGGCACAGGAGCAGGAACCCGACCGGCAGTGCCAGTAACAGCCCCGCCAGAAACGCATAGGAGCCGAACAGCGCGATCGCCCGAAACTGCGCCGGACCCATCCAGGCCTGGCCGGGCGGGAGTGCGGTGTAGCTTTTGACGATCGTGTCGACCAAGACGAGGTGCCCGTCGACCGACAGGAACAACAGGGTCAGCATCACCGTGAAGAACTGGCCCAGCGCCTGGGTCGACCGGCCGTTGAGCGGATCGATCGTGGCGGCGAAGTTGATGCCCATCGACCCGCCGATCAGCTCGCTGGCGACCAGGGGCGCGGTGAAGGCGACCTGCAGGATCAGGCCGAGCGCCAGGCCCACGATCGCCTCGGCGACGACGGCCATGATGGTGGGGACCGCGAAGATCACGGGCGGCGGCACGACGGGGTGCGCCATGTTGACCAGAAAGGCGATGGCCCCGGCCAGGCTGATGCGCACGGGCAGGGGGATCGACACCGCGCCGAACACGGGCGCGGTGATGAACGCCGCCCCGACCCGGATCATGATGAACAGGATCGCCCAGGCCTGTGGCTCGATCGAGAGGCCGAAGCCCAGCATGCGATTACTTGACCAGGTCCGGGATGCGCTCGAACATGCTGACGGTAAAGTCGCTCAGCAGGCCCATGATCAGGCTGCCGAAGATCAGGATCGAGACGGCGACGACGATCAGCTTGGGCACGAAGGACAGGGTCTGCTCGTTGATCGAGGTCGCGGCCTGCACCATGCCGATGACCAAGCCCGACACCAGCACCGGCAACAGGATCGGCGCGGCGGCGAGCGCCAGCACCCACATGGTCTGGTTGGCCAGCGTCAGGAAATATTCGGCGTCCATGATGCGGTCTTCATCCCATAGGGGGTGTTTGCATGACCCTTGGCATCGCTTCGGGCTGGCACGGATTATGGTTGAGATTGGTTAACGAAGGGCTTCCATCGGGCCATTCCAACCATTCCTCCCCTTGCAGGGGAGGAACAGCGAGCGTTCCTTAAGTCGCGAAACTGTTGGCCAAACTGCCCATGGTCAGCGCCCATCCGTCGACCAGCACGAACAGCAGCAGCTTGAACGGCAGCGAGATGATCGAGGGCGAGAGCATCATCATGCCCAGCGCCATCAGGACGGTGGCGACCACCAGGTCGATGACGATGAAGGGCAGGAAGATCAGGAAGCCGATCTGGAACGCGGTCTTCAGCTCCGAGGTGACGAAGGCGGGGAGCAGCACCGAATAGGGGATGTCGTTGGGGCTGGCATAGGGGCCCGACTTCGCCATTTCGGCGAACATCGTCACGTCCTTGATCCGGGTCTGCTTGGCCATGAAGGCGTGGAGCGGCGCGCCGGCGGCCTTGATCATCTCGGTGCCGGGCAGCTTGCCCTCGGCATAGGGCTGGATGGCTTGCGTGTTCATCTGGTTGATGGTCGGCGCCATGATGAACAGCGACAGGAAGACCGACAGGCCGATCAGCACCTGATTGGGCGGGGTCTGTTGCAGGCCCAGCGCCTGGCGCAGGATGGCGAGCACGATGACGATCCGGGTAAAGCTGGTCATCATCAGGATGATGCCCGGCAGGATCGTCAGCAGGCCCATGATGATCAGGACCTGGAGCGACAGGCTCAGCGATCCCGAACCGCCATTGGCGCCGCCGCCCAGCTGGCCGATCGCGCGATCGACCGCGTCGCCTACTCCGGGAGCCGGAGCGGCGGCCGGGGTCGCGACCGGTGCGGCGGCGGCGGGCGTCGCCTGGGCAAAGGCGGGCATCGCGATGACGAAGGCCAGCAGCAGGGCGAGGAGTATCCACAGCGGCTTCAGACTGCGCGAAGGGCGTGCGTCCTGGCGCGTGCGGATCAGCGCGGGGCCGGTGCCCCGGCGGGTGACGGAAATGCTCACTGGTCGAACTTCTTGGGTGCGAAGCGCGACACGAAGTCACGGCCGCGCGCGGTCATTGGCTCCATCGGCGTCGGCGTGACCGGCGTCGCGGGGCCCTTGCCCTCGACCTTGTCGACCAGCTGGACACCGCCGCGCCCGACCGAGACGAGCAGGTTGCGCCCCTCGAACTCGATGACCGCCAGGCGCAGGCCGGGTGAGATCATCATCGTCTCGCGGACCTGGATCAGCCGCGTCGCGGGCCGCCCCGGCATCCGGCTTTCCAGCCGCCGCCAGAGGTACAGGCACCCGATCATCAGGCCGCAGATCAGCGGCAGCAGGACGACCAGTTTCAGGATATAGGACCAGAGCATGGGATGGATCAGCCGCGCTTGTCGGGGTTGACCAGCTCGGTCATGCGCACGCCGAAGCGGTCGCCGACCGTCACCACCTCGCCGCGGCCGATCAGCGTGCCGTTGACCAGCACGTCGAGCAGCTCATTGGCCTGGCGGTCCAGCTCGATGACGCTCGATTCGGACAGCGCCAGCAACTCGCGCAGCGACAGCTGGGTCGAGCCGATCTCCACGGTCAGCTTGACGTCGACATCCTGAAGCAGCCGGAAATTGGCCGCGACCGATGTGTCGACGGGGAAACCCCCGGCCATGTCGTTCATTCGTGATGTCCTTCATAGGATTGCGCGATCGCCTCGGGCGGGCGGGCAAGCGAGGTAAGCTGGACCGCGGCGCGGCCGTTGGAGGTGCCGACGGTGCCCGTGCCGAGCAGGTCGCCACCGACCATCACCGGCACTTCCGGGCCGAAACTGATCGGGATCACGTCGCCGGTCTTCAGCTCCATCAGGCGGCTGAGCGGCACGACGGGTTCGGCCAGGACCGAGCGGACCGGGAAGCGCACGGTCATGACCGCACGGGTCAGGTCGCCGCGCCAGGTGGGATGCGCCTCGCCCTGCTTGTCGACGACCTTGCCGGTCAGGGCGGAGCCATGCGGCTTCAGCGCGCTGACCGGATAGAGGATGTCGAGCATCGAGGGGCGGCGGTCCTGCCGCGCGATGCCGAAACGGGTGACGATCATCGCGTCCTCGGCCTCGATCCCCGACAGCAGGGCGGGCGAGGATTCGGGGCGACCGGCGCGGAAGTCGAGCCGGGCGAGCGATTCCCAGGCGTTGCGCATCGGCGTCGCCATCATGTCGCCCAGCTGGGTTACCATCGCCTCGGCCGCGGGCGAGAATTCGGGCGGCAGCGGATCGGGCACCGCGCCGGTGCCGCCGAAGAACAGGTCGATCAGGGACAGGCCGAAACCGCCCTCGATGACGATCAGGGCCTGGGCATCGTTGGTCATGCCGTTCATCGACGTCATGACCATGGGCAGCCAAGCGCTCAGGCCGTCGCCACGCTCGGCCCGGTAATCGGAAAAGCGCTGGACGACCAGCGGCTCGGCCCAGCAGCGCAGTTCCTCGCGCAGGAGCGATTCGAACAATCCGCGCAACGTCCGCGCCAGGCGCGCGGACAGATGCTGCATCGTGTGAAGGTCGCCGAACGGATTGATCTTGTGCGAACCCAGCACGCCGTGATCAGCGACATACTGATCACGGGCGCGTTCGCGTCGTTCAACCTGAGGGGCGGCGTTAACCATGCCTCACTGAACAACGAAATTGGTAAAGTAGACGTTAGCGATGCCGCCGAATCCCTCCTTTTGGCGAAGAATCTCGTTGATCGAGTCCACCAGGCGGCGTTGCAGCTGGCGCTTGCCATCGCCCGAGGTCACCATGTCCTCGCTGGCATCGCCCAGGGTCATCAGGATCGCCGAGCGGACCGCCAGGTCGTTGGTCTTCAGATTGTTGATGACCGTATCGTCATACGGGGTCGAGACGGCGAGGCCGACCTGGACGATATGCACCGAATCGCGCAGGTTCGAGGTGAAGTCCTTGGGCAGCTGGTAATAATTGGAGGCATAACGCTCGCCGCCGTCGCCGACCGGCGTCTTCATGCCGACATTCTCGTGCTTGTCGCCGCCTTCGCCGCCTTCGCCATGGCCGCCACCTTCGCCGCCGCCATGACCGCCTTCGCCGCCCTCACCCTCGGCCCCGGCACGCTTCTGCTCGGACTTGGGAACCAGCTTGGGCCCCGGATGGCTGGCATCGGCCTCGGCTTCCTCCTTGGCGGCCTTGTCCTTCTCGGAGCCGCCATGGCCGCCGATCAGCCCGGAGCTGGCGGCATAGAGGCCCGCGCCGACACCGCCGCCCAGCAGGACGAGCACGCCGACGACCATGATGATGATCTTGCCGAGTTTGCCCTTCTTCTTCTTGGGCGCGTCCTCGGCGGATGTGTCTTTCGCGTCGCTCATTGCTCAGTTCCTCAGGCGATTCGGGTGGATGGGGTGGTGGGAGAGGCGGTGGCGGACGATCCGGCCTCCGCCTCGTCGGAAAGACTGGTATCCGGGCTGCGCGGCCGGGTCGGCATCACGGGCACGGGCTGGGCGGGCGCGCGCTGGTCGCGCATCGACTGGCCCATATCGGACCCCGCCATGCCGCCCGTCGCGACGGCCGTGTCGCCGAGTCGCATCCCCTTGTCCTCGGCCAGCCGGGCCAGTGTCGCATGGGCATCGGCCAGCATCGTGGCGGTCTGCGCCTGCTCGGCGGTGAAGTGCAGATGCGTGCCGCCCGCGTCATGGCGAATCGCGACCGCGATCCCGCCCAGCGCATCGGGTGACAGCTGAATCCGCGTATCGGCGGTGGCGGCATCCTCGCGCATCCGGTCGATGCGTTCGATCATGCCCTGCGGCCAATGCGCCTGCGTCATGTCGAGCGGCTTTTGATCGGCCGCGCCGGTGGCGGTCACGGGACGCGCCATCTCGCCGGTCGCCAGCGCGGTGGGATTGAAGGTGCTCGTCGTAGCGGTCGTGAGGCCGTCGATCGGGTCCTCGTCGCGCCCCTTTGTCGTCGACCGGTCGCGCAGCGCCCCCGCCAGCATCCCGACCATGGCCGACGCCTGGCCCGGCTGGGTCACGGTCAGCGGACCGCTGGGCAGGGGCGTCATGGCGAGCGGCGGGGTGGTTGCCGTGACGGTCTGGCTGTCGAGCGGCGCGGCGGCGCGGTCCGGTGCGGACAGTGTGGCGGGTGGCACGGTCTGGGGCATCACCGCCGCCAGCAAACCGATGGTCGCGCTGGCCTGGGCAGGCTGGGTCACGGTCAGCGGACCGCTCGGCAGGCTAGGCGTCGTCGCTGTCGGCTCGGTTGGTGCCGCCATCGGCATCGCGACCAGCCGGAACGCAGGCGTCGTCGCGAGGGCGGCGGCGGTGGTCGGCAACGCCGTCGTCTGGCGCAGTGTTTGCAGAATCGTCGGGTCGATCGCGGGGCTGGCCGTGGTGCTGGCGTCGAGCGGGACGACCACCGACGGCGGCACGGGTAGCGCGTTGATGGGGCTGACGGCCGGACGTGCTGGCATGGATTCGACCAAGCTAGAAGCTGCATCAATCAGGTTCGTGGCCGGACGGGGCGGCTGGGCGTCGACCAACGGCAGGGCCATGTCGGGCGACGGCAAACCTGTCGCGTCGCCCGGCGACGGTGAAGCAGAGACAGGCTGCGGCGCGAGCGACGGCGCGGCGCGGGTCGTCGTGACCGCGACGGTGGCGCTGGCGACCGTCACCGTTACCGGGCTGTCCGCCGCCGCCACAGGCGTGGTTGGATCGGGCGTGACCGGCAAGGGCAGGGGCAAGGTTGGGGTCGGCAAGACGTTGCCGGGTTGCGCTGCCGCTTCGCCGTCGGCGGTTGCCGGCGTGTCGTCCCGATCCGCGTCGCCATCGGCCAGCGCCCGGCCGACGATATGGACGGCCTTGTCGTCGGCCGGGATGGCCGCATTCGACTTGGCGTTCAAAAAGTCAGCGAAACTCGTGGGTTGGCCGGTCACCGTGCCGCCATCGGGGCGCGTTCGGGCCGATGCCGTCCGGCTGGGCGGCGGTGCGTCGGGCGCAAGGAAAGATGAAATGGCTGACATGACAGGCCAGCATCAGCAAGGATCATGCCGGTTTTGCGAGCGGCGCGGACCGGCGGCAGGCATGTCCTCCAGCGCGCGCATTTCGGCACGGATCGCGGCGGCACGGGCCCGTTCCAGCAGCTTTTCGACGGCGGTCTGATCGCGCTTGGCTTCGCGCGTCTGCTCGGCGGCCTGCTCCGCGCGCCGCTCGGCGACGGTGACGCGCGAGGCGGCAGCCTCCGCCGATTCGAGCAGGCGGCCGCGAAAATGCGCGCTCGCCATCAACGAAGCGGCGGCGGTGGCGGGCGCGGCGATGGGCGACACCGCCTCGACCAACTGGGCGATACGCTGCGACAATTGCTGTTCGGTCGCGACCCGCTCCTGCGCGCGGGCTTCGTCGGCACGGGTCAGGTTGAGTTGCAACGTGCGGACCCGGTGGAGCCGGTTCAGCATCGTCTGTTGCCGGGAGGCCATGTCAGCTTACCTTCGGGTCAGAGGCCGGGCTGGCCGAAGACGCCGACCAGCTCCTCGACCGCATGGTCGAGCGGCACGATCTCGTCGGCATCCTGGCGGATATATTCCATCACCGCCGGATGGCAGGCGATGGCGGCGTCGATCGCGGGATCGGCGCCGGCGCGGTAAGCGCCCATCAGCACCAGGTCGCGATTCTCCTCATAGGTCGCCAGGTGACGGCGCAGCGTGCGCGCGGCCATGGCATGCGGCTTGCCGACGATATCGGTCATCACGCGGCTGACCGAAGGACCGATATCGATCGCCGGATAGACACCGCGCTCGGCCAGATGGCGGTTGAGCACGATATGCCCGTCCAGGATCGAGCGGGCCGAGTCGACGACCGGGTCGTTGCCGTCGTCGCCGTCCGCCAGCACCGTGTAGATGGCGGTGATCGAACCGGTGCCATGCGCATCGGCGCCCGCGCGTTCGATCAGATTGGGCAGCATAGCGATGGCGGACGGCGGGTAGCCGCGCGCGGAGGCGGGTTCGCCCAGCGCCAGCCCGATCTCGCGCCCCGCATGGGCGACGCGAGTCAGCGAATCCATGATGAGCAGGACCTTCTTGCCCTCGGCACGGAAGGCCTCGGCAATGGCGGTGGCGCGCAGGGCGCCGCGAATGCGCAGCACCGGCGAATGGTTGGCGGGCACCGCGACCACGACCGAGCGCGCGCGAGCCTCCCCTGCGACCTTGGTCTCCAGGAAGTCGGCGACCTCGCGGCTGCGTTCGCCGATCAGGCCGATGACGATGACATCGGCGCGCGCGGCGCGGACCATCATGCCCAGCAGCACCGATTTGCCGACGCCCGATCCCGCCATGATGCCGACGCGCTGGCCCTGGCCGATGGTCAGCAGGCCGTTGATCGCACGCACCCCGACGTCCAGCGGCTCGCGCACCCGGCCGCGATCGAGCGGCGACTGCATCTTGCCCGCCAGCGGCCAGCGGCCCGCGCCGCGAATGGGACCCAGGCCGTCGATCGGCTTGCCCGACCCGTCGACCACGCGGCCGAGCATCGCTGCGCCGACCTCGGCCTCGCCCGGCGCGCCGAGCGGACGCACCGGCGCACGGGGAAGGAGCGCGGCGGGACCGCCCAGATTCATCAGGAGCGTGCGGCCGTTGCGAAACCCGATCACCTCGGCCTCGACGCGCGTCTCGGGATCGTCGCCGATGGCGCAGACCGTGCCGACCGGCAGCGACAGGCCGACCGCTTCCATCAACAGCCCGTCATAGGATGACAGGCGGCCGCAGACCGTGGCGCGCGGCGCGAAATGCGCGCTCGCCAGCGTATCCAGATAATCGGCGGCGAAGCGGTTCAGCATTGGGGAACGGGCACCTTGTCCATGACGGCGGCGAGCTGGTCGAGCCACAGGCGCGGGCCGTCCTCGACGATGGTGGAGGCGCTTTCCAGCACGAAGCTGCCGCGCTCGATGGTCGGGTCGCCGACCGGGAAGATGGTCTGCGGCAGGCGACCGTCGAGCAGCGCGACATCGTCCGGGTGGACGCGCAGCATCGCCGATTCCTGCGCATCGGTCAGCAGGTCGACCGCACCCTCGATCCGGGCGGTCAGCCGGTCGGCATCGATGCCGATCTCGCCCACCAGCCGGGTGACGAGCGCCATGACCGTGTGGCGCAGCTGTCCCGCGATCAGCTCGCGATCGATGCGTGCGGCCAGCGCCTGGGTGATACCGTCGAGCAGCTGGCTGTCGCGTGCCTGCCCGGCGGCTAGCGCCTGAAACTCGGCGGTGGCGGCCTCGACACCTTCGGCATAACCCTCGGCATGACCGGCGGCACGCGCCATCGCGATTGGATCGGTGGCGGGATCGGCGCCGGGTTCGCACGCGGCAAAGGGGTCCCAGCCGTCGGTCGGGTCCTCGGCGCGGTTGACCGGGTGGAAATGGCGCGGCTTGACCTCGCCCGCCGGTTCGGCGGCGGACTGGCCGCCCGGCATGGGCGAGCGCGCCCGGAACGAGATCGGCCCCGAACCCAGGTCGATGCCCAGACCCGCCAAGCCCGGCAAGTCGGTGCGGGCAAAGCCGCCCGGCGGGGTGAAGGCCTGTTGCAGCGCGGCGGCGGCCGCATTCTGCCGGGCCGAGAAGCCCGCGACGAAATCAGACATAATCGTCCTCCCCGCCGCCCATCATGATGGTGCCTTCCTTGGCCAGGTTGCGCGCGACGGCGATCATCGCCTTCTGCGCCTCCAGAACTTCCGACAGCTTCATCGGCCCGCGACCTTCCATTTCGTCGCGGATGCCCGCCGCCGCGCGCGACGACATGCAGCCCAGGAAGCGTTCGCGCGCCGCCTCGTCCGCGCCCTTGAGCGAGCGGATGAGCACTTCGCCATCGACGTTGCGGATGAGGGTGCCGAGATTCTTGTCGTCCATCTCCAGCAGGTTCTCGAAGATGAACAGCGCCTCCTCGATCTGCTTGGCGACGTCGCGGTCGATCTTGAACAGCTTGGGCATGACCCGCTGTTCGGTCGCCTTGCGCGCGCTCGACAGGATCTTGGCGGCTTCGCGCGATCCGCCCATGGCCAGGCCGTTGCCGCCGCCATTGCCGCCGCCGCTACGGCGTTGCAGGACGGCGTTCAGCGTCTCGACCGCCTGCGGCGTCACCGGGCCCAGCCGGGCGACGCGGTGCAGGATGTCGGGCTGCATGACCTCGGGCAGCAGTTCGAGCACCTGGCCCGCGACCGCCGGATCGCAATTGGCGATGATCACCGCGCCGATCTGGGGGTGTTCCTTCTCGACGATCTTGGCGATGTCGCCGGCGTCGAGCCATTTGAGCATGTCGATCTCGCACTGCGCCTCGGCCGGCGTGATGCGCGACAGCACGCTGTCGGCCCGTTCGGGGCCGAGCGCGCGGTTCATCATCTTTTCCACGATCGGCTTGGGTTGGAAGGCGATCGAGTTGCGGGCGCGGGCCGCTCCGACGAAATTGTCGAGCACGGCGTCGACCTCGCTCTCGTTGACATCGGCGATGGAATACATCGCGCGGCCCAGCTCGCGGACTTCCTCCGGGTCCAGTTTCTGCAGGATGGCGGCGGCCTCGGCCTCGCCGACCAGCATCATCAGGACAGCGGCCCGCTCGACACCGGTATAGCTGCGCGGGGAGTCGGCACCAGTCGTCACGCGGCTTCCTCTTCCGAAGTACGGATCATGTCACGGATGGCGAGTGCGGCGCGGGCCGGATTGTCGCGGGTGAACCCGCGCACCTTGACGATACGCTCGTTCAGATGGGTCGACTGTTCGATATCGTCCAGCGTCACGGGCCGCAGCTGCGCCATGTATTCGAGGCCATCCTGGGTCAGCGCGGGGTTCATCTTGGCGACGTCGATCCCGGCGGCGGTCAGCGCGGCCAGCGCGGCGGCGTCGAGCGGCACGGCCGTGCCTTCGGGATTCACGACCATCTTCGAGCCATCCGCCGTGGTGATGATCTGGCCGGGCTGGCCGGTCGCGCCGTCGGCGGCGCCCATGGCCAGCGCCTTGGTATCGGCCTCATCCTTCTTCTTCGTCATCGCCTTGACCAGCGGGCGGACACCCAACAGCAGGACGAGGAGCGCGATAACCAGTGCGGTCGCGTTGCGCGCCGCCACCGGCATCCAGCTATTGTCGTACCAGGCGCGCTTTTCCTCGACGCCGGCATCGGCGAACTTGCGGCTGATCACGGTCACATTGTCGTTGCGCTGCTGGTCGAAGCCGACCGCCGACTTCACCAGGTCGGAGATCTGGTTGATCTCCATCTGGCTGCGCTTGCCCGTGGCGGGATCGCGCAGCAGGACGGCGACGGTCAGCCGCTTGATCGAACCCGGCGCGGCGCGGGTGACCGACACTTCCTTGTTCAGGTCATAGGCGCGCTGGAACGCATCGGACTGCTTCTCGGGATTGACGCCCGGGCCACCGGCGACCGGTTTGCCATCGGCAGGCGGCGCACCGTTCGCGCCGTTCGCGGGCTGCGGCTGTTGCAGCGTGCTGGCGGGCGGCGGCGTGTTGGACAGCGCACCGGGGATGCCGCCGGGCGTGGTCGGGTCCTTCTGGTTGCCGGTCCAGTTGCCGGTTTCGGCGCGCAGCGCACCGTCCTTGTCATAGCGTTCGCGGGTCGCGCTGGTTTCGTCCAGATTGACCTCGGTCTGCACCTCGGCGGTGAAGTTGCCCGCGCCGACCAGCGGGGTCAGCAGCTGGATCAGCTGGGTGCGGTACTTCTCTTCCAGGCGACGCTGGAACTCGATGCGGCGATCGTCGCCGCTCGCGCCGTCCGCACCCTTCTTGGACAGCAGGCCGCCCATCTGGTCGACCACGGTCACGTCCTCGGGCTTCATGCCCGGCACCGACGAGGCGACGAGATTGACGATCGACTGGACCTGCGATTCCGACAGCGAGCGCCCGGCGTTGAGCTTCAGCACCACCGAAGCCGAGGGCGAGGACTTGTCGCGGATAAAGGGCGAGGCGTCGGGCGTGGCGAGGTGCACGCGCGCCTCGGCCACCGCGTCGATCTCCTGGATCGAGCGGGCGAGTTCGCTCTCGCGCGCCTGGCGAAGGCGTTCGCCCTCGACCGCGCGGCTGACGCCCATCGGCAACTGGTCGAGGATGGCATAGCCGCCTGGGGCCTGTTTCGGCAGCCCTTGGCTCGCCAGCAGCATCCGGGCCCGCGAATAATCCTCTTCGTTGACGGTCAACGCGCCGGTGCCGTCGTCGATCTTGCTCTTGATGTTCGCGGTCGACAGCGCCGAGGTCACCGCCTGCTTGTCTGCGTCCGACAGATTCTCGAACAGCGTCTTTTGCGGCGGGCTGGACAGCGCCATCCATGCAAGCGCGGCGGCGGCGATCAGCCCGATCAGCAGCGCCATGGGCGCCGACCGGCGGACCGCGGGCTGGGCCATGACCGACTTGATCTGGCGCAGCGGGTTGGCGAACTTCTCCGGCAAAGGCGGCAAGGCCGGTGCAGGAGGATTGGCGGATGCGGGGGTGAGGGCTGTGCTCATCTTACACCGGCATGCTCATGATGTCCTTATAGGCGGACAGGAGTTTGTTGCGGACCTGCAACGTTGCCTCGAAGCCGACCGATGCCTGCTGGCGGGCCATCATCACCTTCGCGATGTCGACCGTTTCGCCGCGTTCATAGGATTCGGACAGGCGGGCCGCCTGCTGCTGGCCTTCGTTCACGCCCTTCAGCGCGGTCTCCAGCGTGTCGGCGAAAGTCGCCGGGGCTGCGGGAGCTTGAGTCTGGGCGGCCTGTGCCGCCTGGTTGGCACCGGCCTGGCTTGCCGCCTTGAGCGCTTGATTGCGTTCCAGGATCTGCGCGCGAAGCGCCATCACCCGGTCGACGCTCATCGCGCCGCCGACACCACCGACACTCACGCGGTCATGGCCCGGCTAGAAGGACGAATGATCTCTTCGCCCTGCTCGCGCGCCTTGGCGAGGCGGTAGCGCAGCGTGCGCTCCGAAATGCCCAGGCGCTTGGCGGTTTCGACCCGGTTGCCGCCACATGCGGCCAGCATCTCGCGGATCGCGGCGAATTCGCTCATCTGCACGACCTTGCCGAGCGTCGCCTCGGCGACCGACCCGATCGCGGGTTCGTCGTCCAGATCGTTGGCGACCATCGCGCGGTCGAACACGATATGCTCGGGCTCGATGGTCGCGCCGCCCGCAAAGAGCAGGGCGCGCTGGATGACGTTTTCCAGTTCGCGGACATTGCCCGGCCAATTGTGCTTGGCGAGCTTCTCGATCGCGGCGGTGCTCGGCCACGGCACCATGGTGCGGCCGGCGGCGTGGCGCAGGATCATCGTCGCGGCGAGCGCGGGAATGTCCATGCGCCGCTCGCACAGCGACTTGGTGGTCAGCGGGAAGACCGACAGGCGGTAGTAGAGGTCGGCGCGGAACCGGCCCGCGGCCACTTCGGCCTGCAGGTCGCGGTTGGCGCAGGCGATGACGCGGACGTCGACCGACTGCGGCATCGACGCGCCGAGCGGGATCACCTCGCGCTCCTGCAGCACGCGGAGCAGCTTGGCCTGGAGCTGAAGCGGCATTTCGGCAATCTCGTCGAGGAGCAGCGTGCCGCCGTCCGCCGCGCGGAAGAAGCCTTCGCCCGCCTGCGCCGCGCCGGTGAAGGCGCCCTTCTGGTGACCGAAGAGCAGCGCCTCCAGCATGGATTCGGGCAGCGCCGCGCAGTTGATCGCGACGAACGGCTTGGTGGCGCGCGACGACTGGGCGTGGATGGCGCGGGCCAGCACTTCCTTGCCGGTGCCGGTCGGGCCGTTGATCAGGACCGTGATGTCCGACTGGGCCACGCGCTCGGCCAGGGTGAAGAGGGCCAGGCTCTCCGGGTCGGCGGCGGTTGGCATGGCGGGGCCTGCGACCAGCGCGCGGACGAAGCTGTTGCCGACACCGGACTCGTTTGCCGGATAGGTGACCGTGATCGGGCAATTGCCCTGCATCGGGACCACCGAGGCCTCCGGGCCGTCGGCGACGATCACCGTGCGGGACGGATGAACGACCGTGTCGCCCTTCGCCAGCAGGAACATGTCCCCGGCCTGGGGCGCGGCACCGGGTTCGGCAATGGCCAGACCCTGGGCGCGCAACGCGGAAATCAGCGCGTATTTCTGCTTAACCAGCGCGGGGGAGGGGTGAATCGACGGCATCGGCGACAAGTCCTTTCGTGACTCGTCAATGCGCTCTCCTTGGTAAAACGCAGGTTAATGCGGCAATTCCGGCGGCAACTTTTTTCCGGGCGCGGGCGGCCGGGTGCGCGCGCCCGCATCAGGCGCGCCGGCCTGCGCCCGCCCGCCCGCGGTAAACGGCAAAACCGGCAAAACTTTACGGCGGAAAATTGCCGGATGGCGGCTAAATCCTGCCGGAATGCGGCCGTTCTCCACTTCGACGGCTCGACGGTCCCAGGGGACAGCGAGGGACCCGTCGAGCTACTCGGAGGAAGAACGATGACTGTTATTGCGACGAACGTGAATGCGATGCGCTCCACCGCCGCCAGCAACCTGGCCCAGAATGCGCTGAGCACGTCGATGCAGCGCCTGTCGACCGGCAAGCGCATCAACTCGGCAGCGGACGACTCGGCGGGCCTGGCGATTTCCTCGTCGATGACCTCGCAGATCCGCGGCATGGCGCAGGGTATCCGCAACGCCAATGACGGCATCTCGATGGCCCAGACCGCCGAAGGCGCGATGGACGAAGTCAACAACATGCTGCAGCGGATGCGCGAGCTGAAAGTCCAGTCGACCAACGGCACTTATCAGAGCACCGACACCGCCAACATCAACAACGAGCAGCTGGCGCTCGCCAATCAGATCAACAGCGTGCTGGGCAACACCACGTTCAACAAGAACAAGCTGTTCGACTCGGGTGCCGCGACCGGCTTCACCATCCAGACCGGTGCCAGCGCCGCCGATACGGTCACGCTGAAGTCGACCGATTTCACCGGTGGCTCGGGCGGCAATGCGGCCATGAAGGCCGTGACGGGTGGTGCCGGTGGCACCGCGCCGACCGCTTCCTCGGTCGGTGGTGTGACGCTCGCCCAGTATGACGATGCGATCAGCGCGGTGGCGACGGCGCGTGCCGGCCTGGGTGCGACCCAGAACCAGCTCCAGTCGGCGGTCAACAACACGACCTCGACCATGACCAACCTGTCGGAAGCCAAGAGCCGCATCGAGGATACCGATTTCTCGACCGAAACGACCGCGCTCGCCAAGGCCCAGATCCTCAGCCAGGCGTCGACCGCCATGCTGAGCCAGGCCAACCAGTCGCAGCAGGGCGTGCTCAAGCTGCTCGGCTAAGCCCCGGATTGGGGGTTTATCCCCTGAACCCCCGATAACTGTTCCCCCGCCATTTCAATGAGATGGCGGGGGGCAGCCAAAAATATTCGTCGCCCGCTGCACTTTTTTCCTAAAGTGCGGCGAAAGGCGACCGTTTTCCGTGGTGGCAGCTCGACCTTCGCCTTGGGGGCGGCGGAGAGCTCCAGCTTTGGAGAACAACCATGACGGTGATCGCCACCAATATCTCGGCCTTACGCGCCGCCAATGCATCGATCTCTGCCCAGACAGGGCTCGACGTTTCGATGAACCGTCTTTCGACGGGCAAGCGGATCAACTCCGCGATGGACGACGCGGCAGGCCTGGCCATCACGTCCTCGATGACCGCACAGGTCCGAGGCATGAATCAGGGCGTGCGCAACGCCAATGACGGCATTTCGATGGCGCAGACGGCCGAAGGCGCGCTCCAGGAAGTCAGCAACATGCTGCAGCGGATGCGCGAACTGTCGGTGCAGAAGGCCAACGCCACCTATTCGGCGCAGGACAAGACCAGCATCACCGTCGAACAGGACGCGCTCTCGGCCCAGATTTCGACGATCCTGACCAACACGACCTTCAACGGTCAGAAGCTGTTCGACGGCACGGCGGGTTCGTCGGGTTCCGTGCAGATCCAGGCGGGCGCCTATTCCACCGACGCGCTCACCATGACGTTCGGCAATCTGAAGACCGACTCGACGCTGACCACCATCATCGACTTTCCCAACCAGAAGCTGCAGTCGACGACCCCGCCGACGCTGGAAGATTTCGACACGGCGATCGCCAAGGTGTCGAACTTCCGCTCCGGTCTCGGCGCGGTGCAGAACCGTCTTCAGTCGGCGATCAACAACCTGACGTCGAACGCCACCAATCTTTCGGCCGCGCGCAGCCGCATCGAGGACACCGATTTCTCGGCGGAAACGACCGCGCTCGCCAAGGCGCAGATCCTGAGCCAGGCGTCGAACGCGATGCTGAGCCAGGCGAATCAGTCGCAGCAGGGCGTGCTCAAGCTGCTCGGACAGTAATACCAGGTTCCTGAGCGCCCTGGCACCGCGCCCCCACTCGGGTGCCGGGGCCAACCGGCCGCGCTTCGGCGAACCGGTTTGCAGGACAAACCCCGGCGGCCTTCGGGCCGCCGGGGTTTACTTGCGTTCACTCGCCCCGCAGCACCAGCGCCGGCGGTATACGCGCCGCTACCCAGGCCGGATAAAGGCTGGCGAACACCGCGCCCGCCATCACGCACAGGCCGATCGTTGCCACCGCCTGCGGTGCGATTCCGACGGGAAGCGACAGGAATATGTTCAGTTCGCGCTCCCGTGACGGGACAAGCCACAGCGCCAGCGCGGTGATTCGCTCGCGCTGCGTCAACAATCCTGTCGCTAGCGCCAGCCCAGTCATCGCGCCGACCGCTGCGATGATGCTGCCTACGCTCGCAAAGACCCGCGCGATGCCGTGCGCCGACATGCCCATGCTGCGCAGCACCGCGATCTCGCGCCTTTTCGACCGGGCGAGCAGCGTCATCGACGACAGGACGTTGAAGAGGGCGATCACCGTGACCAGCCCGACCGCGATCGTCATACCGATCTTCTCGGTCGCGAGCGCCGCGATCAGCGCCCGGTTGGCCTGCGTCCAGCTGGTGATGCGATAGGCCGGACCCAGGCGGTGGCGAATCTCCGCGGCGACCCGGTTTTCATCCTGGGGCCGGACCAATGTCACGGCGACGCGCCGGGTCACGGCCGTGCCGTCGTCCAGCACGGCAAGACCATGGGAGGGGCCCAGGATGACGGGGGCCTCGTCGCCGACCGCGTCGTCGTCATGGTACAGGCCGGACACCCGGGCCTGGAACAGGCGCAGGTTGACCGACCGATCGGGCGCGACCTCGACCCGGCCGATCGCGACGGGCGAACCGGGAAGCAGGCCGAGCTGCAACGCGGCATTTTCACCCACGGCGATGGTGTCGGGGGCGGTGGGGCGAACGCCCATGGCCGGGCGTACGAGCGCGGGGTGGCGGGCGATGTCCTGGGCGGTCAGGCCCTGGACGCGAACCGGGCTCATCCGCCCGTCGATCGACAGGGCGGCGGTCAGCTCGCGCAACGGCTCGGCCCGCGCGACGCCGGGCAGGCGCGTGACGATTGCGGCGACCCGCTCCTCGTCCATGCGCTGATGCGCGGGGGCGGTGATACTGAGATGGCCGTCGACCGGTGCGACGGTGCTGGCCAGCTTGGCATGGGCACCGTTCATCACGGCCATGACCAGCACCAGCGAGGCGACGCCGATCGCGACGCCGATGCACCCGATCGCACCGACCAGCAGGACCAGCCGCCCCCCGGCACCTGGCCAGAGATAACGGGCGATCAGTCGGCGTTCATGGAATGCAAACATGCTCTTCCCCTTTGGAGGGGGGAAGGCTTAGGCGTAGAGTGGCTTTACGGAAAAGCGGATTGTGCAGGCGGCGGGGTGGCGCCCTCCCATCACGCCTGCGCGGCGAGCGCCTTTTTCAGGCGGGCGTGTGCCGCGCTCTTGATCTGGCAGACGCGGGCGGCGCCGACGCCCAGCACCTGGCCGATTTCCTCGAGATTGAGTTCCTCGACATAATAGAGCTGGATGACCAGCGCCTCGCGCTCGGGCAGGCCGGAGATGGCGGCGATCAGCGCGTCGCGCAGGTCGCTTTCGACCAGCTGGTCGAAGGCGTTGGGCGTGTCGTCGGCGAACCAGGGCAGGTCGTCGGCATAGACGTCCTCGATCGGCTCCATGCGTACGGCTTCGGCGGTCTTGTATTCGGTGCGCAGCTTCTCGACCGACACCCCCAGCTTCTGCGCCACCACCTCGTCGGTCGGCGCCTGGCCGGTCGCCTGGGTCAGCGCGGCGACGGTCTTGCTATAGTCGCGGCGGCGGCGCATGGCCCCGCGGGTCGTGGTCGCCTGGCGCCGCAGCTCGTCGATCATCGCGCCGCGCAGGCGCGCCTTCAGATAATGGCCGAACTCGACCCCGCGCTCCTCGAACGAGGCGGTCGCCTCGACCAAGGCGACCAGGCCGACCTGGACCAGATCCTCGATCTCGACCAGGTTCGACATCGACCCATGGACGTGCCACGCGATGCGCCGGACCAGCGGCAGGTGACGCCGGATCAGCGCGCTCGTATCGCCCGCCGGCCCGCGCGGGGCGGGGCGATAAGTCAGCGGCTGGTCCGCAACGGTCGGGTTGATCAGCGCCGGATCGAAGCTCGTCGGATTGACCGGCTGGGCATTCATGAATGCGCCGCTGAGAGGGTGCGAGGTCATGCAGCAATCGCCTGTTGCTGGGGGTGATGGGGGGCGCCGATGACGGCGACGACTTCGACCGGCTTGTCTTCCGGCACTTCAAAGAAAGAGAGGACCGGCACGTCGGGCAGGCAGGTGCGCAGCAATTTGCGCATCGCCAGACGGACGCCCGGCTGGACGACGAGGGCAAAGGGCTTGGCCTCGGCGATCAGGGGTTGCGCGGCCTGGGTCAGGGCGGTGGTGATCCGCTGGCCCAGATCGGGTTCGATGACATGGCGGCGCGACACATCGGCGCGCATCGCCTGGCCGAGCAGCCCTTCGAGCTGGCCGTCCAGCGTCATGACGCGCAGCGGTTCGCGCACGCCGCACAGCTTCTGGATGATCAGGCCGCCCAGATTGGGGCGGATCAGCTCGATGATATCCTCGGCGTCGGTCGACTTCTGCGCGGCGACGGCGATGGCGCTGGCGATGCGGCGGAACTCCTTGAGGGAGATATTCTCCGCCAGCAGGCCCTTGAGCACCTGGGTCAGCGTGGTCAGCGGCAGCGGCGTCGGGCAGAGCGAGGCGGCCAGCTGCGCCGCGCGTTCCTTCAACCCGTCGAGCAGCGCCTGCACCTCGTCGGGGCCGAGCAGTTCGGACGCGTTGGTGGTCAGCACATGGTTCAGGTGCGTCGCCATGACCGTGCCCGGATCGACCACGAGATAGCCCATGCCGGTCGCCGCATCGGCGTCGCCCTTCAGAATCCAGGTCGCGGGCAGGCCGAAGGTCGGGTCCTGCACGGCCTTGCCGTTCAGCGTGCCGAACGCCTGGCCGGTGTCGAGCGCCAGCATCTCGTCGGGCGAGACCTGATCCTCGGCGGCGACCACGCCGTTGATGATGATGCGATAGCTATAGGGTGCCAGGCCGATGTCATCGCGGACGCGCGCCTGCGGCACGACGAAGCCGAGATCCTTGGACAGCTGGCGCCGGACGCCGGTGATGCGGGCCATCAATGGCGCGCCGCGCCGTTCGTCGACCAGCGGCACCAGGCCGTAACCGATGTCGATATGCACCTGCATCCCGTCGATCACTTCGTCCCAGCTGACGCGCGAGGGGTCGACCGGCTCGGGCGCGGGGGCAGGGGGCGCGAGCACCGGACGCTTCTCGATCTGGCGCAGCTTCCATGCGGTGAAACCGGCGATGGCGGCGGCGGGCAGCAGGATCATGTGCGGCATGCCGGGCAGCACGCCGAGCAGGCCCAGGATGACCGCGACCGGAATCCAGGTCTTCGACGCGCCGAACTGCGACCCGATCTGGCCCGCCAGGTCCTTGTCGGACGAGACGCGGGTGACGATCGCGGCGGCGGCGATGGACAGCATCAGCGAGGGCAGCTGCGCGACCAGCGCGTCGCCGATTGCGAGCAGGATATAGGTCTTGGCCGCGTCGGCGATACCCATGCCATGGCTGACCGGACCCAGGATCAGGCCGCCGATGATGTTGGCCGCCAGGATCAGCATCGCGGCGACCGCGTCGCCCTTCACGAACTTGGACGAACCGTCCATCGAGCCGTAGAAATCGGCCTCGGTCGACACTTCCAGGCGACGCGCCTTGGCCTGGTCCGGCGTGATGAGACCGGCGTTCAGGTCGGCGTCGATCGCCATCTGCTTGCCGGGCAACGCGTCCAGGGTGAAGCGGGCCGACACCTCCGACACACGGCCCGCGCCCTTGGTCACGACGATCAGGTTGATGATCATCAGGATCGCGAAGACGAAGAGGCCGACGACATAGTCGCCGCCGATCAGGAAGGTGCCGAACGCCTCGATGACATGACCGGCCGCGCTCTCGCCCTCATGGCCATGGACCAGCACGATGCGGGTGGACGCGACGTTCAGGCCCAGGCGGAACAGGGTCGCGAACAGGAGGACGGTCGGGAAGGCCGAGAAGTCGAGCGGCTTTTCGGCGTTCAGCGCCACCATCAGGACGGCCAGGCTGATCGCGATGTTGGCGACGAAGAAGATGTCGAGCAGCGCCGGCGGGATCGGCACGACCATGACCAGCACCAGCAGCAGGATCGCCGCAGGCAGCGCCATGGTGCGGCCGCTGGAGAAGAGCTTGCCCATCGCTTAGCCACCCATCCGTGCGAGCATCATGTACGCCAGTCGCGCGTGGTCGGGCTTGGGCCGCAGCACGCTGTCGCCGGTGGCGGCGGCGTTGCGCATCCCCAGCTGGTTCATCGTGCTGGTCGCCCAGGCGATGGCGTCGGCGGCGCTTTCGTTGGTGCCGGTGACGACGGTCGCGTCGCCGTCCATGCCCTGGAGCGCGAGCGACTGGGCCGCGAACTGCAGGTTGGCGGCGCGCGTCTCGTTGCTGTCGGCCTGGGTGCCCGCCAGCTTGGCGGCGAAACGGTCATAGATGTCGGACAGCGAGCGCGGCTGGCCGTTCGAGGCATAGAAGATCGAGCGATTGGCGCGCGCGGCGGCCGGGAACAGCGCGGCGGCGCTGGCCTGCGGATTGCTGGCCATCGTGCCCAGAAACTTGGTCGCACCGCCGAGCCCGAGGAAATGCGCCATGTACAGGTCGGTGCCACCCGCCTCGCGGCCCAGCGTCGATTCCAACGCAGCCTTGTTGTCCGAGGCGTGCTCGGCGGCCATCAGCGAGGCGGCGGTCGGGTCGTTGCGCAGACCCATCACCGCCGCGCGCGCGCCGCCGGTCACATAATAACGTCCGCCCGACTGGCCGATCGAGTCGGCGGCCCAGCCCAGGCCGTGCTCGGCGCCGTGCTTCTTCACCACGGCGAGCCAGCTCTGTTCGACGAACTGATACAGGCCCGAGGCGGACGAGGTGCCCGCCCGCGCATTCGCGTTCAGCCCCGACTCCAGCTTGGCCTGGCCGAGCAGATAGCCGAAATCGACACCCGTGCGGCTGGACGCCAGCGCGATGGCCGATTGGACTCTGGCTTGGGATACGGGTTGGACGGTCATGCTGTTTGGTTAAAGCCCTTGTTCGGGGCTTACTCAGCAAGGGGCGTGCCAATTCGCGTGGTTGCCGGGGCGGCAAGGGCCGGAAAAACCTGCCGAGCAACAAAAAAGCCCGGAAAAACCGGGCTTTGACTGTGCGGTGGAGAGGGGCGGGTCAGCGAGTGTAGCGGCGTGGCACCCGGTCGATCCGGCAAAGCGGCAATGCCTTGCCGCCCGGCAGGCGGCAACGGCGCGGCAATCAGGCGTAGGCGCGCATCATCGGGCGATAGCTGCCGCCGGCATCGCCGGTCAGCGTCTGCAACCGGCGACGGACATTGGCCGCCATCAGGTTGACATAGATGCGGCACGTCTCGTTCAGGCGATTGGCCTCGTCGGCCAGCTCGCGCAGTTCGGGCCCGGCCGGGCCGGTGCCCAGCGAGGCGATCTCTTCGATCGCGGCCAGCTTTTCGGTGGTTGCACGCTCCAGGGCGGCGACATCGTTCACCTTGAGCGCGGCGATCTCCCGATGAAGGGCCTCGATGACCCGGATCAAACCGTCACGCCGCGTCATTATGGTTCCAGCTCAGCTTCAGGGCGATCATCTGGTCGGCAATGGTTGCCGGCAGGATCGGAAAATGGCCGTCGGCAATGGCCCGCTTGATCTGGGCGACGCGCTCCGAATTCACCGGCGGCTGGGCCGACATCGCGCTGGCCAGACCCGTGAGGGCGCTGGTGTCACCGTTGGTGTCCTTCGCTGCGGCCGGAGCCGAAGCGAGCCCCGCCTCCGGGGTCGCCGCGACACGGTCCACGGGCGTTAACCGCGCGGTCCTTATGTCTCCGGCATTCAGCCTTGAAGTTGATATTTCCACCATGCCCGCACCTATCGGTTCCGCTGACATTCCATGAAACGGCCGGGTGGTGAAATCCTTTAGCAAGAAATCCGGTTATTTCCCGCCTGGCGTCCGATCACTCGGCCCAGCCGGGCAGGGTGGCGCGGCCGCTGGACAGGGCGACGGCCTGAACCGGCTGGCGGGCGGAATCGATGCGGACGGGGAAGTGCGCACCGGGCGCGGCATCGGCCATGGCGATGCCGTCGCGGGTGATGGAGAAGCCGTTTGAGCCCGCCTCGATCGTCACCGGGTCACCGCGCCGTATGACTGGCTCCTGCTTGATCGCGACCGCTGGCATGGCGGTGGCCGCCGGGGCGGCCTTGGGCACCGACAGGACGGGCACGAAGATCCGCCATTGCGGCGAGGCGCAGGTGACGACGACCGCATCGTGCATCTCGGTGCGCCAGGACAGGGCGACGGTCGGGCATTGCGCCAGTCTCAACCGGGCATCGACCGCGGAACGCGCGCCACCCTCCACCCCGATCGGGCGGCCGGTAAAGGCGGTGACGGCGGCGTCGAGTGCGCTGATATCCTGAAAGCCGGCGGCACCGGCGAGGAGCAGGGGCAAGATCATCGGGGTTTCCTTTGTGCTTCGCCGGAAAAGGCCAGGGTGACCAGCGCCCTGCGCTGGCCCGGGGCGGTGGCGGTGGAGAGGGTCAGGCGGTTCGCGGCGACCGGCCCGATCAGCGCGGCGGCGGCGCGCGCGCGATCGGCGGCGAGCACGACCGCGCTATGGGTCAGCGGATCGACATCGGCCGCACTGCCATCGGTCGCGGCGGTGACGGACAGGCGGACCCGCGGATCGGCCAGCGCCTCGCGCG
>NZ_LDTE01000025.1 GCF_001476905.1 Sphingomonas sanguinis | reverse complement strand
GATTGGGTTTGGACCCTAAGTCCCGCAACCATACGCACCCCCGTGTCGGGCGATGCATCGGCTTCCCCAGCCGGCGGCACCGCCCCGTGAAACGAGGCGGCGCCGGCCCGTGAGCCGGAAGTTGATAACTCGCTCTTAGACGAGCGCGCACGCCTTTAGGCGCCCGAAAGCGCCCTGGACATACGCGTGCGCCTCCCGGCCGAAACTGGTTCGGGCCGGGCCACGGCTACTAAGAGCGAGGTTATCACGCCTCGGTCCGCCTGATGGCGAACGACACCGGTGTAAGCGGAACCCGTCAACGAACCAAGTCCCGCTGTGCAGGGACGACGTTCGGGTTGCTGCTACATGCGGCAAGCTGCGGCGCTTCCGTCTGAACAATATGACGTATTTCGAGATGCTTACCCTCTCCAGCATCGACAATCTGCTGGAGGAAAGAAAATGAAGCGACGCCTTCCGTTGGTGTTCCGCGTGAGCGCCATCCTGCTGCTGACCGCCCTGATCGCCGGGCAATGGTGGCAACGTCAGCCCGCCGGCAGCATCGCCGGCTGGGTACCGGCCATGGCCGAAGTCTATTGCCCGGCTGCCGCGATCCATCGCTCCGGCACCATTGCGGACAGCGCCCGCACGTTCGACGACTGGGGCTATGCCGTGATCGGCAACGCCATCTTTCGCGATGGCCGCGACCGCTGCCGCGTGAGGAAGGGAAGATCGGGCGGGGCCGAGCGAAGCCCTGGCGAGAAATGAAAATCGAAGGGGCCTGATCCGGACCAGCCGGTCCGGGGATCATGCTGTTGCGCAGGTACCCCCATGCATTCGACTATCCATGACACGCTGCCGACGACCTCGGTCGCGCTCATCACCTATATTCTGACCGCACTCGCTCCCGACGAGCCGTACCCCTATGCGGGCAACACCGGCCTGCCGGGGGGCGTGGAGTCGCTCGAGAACAACCTGATCGTCGTGGCGACCCCGGTCGCCGAGCGTCTCTATGACGACGCAGTGATGCGCTGTGCCGCGACCCGCAAGCGTGACGTCGTGCTGGTGCGGCATGGATTCCACCCCGAAATCCTCGAGCCGGTGCGGGCCGATGTCGCGCTGCACTCGGTCACCGGACCGATCCTGGTGCCGGATCTCAGCTTCTTCCGCGATGCCGATGGCGGCCTGCACCTCGTGCCGGCGCGTCCGGACCTCTTCGTCGGGATCACCCGGCACGGATTGGAGGTGTCGATGCCTGCTCCCTGGAACAGCGGGTGGGAGCGGGTGACCGGGCTCGAGCGCGCCGCCGCCGAGATCGTCCGCGCCTGCCGGCGGACAGAACAGGGTTGAGATCAGCGAACACGAGAATGTGCCCCCGGAAATGGGGGATGAAACAAGGAGATATCGAGATGAACACCCCGACCTTCGAAGCCGCCGTCACCCGCGCCGTCGTTAAGCTGCTGCTCGGTGCCCGCAAGCTCAAGCCCGGTGTTGCCATCACCGGCGGCGATCCGCTCGAGATCGAGGACCAGATCAAGATGGGTCGTCACGCGGTCGAGACCGACGCCGACGTCCTGCACCTCGAATATCGCACCGGATCAAACCCGGCGCTGACCGGGATCACGATGTTCCTGCCGCGCGATGGCCGCTGCCATATCCAGAGCGGCTGCCGCCTGTGGGTGTCGAAGGCGGGCAACCGTGGGCTGATCCTGCCGCAGGACCATGTGCGCGGGCATTTCCGGCTCGCTCCTCGTGAGATCGTGCACATCGACGGCAAGCCCGCCGCCGATCTGAGTGAGGGCATCGAACGCGCCAGCACGTGGCTGACCCGGCAGGTCATGCGGCCGGGCGTCCAGTATGACGACGCGCAGTGCACGCTCTGGGCAAAGGCCGCCTGACGGATCGCGTCGAGGTCTATCACCCTATATGGACGAGCCAGCCAATTCGGACACCCGCTCGAAAATAATAATAGCGGTCTTGCCCGAATATGGCAGCTCCTCCGATATGCCGACACTCACTTTAACCGCACCTTCGCGGTTCGCGTACGATGCTGCCGGCGCTCGGGCGGCCTTAGCCGAATGGGGAGCGTCGCAGGGATGTGCGCGGTCAGCGGCGTCAGCAACTTCAGGGCATCAAGCTTGAGGGAAAGCTCGGCTTCCTCGTCATAGGTCCTTGCGGTCTCCGTCTCGCCCTCGTGGCCGAAGATGTCGCACCGCACTTCGCTGGGAACACGCCCTTTCATGGTCGTCGTTGCCAAGCCGCGGAAGCTGTGGACGTCCTTGTCCTTCCATGCCCCGCCGACGCGATGCCGCCATGACGTGCCTTCGGGGAAAGCCCAGTCCCGCAACGGCCTGAACACGGACTTGTAGAACGTCCCGGCGAATGTCGTGGAGTTCGGCGACTGCATCTCAGGAAACAGCATGGTCGATCCTGCGGCGCGCATCGCCTTCACATAGTCGATAAAGCCCAAGCGGATCAGTTCGGGATGGATCGGCAGCCGTCGAATCGACTGGATGTTCTTGAGCGAGCGATCCTCGGTATATTGGATCAGAAAATAGGGGATAGGGTCTTGTTCGAAGACCTCGGCCAAGCCCAGTCCGGCAAGCTCTGAACTGCGACCGCCATAAAGTGGGAGCATCAACGGCAGCCAGTACCAGGCGTCATGGAAGATTTCGGTTCCGGGTTTGAAACGCCCACCGATACCGGCGCACCCGGTCCAGATCGGCGCAGACAAAAGCGTGGCGACTTCCTGCTTGGTCCAATTGGCGCGCTTGTCCCGGTCTCGCTTGCGCTGCTTGCGATCGGATTTGCCAAGGCCGGCCCGCGCAACCTTGAAGGACAGCGGCTTGGCCGGTCGATGCGCCTTGGGGTCATCCTCTTCGCCCGCCGCATGGGCCAGGACGGCAGCCACCCATGTCAGATGCTTGTTGATGGTGACCTGACTGATGCCGATCTGGGCGGGGTCCATGCCCTTCGCCCGCTCCAGGCTGGCGGCGATGCCACCCGCCTGTTCCTCGCGGGTACGGCCCCAGCGGTTCGGCAATGCTCGGCACAGGGTCGTGAAGGCGCGAACATGGGATTGGTCCAGATCCTCGATGAAAGCGTCGCCGCCGCAAGCGTGATCGAACAGGCGGATGGCGGTCCGCACCTGCTTGATCGAATCCGTGTCCCAGCCGCCCTCCTTGCTGTACGCGACGATGCAGTCCTCAGCCGCATCGACGATGCGTTGTTTAGGTCGCTCGGGCTTTGACGACGGTGCCGAGGGCGGCGCCGGCGTGACGATGTCATCCGAGAGTGGTTCTGTAGGCGCAGGGCGCGTGTCTTGTGGCGCGATCTGCTCGAAGGCGAACGGCGCGTCGTCCGCCAACGCGTCGTCTACCCATGCGGCCGTCTCGTCTTCGATGTCGGGCAGCAGCGCCGTCGCTTCTCGGCAGGCGGCTGCCCGCGCGGCGCAGATCGTCTTGCCCATACGGGCGACATTGTCCTGCGTCGGCATGATGCCGAACACGGTGGTGTAGCTGTCGATCTGGGCCTTGGAGACGGGGTCGTTGTTCTGGAATTCGAACACCAGATCGGCGACCTGCTTCGCGTGCGCCGGCGACCAGCCTGCCGCGATCAGGCGGTCATGCTCGTCCAAGGTCCATTGCGCGCCGACCCCTTGGCGGCCCAGAAATCCCCAGGCCTCGGCATAGAGGCTGTTGATCGACGCGTGATGGTCGGACGGCGCGGTGGTGCCTGCCTGATCTTCCAGGATGCGCTGCAACTGCCAGCGGAGCGCATCGCTGAACACCTTCTTCAGTTGATCCGGCCTCATCCCCGTCGATTGGCCATAGGCCATGCGTACCCCCTCGACCGCCACGTTCAGGCGATCGGCCATACACCGTGCATGTTTATAATTTCCCGTTCGAAGGGAAAAGCACAGGGGCACGTGGGTGCCCGCCACCGTGATCTTGCGCCGCCAATGATAGCTGCCGCCGCGCAGCTGCAGGTTCCGTAATCCCATTCCGTCACCCCCAATGGGTACAGCGATGGGTACAGCCGTGGGTACAACTATTCCCGATCGCCACTTAGGCGACGTAAAATCAATGACTTAGGTGCGGATGGTCGGGGAGACAGGATTCGAACCTGCGACATCCTGCTCCCAAAGCAGGCGCGCTACCAGACTGCGCCACTCCCCGACAGGGGGTTGCCCTTAGGGGAAGCGGGGGGGACGGTGCAAGGCCTATTTCGGGCGAAGGTTACAGGTTGGCCTGTTCGTCCTCGGGCAGGTCGGCATCGGGCGGATAATAGAGCGCTGCGCATTCCTTGCGCAGGCAGCCGCCTTCGATCACGATATCGTCGCGATAGGCGTCGGCGATGAAGCCTAGCGTGTCGACATGTCGAGCCTCGAAATACATGGAGTGGACGTCGTCGCGGCCCGCGCCGTATACGACCCGCCCGACCTTGGACCAGATCGACGCCATGGTGCACATGCCACAGGGCTGCAACGTCGAGTAAAGCGTGGCCCCGCGCAGTTCGAGTTCGCCCTCCCCTTCGCAGGCGCGGCGGATCGCCATCATCTCTGCATGGGCGGTAGCGTCGGGAAGCTCCTCGGTCTGGTTACGCTCGGCGGCAAGGACCCGGCCGTCCAGCACGATCACCGAGCCCAGCGGCGAGGTCGAGGGATCGGCCCCCTTCGACCGTGCCACCTCGATCGCCATGCGCATCCATTTTTCGTCGTCCTGGGTCATGGCGGTCTTAACGCCCTCACCCCGCTTTCGGGCTCAAGCGTTTGAAATCCGGTCTATCGCTGACCCACCTTCGTACCGTAGTAATCGCTGAGCACGCCGAACGCCTCCTTGCGCTGGCCGGTTTCGGAGATCAGGCCCTTGCGGTTCCACCCCTGTTGGAAATCGGGGTTCTGGCGGCGGGGTGAGCGGAAATCCTTCAAGATCCACGGCGACATGCCGCGCAGGGTCGGCACGCTATCCGCCATGTTCAGCGTCGCGCGGTAATAATCGGCCTGATACTCCTCGGAGAATTTCTGCTTGTTGGCGGGATCGTGGAAGCCCGCCCGGGCATCGGCGCCGAATTCCGAGAAGATCAGCGGCTTGTCGGCGGGGACCCGCCATTCGCTACGCGCCAGATCGGCCAGGCGATCCTGCGAGTACCAGCCGTTATAGGTGTTGATCGCCATGACATCGAGCACCCCGGCCAGCGGATCGGCCAGCGTCATCACAGGGTGATCGGCGCTCTCGTCCCGCTCGACCAGCAGCGCGGCACTGACCAGGCGCGTATCGTCCAGTCGCCGGACATCGCCGACCAGCGTCCGCAGGAAGATGTTGCGGGCATCGGTCACCGGCGTCTCGTTGGCGACGCTCCAGATCGCGATCGAGGCCCGGTTGCGGTCGCGCAGAATATTCTCGGCCAGCATGGTGCGGGCGCGGTTCAGCGTGTCGGGGTTGGACCAGGCGACGCGCCAATAGACCGGCACTTCGCTCCACACGATCAGGCCGAGTTCGTCGGCCAGCCGCACCGTCACGTCGGAATGCGGATAGTGCGCCAGGCGCACGAAATTGCCGTGCAGCCCGTCCTTGATCTCGCTCAGCAGCGCGCGCGAGGCAGCCGGTGTCATTGCACGGGTCGGGTCGACACCCAGTTCCTCCTCGTGCATCGAAATGCCGCGTAGGAAGATGGGCTTGCCGTTCAACAGGATGTCCGCGCCGCGCCGCTCGATCGTGCGAAAGCCGATCCGGTCGCGCCACTGGTCCTCGCCGGACGCAATCGCGACGTCATAGAGCTTGGGTCGGTCCGGCGACCAGCGGATCAGCGCGCGCGGTGCCGCCATGGTCGCGCGCCAATTCCCGTTCGCGTCGGTGGTCCCTGCCTGGTCCAGCCCTAACTCCGCAATGCGCAGGCGCACGGCGCGGTTCGTCGCCTCCGGCCCGTCGAGATGGACGTCGACCGCCATCTTGCCGTCACGGGTCAACCGGACCCAGGCATCGTCGACATAGGTATCGGGCGTCGCAATCAGCCGCACCGGCCGGGTGATGCCGCCATAATTCTCCCAGTCGGTGACGGGGGGCGGCACGGTCGCCTCGGTCGCCTGGCTGTCGACGCCGACGGTGATCTGGTTCTGTCCGTCGCGCAGCAGCCGGGTCACGTCGAAGGCGAAGGGCGTGAAGCCCCCCTCGTGCCGCCCGACCTGCTTGCCGTTCAGATAGACGATGGTGGCGTAATTGGCCGCGCCGAAGCGCAGGAAATAGCGGCCCTTTCGTACCGGGGGTGCCGCGAAGGTCCGCTGATACCACATCAACCCGTCATAGTGACGTAGCTCGGGGGCCTGGGTCAGCCAGGAAGACGGCAGCGAGGTCAGTGGCGAATGGGCCAGGTCGAATTCGTAAAGGACACGACTGTCCTTCGCCATCGCTGCGCGGATATCGACATCGCGCCAGCGCTGCTGCCCCGCATCGGGCATGCCGCCATGAAAGCCCGATATGCCGGAGCGGAACGGATCGATCGAATAATGCCAGGGTCCCGACAGGTCGGTGCCGTCGCGCATATCCGCCGAGGCCAGCACCGGGCCGGGCGACGGCGGCGCGCCGGGGGTGACGGCCTGTGCGGCCAGCGGTCCGCCGTACAGCGCCAGCATTCCGGCCAAGATGCGGGTCCAATCCCTTGCCATGATCCCGTTCCTCTCCCTGTTGTCGCCGACCTTAGTCGATATGCCCGCCCGCGCCAGAGCGGTGCTCAGGGAGCGGGCCGATACTCAAATGTCATGCCGACCGCGCGGCCCGGCTGGAATCCCTTCCACACCGTCGAGGCGGGCGGACCGGGACTATACTGAGCGACCCGCCCGACCGGCGCGCCGGGCCAGCGCCCCGCATCCGACTGAACCGTCAGGCCGTTCAGATAGGCGTCCTTGTCCAGCTCGCCTTTCACGTAACGGTCGAGAAAGGCGGTGACGAAATGCGTCTGGATGGGGAGCAGCCGGTCCTTGCGCCACACCGCATCCTCGAACCAGTCCATGTTCCAGAAACGCTGCCGCATGGCCGGAGGCGCAGCGACCAGCGCGATGCTATGCCCCGCCTGTTGAAACGTCAGCAGATAGCGGGGCGAAGGAGCAGGCGTCGTGAACAGCGCGCGCACCGCATCATGTCCGACCACCCGATCATGATCGCCGACGACGATCAACGTCGGAGCCGTGATCGCGCCCACGCCCTTGCCGGTCCAGATCGGCACCTCGCCGAAGCGCGCGGCGGGCGACAGGGCGACGATCGTCTTCACCCCCGGCACCGCCAGTTCGCCCGCCTTCGCACCACCCGCCGCATAGGGGCCGAGAACGCCCCGGCTCAGCCCCGCCATCGCCGGGTTGATCGGCGCGCCGCCCACGGTCAGTACGCCATAGCCGCCCATCGAATAGCCGATCAGCGCAGTGCGAGCCGGATCGGCCGAAGCGAAGATGCCATCTCGCGCACTGGCGCGCTTCTGGGCTTCATGGGCGACGAACGCGATATCCAATGGACGCCGCGCGATCGGGCCGGCGCGGGCGGCATCGGTGCGGATGCTGATCGGCGGATCGCGAAAGGCTGGCGCGATGACGACATAGCCCTTGCTCGCCAGGTTCTCGCCCAGCCAGGATAAAACTTCGGGCGTGTTGCCATAGCCGTGGGCCAGTATGACGAGCGGGAAACGCCCGCCCGCGACCGGTCGGTCGGCCGACGCCAGACCCGGCAGGTCGAACGGAACGTCGCGGCCGTCCTCGCCCGACAGCGCAGTGTGATAGGTAATCCTCTGCCCGGCCGACGCTGCCGGATACCAGATGACGATCGGCAGTTCACGGTCGACGATGGCGGGTCGATCCGTGCCCTGGAGCGGATCGGCCTGCCCCGGCTGAACGAAGCGGGTCCGCTGCACCCCGACCGGATAGCGGCCCAGCCGTGCCAGCTCGGGCGCGTCGACCGGTGCCCGCGCCGGGACTTCGACCGGCGTCTGTTCCTGGGCGATCGCGGCGGCGGCCAGCGCCGCCATCGCCACCATGCCCGCCGCCGCGACCGTGCGCCGCATCAGAAGTTGAAGCCGAGACGCAGGCCGCCATAACGACGGAAGTCACGCGGCAGGACCGCCTGGGTCGCAACATTGTTGCCGAAATTGCCCGCCGTGTTCACCAGCGACCCATAATATTGCTTGTCGAACAGGTTGTTGACGAAGGCGACGAGTTCCCAGCGGCGGTCCTCGTCCCGCACGCCCAGGCCGACATTGACGATGCTGAAGGCGGGCTGGAACGTCTGCGGATCGCGCGCCTGGAAGTAGAGGCTGCTCTGATACTGCCAGTTCACCTGCGCCACGCCGCGCAGATTGGTGGTCAGGTGCGGCGAATAGTCCAGATTGGCGTTGAACTTCCACTTCGGCGCCTGGATCGCGGTCGTGCCGGTCAGGTTTTGGCTGGCGGGCGAGCCCGTGCAGCCTTGCGCGGCGGTCTGCAACGGATAGCACTGCGCCACGCCGAACTGGGTGTACTTCGCGTCCAGATAGGTGACCGCACCGCCCAGGTTGAACTCATCGCTGAAGCGCATCGAGCCCTCGAACTCGATACCCTTGGTGTTGAGCTTGCCGACATTCGTCAGCCGGTAATTGGAGGTGCCGTCGGCCAGCGTCTCGATCGTCTGGGCCTGAAGATCGCGGTAGTTGGTGTCGAAGAAGGTGACGTTCGCGGTCAGGCGACGGTCGAGGAACTGGCTGCGGATGCCCAGTTCCTTGTCGCGCGACCGCTCCGGCTTGATCGGCCCAGCCAGCGCGCGGTTGCGGTTGAAGCCGGTCGTCAGGTCATAGGTCTGCCCCTTATACCCGGTCGCATAGGTCACGAAAGCATTGACCGTCGGGCTGAAGTCATAGCGCAGTGTGCCGCGATAGGTGCCCGCCGTGTCGCTGGCATGACCCGCAAAGGACGTGCCCGCCAGATTGTCGCGGAAGGTGTAGGACACCCGCTCGTTCTGCACGCGCCCGCCGCCGGTGAAGGTCAGGTCGGGGACGATCGTCCAGTCCACTTGCGCAAAGGCCGCGACCTGGCGCGACTGCGAGGTGGCGTACCAGTTGGCGAGCGAGAAATACGGCCCGCGCTGGAACGGGCGGTTGAACTTCACATTCGCGCCGTACAGGCCGACCGTATAGCGGAACGGCTGGTCGGCGTCCGACTGGAGCCGGACTTCCTCGGTCACCTGCTCGGAATTGAATATGCCGACCTGGGTGTTGTTGCCCAGATTGCCCGGCGCCGACGTATCGTCATGGTCGAGATAGTCGTTGAGGTGGAAGCGGTCATAGGAGCTGATCATGACGAGGTTCAGCTTGCCGATGCCGAACTCGCCGCGAATGTAACCGCCGCCGCCTTCATAGCGGGTGCGCGAGTCGTAATTGTTGCTGATATCCTGGTTGGTCGGGCTGACCGCGACACCGGGGAGCACGACCGCAGGGGTCAGCCCCGCCGTCCCGCGCAGCCGTGCATTGGTGCCGAAGGCCAGGAAGGGACGACCGACCGTGGTGTTGCCGTTGACGTAATTGCCCGAGACGGTGAGCGCGGCAGTGTCGGTCGGTTCCCAGCGGATTTTGCCGCGCAAATTCAACGTCTCGCGGCCATTGACCCGCTTGCCGTTGAACAGGTTGCGGATATTGCCGTCCCAGTCGTTATATGCCGCCGAGACGACATAGCCGAGTTGCTCGTTGATCGGGCCTGACACACTGAAGTTCACGCCGCGCTCACGGTCGGTCGTCGCCACCGCATTGGCGCGGACGCGCAGTTCCGAGGTCGGGTTGCGAGTGATGAGGTTGACCAGACCCGCCGAGGCCGACTTGCCGTACAGCGTGCTTTGCGGACCGCGCAGCACCTCGATCCGCTCGACATCGGGCAGGTCGGTGAAGGCGCGCGCCTGGAAGGCCAGCGGCACTTCGTCGACCAGCACCGCGACGCTCGACTCCACGCCGATACCGAAGGCAAAGGTGCCGACGCCGCGCAGCGAGATGTTGGAGTTCTGCGGCTGCTCCGCCGGACGGACGACCAGCGAGGACGAGACCTTGCCGATGTCGGTGAAGTTGCGCACACCGGCCGCGGCAAGCTGGGCGGGGGCGACGACCGAGACGGCGAGCGGCACGCGCTGGACGTTCTCGGCGCGCTTGTTGGCGGTGACGATGATGTCGCCCGCGCTTACCGGTTCGGGAGCGACTGCGGAGGTCGGACCGCCGGGGGCACCCTGGCTATCCTGGCTCAGCTTGGCCTGATCGGCTGGCGGCGGGGTATTCTCTTGGGCGGAAACCTGGGTCGTGGCGGCCAACGACACGATCAACGCGGTCGCGGCCACGGTGGAACGCAGCATCTTCATAATCCCCTCCTCTGCAGCCGGTCTGGGCCGGTCTTGCTGTCAGAAACCCAGCATACCAAATGGTCTTACCAATGCAATGGGCTTATTTGACCCATGAAAAGCCTTGCCGGCCTTCTGCAAAGCTTTGCCAAAAAGCGTGACCTTTACATCACAATGCGCACGCCCCGCCGCCCGTCATGCTCGACCGGCGTGCCCGCCCCGCCCTGTACGACCAACTGACGCGCATCGCCGGGCGGCAGCAACAGGGTGATCCGCTCGCCCTCGCCCGCCTCACAGGTCACCGTGACTACGACCCGTTCCGCATCGGCCTGGCCCGTCAGATCCCAGCGGCGAACGGGGCCATGGCCATCGCCCTGATCGTCGACTCCCGACCATTCGAGCGCGCCAGACGCGGGCGGGAAAAGCCACAGGCCCCGCTCCATCGGCTCGGGCTGCCAGCCGCCGCGCGCCAGATCGACCAGCATCGCCGACCCCGCTCGTGCCAGCAACGGCGGCGGCCCGTCGAGCGGCGCAGACAGCCGAGCCGTCTCTCCTCCGGCGAACCGCGCGCCCGTCCAGACATCGACCCAGTCGCTCCCGACCGGCAATCGGACAGACCGGTTCTCGGCTCCTTCGTCTATCACCGGCGCGGCAAGGATATCGGGGCCCAGCATATGCTCGTCGCCTTCACCCCATGCCTGCGGGTCGTGCGGGAAGTCGAGCCAGAGCGGCCGCACCATCGGCTCATACTCCGCATGATATCGGTGCAGCAGATCGTAGAAGAACGGGATCAGCGTCTGGCGCAGCGCCATCAGCCGATGGATGGCGGGCAACACCTCCGGGTACATCCAGGGCTCGTTGACCGTGCGGTCGTCGTTCCAGCTATGGATGCTGAAGCGCGGCATCAGCACGCCCGCCTGGACCCAGCGGACCAGCAGTTCCGGCGACGGCGCGGGGCCGGAGAAGCCGCCGACGTCATGGCCGCTGTTCGACACGCCCGACAGCGCCAGCCCGATCGACTGGCGCGCATTGTAGCGGATGGTCTTCCACTCCGTCCGGTTGTCGCCCGACCAGGTCTGCGCATAGCGATGCAGTCCCGCCATGCCGGAGCGGGTGACGACATAGGGCCGCGTCTCCGGCCGTGCGGCGATCTGCGCTTGGCGCGAGGCGCGGGTCATCAGGATGGGCTGGACCGGCCGCATCTCGGCGGCGGGGCGGCTCTGGCCGAAGCCATGGACGCGGGCACGGGCGTCCCACAGCTCATATTCGTTATTGTCGTTCCACGTCGCCTCCATGCCATGGTCGAGCAGCGCGGCGGTGACCTGATCGCGCCACCAGGCGGCCGCTTCGGGCTTGGTCATGTCGATATAGCTGCCGACCTCGTCCCAGAATTGCGCCTCGACCGGAGTGCCATCGTCGTCGGCGACGAACAGCCCGGCCGCCGCTACCGCGTCGTAAAGCGGATGGCTGCGCAGCAGGGCGGGCTTGATGTTGGGGACCAGCCGCACTCCCGCCTCGGCATAGGAGGCGATGAAGGCGGCGGGATCGGGGAACTTGTCGCGGTTCCAGTGGAAGACGTACCGCTTGTCGCCGATCGAGGTATAGCCCGACGACAGGTGGAACGAGGTGCAGCCCAGGTCGTGCTGCTCGCATAGCGTGAGGAAACCCGCCATCTGCGCCGCCGCATCGGGCGCATCGGTATAGGTCATGGTCGACCCCGAATAGCCGAGCGACCAGCGCGGCATCAGCGCAGGCCGCCCGGTCAGCCAGGTGAAGCGCCGCGTGACACTGCGCGGATCGGGCCCGGCGATGATCCAGCGATCAACATCCCCCGCCTCGGCCACGACATGGCGGTAGAGGCCGTGATAATTGTCCAGCTCCTGCCCCAGGTCGAAGGTGACATCGGCGACCGTGTCGTAGAACTCGCCGTGGCAACGCCCCTCGGCATCGGCGACCAGTAGATAAGGGATCGACTTGTAGAGAGGATCGCTCGTCTCGGCGTCGAAGCCCATCGGGTCGACATTGGTCAGGCGGAAGCGCCGCCCCGCCCGATCGGTATCGCCCGTCCGGTCACCCAGGCCGTAAAATCGCTCGCCCGGAACACGCGCCGCATAATGATGCGCCCGGCCGTCCCACCAGCCAAAGTCATAGGCCTGGGTCGGACGATCCTGGGTGATGACGTGCCAGCCCCCCTCGCCCCGCTGTTCCCAGCGGCTGTGCAGCCCGTCGAGCGCGATCGTCACGCGCAGCCGGTCGGTGGCGACGGTCAGCGTGCCGTCCGCTTCGTCGCAGGTAAAATCGGGGCAAGCAAAGCCCGACACGTCCATCCGGTCGCGGCCAGGCTCGGCAATGTCCTCCGCCCCCGGCGCGATGGCCCAGCTGGGCGGGCTGGTCACATACCCCTCGGCCAGCAGCAGCAGGCGCATCACGTCCGCCTCCAGCACGAACAGATGCGCGACCGCACCCGTATCGGCGGTCAGGGTGATGCGTCCCTGGTCGCGCCCGGTCAGGATGAAACGCGGCGGCTGGGACAGGGTGGCGCGCCTCATCGGCCGGGCTCCTCATGGGTGATGGCAAAGGGCGTCAGACGCCGGATGAAGATAATGAGCACCGCCGCGCCGATCAGGTCGAACACCGCCAGTACGGCGAACAACGGCGCATAGCCGACCGTATCCGCCAGCTGGCCGATCAGCAGCGAGAACAGCAGCCCGCCGATCCAGCCCGCCTGGCCGATAAAGCCGTTGGCGGTGCCGACCTCGGCAGGGGCGAAGACGTCGGACGACAGGGTGTTGATGAGCCCCGAGATCATCTGATGCGCAAAGCCGCCGATGCAGAACAGCGCGATCGCCGTATAGGGGCTGGCGGCCAGCCCGATGCACCCCGGCGCGATCATCAGTACCGCCCCCAGCGCCACGCCCGCGACCCGCGACGGGATCAGCGACACGCCGCGCTTCATCAGCCAGGGCGACAGATAGCCGCCCAGGATGCCGCCGACATCCGCCGCCAGGAACGGCAGCCAGGCGAACAGCGCGATCTGCTTCAGGTCCATGCCCCGCTCGCTGGCAAGGTAGAGCGGAATCCAGAAGCTGAAGGTCTGCCAGGCGGGTTCGGCCAGGAAGCGCGGCACCGCGATGACCCAGAAACGGGGGGTGCGCAGGATGTCCTTGGCCTTGGCCCGGCGAACGGGGCCCTTGGGCTTTTCGACCGCGATCATCGCCTTTTCCTCAGGCGTGATCGCAGGATGATCGTCGGGCGAGCGATAGAAGATGTACCAGGCCGCCGCCCAGAAGATGCCGACACCGCCGGTCACCAGAAAGGCGGTGCGCCAGTCGGCCCACAGCGCCACCGCGACCACCACCGGCGGCGCGATCAGCGCGCCGAGCGAGGTGCCCGCATTGAACCAGCCGACCGCGACCGAGCGCTCGCGCGCCGGGAACCATTCCGCCACCGCCTTGATGCCCGACGGGATCGCCGCCGACTCGAACAGGCCGAGCACGCCCCGGAAAAACGCCAGGCTCAGCCAGCCGATGGCGAGCGCATGGAGCATGTTCGCCGCCGACCAGGCCAGGCCGAACAGCGCGAAACCGGCGCGCAGACCAAAGCGATCGATGAACGCCCCCGCCACCGGCTGCATGATGGTATAGGCCAGCTGAAACGCACCAACGACATAGCTGTATTGCTGTGTCGACATATGGAGGGCCGACTTCAGCTCGGGGGCCAGCACGCCCAGCGAGTTGCGCGCCAGATAATTGGCGATCGTGCCCGCACAGATCAGTGCTACGATCCACCAACGCAGATTGCGTACCCGCACAGGCCGTCACTCCCCTCACCCACCGGGCGATCATCGTCACCCATCTTGGGAGGAGAGCTTAGCGGGGTAAAATAGGGCTGTCCATATTGGTCTGTCCAATCATCGTGACCAGAACCGAAGGCGGCGCGGACTATTCCGAATAATGGAAATGGCGGAAATCGGCATGATGGCCGGTGCCGCTCATATCCTGGCACGCCATGCCGACGAAGGTGCCCGTGAAATTGGGCAATCCGGCCAGCGTCGCTTCATCGGACAGGATGCTGGCATCAAACCTATCCGGCAACCCCGTCCATTCGCCCTGCCCCCCGGCCCGCCAGGCGAAGCGCAGGACATCATGATCGACCGACGCGCGCAGCTCAATGGGCCCGGCGGGTATCGGTGTCGGCGCGGATAGAACGCTCCGCCCTTCCCCCACCGGCAGGACGGACAGGACCTGGAGCAAACGCTCGCCATCGTCTCCGGCCGTGATGTGCAGGAAATGATATTTGGTGCTGTTGTAATAACAGACGATCCCGGCCGCCTGCTGGAAATGCGCGGGCTCGAACTCGACCAGCGTGCGCGCCTCATAGGCAAAGGCCGTCTGGCGGCGCGCGACCAACGCCTGCTCGAAATGGCTGCCGATCGTCTCGCGGCCGAACAGGCGCAGATAACCGGGCCGCTCGGTCAGGCTGAACAGCCGCTCAGGCCGAGGGGTCCGCAGCCATTGGAAGGCAGGCGGCAGGATCAGTCCATCGAACCGGTCGAGCGCATCGACCGGCTGGGGCGATGGCCCCACCGGCGTCGGCTCGGCGCAGCGCAGCCAGCCATCCGCGCCCCATTCCATCCGCTGGATCGCCGTCTCGCGGCCCAGCACACAACGGTCGCTTTCCGGCAAGGGACGGCCACACAGATAGGTCATCCAGGTTTCGCCCTCCGGCGTCTCGACCAGATCGCCATGCCCGGTGCGCTGGAGGGGGGCGTCGGGTGTATCGCGCGCGGTCAGCACGGGACCGTCGGGATGCACCTCATAGGGTCCGAACAGATCGCGCGAGCGCGCCATCACCACGGCATGGCCACGCTCGGTCCCGCCCTCCGCGACCAGCAGGTGATACCAGCCGTCCCGGCGGTAGATATGCGGCCCCTCGGTAAAGCCCAGCGCCGTGCCGTCGAAGATGCGCCGCCGCTCGCCGAGCAAACGCCCCGTGGTCAGGTCCATCTGCTGGATGACGATCCCGGCGAAGCGCTTGCGGTCGGGCCGCTGGTCCCACAACATGTTGAGCAACCAGCTGCGCCCATCCTCGTCATGGAACAGCGCGGGGTCGAAGCCGCTGCTGTTCAGATGGACCGCATCGCTCCACTCGCCGTCGATCCGGTCGCATGATACCCAGTAATTGTGGAAATCGCGCAGCGACGCGCCCTTGGCCCCGTCGACCGTGGTGCGGCCATAGCGCTTCACATCGGTGAAGATCAGGTGGAAGCGCCCGTCGTGATAGCTAAGGTCCGGTGCCCAGACCCCGCAACCATCGGGATTGCCGCGCATGTCGAGCTGGGCAGCGCGGTTCAGCGGCCGGGCGACCAAGGTCCAGTTCACGAGGTCGCGGCTGTGGTGGATCTGGACACCGGGATACCATTCGAAGGTCGAGGTCGCGATGTAATAATCCTCGCCGACGCGCACGATCGAGGGGTCGGGATTGAACCCGCGCAAAATGGGATTGGTCGGGGTCATGCGGGTTTGCGCACCAGAGTCCAGAGGAGGGCCGCACCGGCGAGATCGAGCAGGCCGAGCAGGATGAAGAAGGGCTGATAGCCGACCTGATCGACCAGCGAACCCAGGCTGAGCGTGAACAGCAACACGCCCAGATTGGCCGCCGTGCCCGAGACGCCGGTCGCGGTCGCCACCTGATCCTGCGGAAACAGGTCGGAACAGAGCGTGATGACCGTCACCGACAGCGTCTGGTGGGCAAAGCCGCCCAGACAGAGCAAGGCGATCGCCGCAACCGGGCTGGTCACGCTGCCGACGAACATCATGCCGGTCATCAGCACCGCGCCCAGCGTAAAGGCGCTACGCCGCGCATCGATCAGGTTGATCCCCCGCCGCTGCAGGAACGCGACGACGGCGGGTCCGAACAGGCACCCCAGATCGGCGGCCAGGAAGGGCAGCCAGGCGAACAAGGCGATCTGGGTCAGGTCGAAATGCCGCGCCTGGACAAGGTAGAGCGGCATCCACAGCGACAACATGCCCCAGACCGGATCGGCCAGGAACCGCGCCGCCGCGATTGCCCAGAGATTGCGCCGCCGCAGCAACTCGCCCAGCGGCGGGCGACGGCGATGCCGGGCCAGCGACGCTTCCTGCCCCTCGACGATCAACGCGCGCTCGCGGTCGGACAAGGCCCGATGCCGCTCGGGCGGCGCATACCAGAACAGCCAGGCCAGCACCCAGAGCAGGCCCAGCCCGCCCGCCACGAAGAAGGCCGCTCGCCAGCTGTGATGGAACACCGCCCAGGCGACGAGCGGGGGCGCAAAGACCGCGCCGAAGGACGCCCCGATCTGATAGATGCCGCCCGCCACGCCGCGCTCGCGCGCCGGAAACCACTGGGCGACGACCTTCATTCCCGCCGGTTGCGCCGATCCCTCGACCAGCCCCAGCGCGCCGCGAAGCCCCGCGAACCCCAGCCAGCCGGTCGCGAACCCATGGCCCAGCGTAATCAGCGACCAAACCGCGACGAACAGCGAGAAACCGAACTTCAATCCGAACAGGTCGAGCAGATAACCCGCCACCGGCTGAAACATGATGCCGAACTGAAAGGCGCCGGTGATCCAGCTATATTGCTCCGAACTGATATGCTGTTCGGCCATGATCGCGGGCGCGGCGACGCCCAGGATGCTGCGCGTTAGATAGTTGATGACCATCGCCCCGACGAACAGGGCGATGATCGTCCAACGAATATAGGGAAAACGCCTCACACCCGGCCTTTCAAACTCTGCGGCATCCGTCCGCCCCATTGACGTTTCGCCCCGTCGCGGGGCACGGCATTTTGTAAATACCGGCCCAACGCGCGCGCCGATGACAGGACAGGATGACCGTGACGAACAGCCGACGGCGCCCACGCGGCGTGACCATCATCGACGTGGCCAAGGAAGCCGGTGTCTCGCCGATGACCGTCTCGCGCGTCATCAACGGCGATGCGGGCGTCCGTGACGAGGTTCGCGCGCATGTCCGCGAGGTCATCACACGGCTGAACTACACGCCCAATCTGATGGCGCGCAGCCTGGTCACGTCCAGCGAGACACGGATCGGCGTCATCTATTCCAACCCCAGCGCCGCCTTCATGAGCGAGCTGCTGGTCGGCGTGTTCGAGGAAGCATCGACCCGCGCGGCGCAGTTGTTCCTGCTGAAGGGCGAACAGGGGCGCCCGCCGACGCGTGAGGCGATCCAGGGGCTGATCGACCAGCGTATCGCCGGACTGATCCTGGCGCCGCCGCTGGGGGAGTCGGCGTTCGTGCGCGACATCATCCGCGAGGCGGGGCTGCCCGTCGCGGTGGTCGGCGGCGTGGCACCCGATGCGATCTGCGTGTGGATCGACAATGATCGCGCCGCCTATGACATGACCCGCCACCTGATCGGCCTGGGTCATCGCCGCATCGGCTTCGTCCACGGCAATCCCGATCAGTCGGCCAGTATCGCGCGCCTCGCAGGCTTTCGCCGCGCGGTCGCGGAGGAAGATGGTCTGGAAACCCGGATCGTCCAGGGCGATTTCAGCTATGCCTCGGGCCTGACGGCGGGCGAGGAATTGCTGGAGGCGGATCGGCCGCCGACGGCCATCTTCGCCAGCAACGACGACATGGCCGCCGCGATCGTCTCGGTCGCGCATCGGCGGCATCTGGACGTGCCGGGCGACCTGACCGTGGTCGGCTTCGACGACAGCACCGTCGCGACGACGCTCTGGCCACCCTTGACCACGATCCACCAGCCGGTCCGCGCCCTGGCGACCGAAGCGCTGCAAAGGCTGATCCAGGACATTCGGGGCGGGGTTTCGGCGCCCAACGGCCAGCCGCGTGTCACGGTGCTGGAGCATCAATTGATCGAACGCGACTCCACCGCCCCGCCGCGCGCGTAAATCTATTCCTCCCCTGCAAGGTGAGGTGGCAGGGCGAAGCCCTGACGGAGGGGTGTCGCCTTCTCGATAGCGAGTGGCAGGCCGGATTGCCCCCGGCAATCCTCGAACCCGCGGGGAGGGTTCGGCCTGCCACTCCCCTCCACCATGCTCCGCATGGTCCCCCTCTCCTTGCAGGGGAGGAATGAAAATGACGCCGGAATCCACCCTCTACCGCGCCGATGCCGTAACACCGGCCTGGGTCTGGACCACCGGCTTCATCGTCCCGTCGGGGTTATAATAGAGACGCTCGACCGTCACCGCGCGACGCCCGATCGCGCCGCTCTGGTCGCCGATCGCCAGCGTCGCATTGTGCAGGAACAGGTACGACTTGCCCTTGAAGTCGGCGATACCGGGATGGATGGTGAAACTGTACTTGCCCGATCCCGTCAGCAGCCCGCGATAGGTCCACGGCCCCTTCAGCGACGGCGCGGTGGCATAGGAGACATGTTCGTCCCGCTGCGTCGTCCGATCGAGCGAGGCATAGGTCAGGTAATAGAGCTTGCCCCGCTTGTGCAGCCAGGGCCCCTCCTCGAAATGCGGCGGCGTGATCTCGGTGATCGGGCCGTCGATCTCGATCATGTTGGGTTTCAGCTTGGCGATATAGCATTGCCGATTGCCCCAGGCGATCCAGGTCGTGCCGTCGTCGTCGGTCATCACCGTCGGGTCGATGTCTTCCCAGCTGTGCGTGCCCTTCGGCGTCATCTCGTTGGTGATCAGCGCCGATCCCTTGGCATCGACAAAGGGCCCGGTCGGCTTGTCCGAGACCGCGACCGCGATCGCCTTACCCGGATGGGTATCGTCATGCTCGACCGCGGCGTAGAACCAATATTTGCCGTTCTTATAGATCGCCTGGCTGGCCCAGGCGTCCTTCTTGGCCCATTTGAAGTCCTTCACGTTCATGATGGGCCCGTGCGGCGTCCAGTGGCGCATGTCGGTGGTCGAATAGACCAGCCACTCCTTCATGTTGAACATCTCGTCACGCTGCGCCTCGTCATGCCCGACATAGAGGTACAGCGTGTTGCCCACGACCAAGGGCGCGGGATCGGCGGTAAAGCGGTCGCGAATGATCGGGTTGGAGCCGGGGACGCTACGCGGTGCATCGGTCGCGGCCGCCGTCCCCATCAGCACCGCCAGCAACAGCGGCATCATCCTGCGCGCGTTCATCCTCTCATCCCCTCTCAAAAGCTGAACCGCACGCCCGCCCGGAACACCCGTCCGAGCACGTCGTACAGCGCCGGGTTGACGAAATAGGGCGACCGCGCCGGATCGCGATTAAATACGTTATCGACCTTGAAATAAGCGGTGACCGCCTTCGTCACATTATAGGTGCCGCCGATGTCGAAATAGAAGGCGCCGGGGATGAAGTTGTTGTCGATCGTCGGCCGGTTCGCGGTCGAGGCGGGGCAGCCGGTCGTGCACTGGACATATTGGTTGCCCAGCTTGCCGTCGCTGAACCAGCGTTCCTGCAGCAGCAGCGACCAGTCGTCGGTGGCATAGGTCTGCACCGCCAGCCACTTCCACTTCGGCGTGTTACCGATGTTCACGCCCGCCGTGTCGTTCGGGATCGTGTTAGGCAGGCCGGTATCGGTGATGAAGCGGCGGATATTGGTCGCGAGCGCGCGTAGCGTCAGGCTACCCGGCAGGCCCAGCGGATTGCGCCAGCGATAGCTCGCCTCGATATCGAAACCGTCGGTCAGGATCGAGGCCAGGTTGAACGACTGGACGTTGATGAAGTTCGGGCCATTGGAGTTGTTCAGGTTGAACACGCCGCAGGTCTCGGGCGCGATGTTCAGGTAGCACAGATTGACGATGTCCTGCGCGCCCAGGCTGGAGATCACGTCGGTGATCTTGATCTTGTAATAGTCGACCGACAGGCTGAGTCCCGGTATCGCCTGCGAGTTGGAGAAGGCAATGCCGAGCGTGGTGTTGCGCGCGATCTCGGGCGTCAGGTTGACGTTGCCGATCGTGTTCTGAAGCGCCAGCACCGTAACGTTGCGGAAGGGATCGAAAAAGCCCGGCAGCGTGGTGGTGACGGGGGCGGCGAACAGCTCCGACAGGTTGGGCGCGCGGACATCGCGCGAGGTCACGCCGCGGATACGCAGGCCATCGACAGGCAGGTCCCAGGTGCCGCCGATCTTCCACGCCCAGACGGTGCCCGAGGTGCTGTAATCGGTGACGCGTACCGCGCCGTTGATGTTCGCACGGCCGCCCGCATCCGAGTTGATGACCGGCAGGTTCGCCTCGACGAAGGCTTCCTTCACGCTATAGGCGCCGGTCCCGTTCTTGTAGTTGCCCGCATACCAGTTGTTGCCGGCATCCAGCAGTGCGGGGTCGGCGGGGTAGTTGGCGTTGGCGGGCGTGTTGGCAAAGCCCGCGCCGTAAGGGTCGGCGCGCACGCGGTAGAATTCGTGGCGAAACTCGCCGCCGAACGCGATCGACACCGGCCCCGCCCAGGACGAGAAGGGCGAGCCCGAGAAGTTGAGGCTGATGACGTCCTGTGTCTGGCGGGTCCGCTGATAGGGTCCATATTGCGGCATGATGTAGCTGATTGCGGCCGCCGAGGGATTGCCCCCGAAGATGTTGAGCGGCTGGCATCCATTGGCGCGCGCGGTCGCATCGGCGCAGACGATCGCGCCGTTCAGCGTGGTCGCGTTGATCGCTTGGTTGAAGCGGCGCGACAGCATGATGTTGCTGACGTCGACATCGGTGTAATTGGTGCCGTGTTCGAAATACATGTCGTAGGACCAGTCCGACCCTGCGACGCTCTCACGCCCCTTGGCCCCTGCGACAAAGCGATATTGGCGGCGATCGGTATAGACCTGGGTGTTGCCGAGCGCCGCGTTGCTGGTGCCATACTGGAAATTGGTGATGCCCGCCGTGGCGCACTGCGCCTTGACCAGCGCGGGGACGTAAGGATTGGCGCACTGGATGGTCAGGTTCGGGCGGTTCTGCCCGCCGACCGGCTGGTTGTTGGTCTTCACCTGGCCGATATTGATCGTGCCGTAAATCTCGCCATTCGGGGCGAAGTCGTAACCGATACGACCATAGCCGTTGACGCGCTGGATCTTCGACTGGAGCGACCGTCCGGCATCGACATTGCCCGACAGGTCGCCACCCTGGCAGAAGCCGGGCAGACAGCCCCGGACATTGCCCGCCGCATCGCGCGCGGGCACGCCGTTCGAGCCATATTGGAACTGGAACGGGTTGCCCGACTGGTCGAAGGCGATGCCCTGAAGCGGCCCGGCGGTGATGAGGCCATATTTGGTGTAATTGTAGGACTGGGCATAGTCGCGGAACAGATATTGCGGCGACCCATCGTTCAGGACGTTGCGGTTGATCAGCGTCGACTGACGGAACCAGTCGCGGCCATTCGCCAGACCGATGCCGAAGTCGCCACCGCCGACCCCGTCCTCATGCGCATATTCGGTGCTGGCGATCACATGCAGGCTGTCGTTTAACAGGCTGGTGCCGCCCGCCAGCTGGACCAGCACCTGCTGATCGTCGCCATAGGTGGTGACGCCCCCCTGCACATTGCCCTTGATCCCCTTGAACCGGGTATCGGTGATGAAGTTGACCACGCCCCCGACCGCATCCGAGCCATAGGAGGCCGAAGCGCCGCCGTTCACGACATCGACCCGCTTGATCAGCAATTGCGGAAACAGGCTGATATCGGGCACGCCCGTCACGTTCGCGCCGACGACACGCTGGCCGTCGAGCAGGGTCAGCGTGCGGATCGCGCCGACCCCGCGCAGCGAGAAGGAGCTGAGCCCCTGCTGGCCGCTCGACGTGCTGAAGGTATTCGTCGCGGTGCCGGTCGAGCCCTGGAGCGAGGGGAGCTGGGCGACCGTAGTGAAGACGTTGGGCTGGGCGTTGGCGGCGATCTGTTCCTCGCCGATCACCGTGGTCGGGGTCGGCGCCGTAAAGCCGCCGGTCGTGATGCGCGATCCGGTCACGATGATGTCGCGAGCCGCACCTTCGTCGAGCTGCTCGGTCTGGGGGGCGGAGACGGGATCGGACGGAGCATCCTGCGCGGCTTGGCTTGGCGGGACCTGTGCCCAGGCCGGTACAGCGATCATCCCGCCCGCCAGAACCATCAGGCTAGCCGCCCCCAAGGCGTGACGGCGCAGCCGCCGGGTGTGCGTTCCCGTCTTCATCATGATCCTCATCCCTTTTGATTCTGTTTTTCTGGTAACGTTACCAGCATTCATCCCGCGTTTTTTCCCGCGTGTCAATGTCGCAAAATGATACGTGCGTTAGGCGGGCGGGTTTAGGGGGATGAGCGACTGTCTCGCCCGAAGAGAATCATCCTCCCCGGCACGGGGAGGGGGACCAGCGAAGCTGGTGGAGGGGGCGTGCCCCAAACGATGACCTTTGAGGAAGTCCCCCTCCGTCAGCGCTGTGCGCTGCCACCTCCCCGTACCGGGGAGGAGTTTCGAAGGCTCAGCCCTTGGAACAGTCCGCGCAGCGACCACGCACTTCGATGACGGGACGCTCCGGCCGGAACCCGGCGCCGACCGCCGCATCGCGAACTGCGCCGGTCAGGCGATCGTCGTCGATATGGGTGATCTGCCCGCATGTGTCGCAGACCAGGAAGATGCAGTCGTGCAGGCAGTCGGGATGCGCGTTGGCGACATAGGCATTGGCGCTCTCCACCCGGCGGGCCAGATTGGCGCCAACGAACAGATCGAGGATGCGATAGACGCTGTTCGCCGCCACGCGCCGCCCCTGCGACTGCGACATGACATCGGCGATGTCATAGGCCGAGGCGGGCTTGTCGAATCCGGCCAGCGCCTCGAACACGCTCGCGCGCATCGCCGTCCACTGTTCCCCGGCGCGTTCCAGCGTAGCCTTCGCCGCAACGGAGAGGTCGGCCCCTTGGGGCTCCTGATGGGTGTGAGCATGCGCCATGGAGGGGATTTAGGCGGTGCCGCCCCGGCGGGCAAGGTCTCGGCGGCGGGGCATTCGGTCCACTATCGCACGCGGGCGCGAAACCCTATTAAGGGCATCATGCTGCAACCGAGCCCCGCCTTCATGATTACCGCCCGCCCCCGCAGCCTCGCCCGCTGGCTCTTCGCGGTCGCCGGACTGATCGTCGCCATGGTCGTGGTCGGCGGGATCACGCGCCTGACCAATAGCGGTCTGTCGATCACCGAGTGGAAGCCGATCACCGGGATCGTGCCGCCGCTGACCGACGCGCAGTGGCAGGCCGAGTTCGCCAATTACAAGCGCATCCCCGAATATTGGACCTTCAACCGCGACATGACGCTGGCCGGGTTCAAGGCGATCTTCTTCTGGGAATATCTGCACCGGGTGCTGGGCCGGGTGATCGGCATGGCCTTTGCCCTGCCGCTGATCTGGTTCTGGGCGAGGAAGGCCATTCCGGTCGGCTACAAGCCGCGCCTGGTCGCGCTGCTGGCGCTGGGCGGGCTACAGGGTGCGATCGGCTGGTGGATGGTCGCCTCGGGCCTCGTCGAGCGGACCGACGTCAGCCATATCCGGCTGACCGTCCACCTGCTGACCGCATTGTTCATCCTGGCGGGCATCATGTGGACCGCGCTCGACCTGACGGCGCTGCATCGCAATCGGCTGGCGGCCCCTGCCCGGCTGACCTGGCTGGGCGCAGGCGCGGTGCTGACGCTGTTCGTCCAGCTGATGTTCGGCGCGCTGACCGCCGGGCTGGACGCGGGCTATGCCTTTTCCAGCTGGCCGCTGATGGGGGACGCGTGGTTTCCGGCGGGTACGCCGATGATGTCACCCGCCATCGCCAATGCCTTTGACAATCCCGTGGTGGTGCAGTTCATCCATCGCTGGTTCGCCTTCGCGGCGGCGGGGATGCTGGTCTGGATGGCGGCGCGTGCGATCCGGGGCGGCGCATTGCGGGCCGGGTGGCTGGTGATCGTGCTGGTCGCGGTCCAGATCGGCCTCGGCATCGCCACGCTTCTGTCGGGCGTGCAGATCGATATCGCGGTCGCGCATCAGGCCAATGCCGCGCTCCTGCTGATCGCCGCAACCGCCGCCGCGCACCGGCTGGGACGCACTGCCTAAAATCATAAGGTATTATAATACCCGTCAGCAAAGGCCCACTTTGCTTGACATTTTGGGGGCCCTCCAGCATTGGACCCTCGTTCGCGCCGTCCGGGTTCATGGGCGGCGTGTTGCATTTCAAACCGAAAGGTCTCACGCCCATGAAGGCGCTCATGAAGACCACCAAGGCGGCCAAGCCGCACGAGGTGGAGAAGAAGTGGCATATCGTCGACGCCGACGGTCTGGTTGTCGGCCGTGCCGCCACCATCATCGCGAACATCCTGCGCGGTAAGCACAAGACGTCGTTCACCCCGCACGTCGACTGCGGTGACAATGTCATCGTCATCAACGCGGACAAGGTGCGCTTCACCGGCAACAAGCTGGGTCAGAAGGTGTACTACAAGCACACCGGTTATGCCGGTGGTATCAAGGGCATCACCGCCGCCAAGGTCCTGGAAGGCCGCTTCCCCGAGCGCGTCCTGGAAAAGGCCGTCGAGCGCATGATCCCGCGTGGCCCGCTGGGCCGTCAGCAGATGCGCAACCTGCGTATCTTCGCCGGCACCGAGCATCCGCACGCCGCTCAGAACCCCGAAGTCCTCGACATCGCGTCGATGAACCGCAAGAACAAGGTGGGCGCATAATGTCCGATAACCGCCAGTCGCTCGCCGATCTCGGCGCCACCCTGAACCAGCAGGCCGCTGCCGCTCCGGCGCAGACCGCCGCTGCCGGTGAAGCGCCTGCCGCTCCCGCCGAGCGCGTTAGCACCACCCCGCTGCGTCAGCAGGAACTGGACAAGTTCGGCCGCGCCTATGCGACCGGTCGTCGTAAGGACGCCGTCGCTCGCGTCTGGCTGAAGCCGGGTTCGGGCAAGATCACGATCAACGGTCGTGACCAGGAAGTGTATTTCGCACGTCCGACGCTGCGTCTCGTCATCAACCAGGTGTTCGGCATCACCGAGCGCGAAGGTCAGTATGACGTGATCTGCACCGTCAAGGGCGGCGGTCTGTCGGGCCAGGCCGGTGCGGTCAAGCACGGCATCAGCCAGGCTCTGACCAAGTTCGAGCCGGTTCTGCGCGCTCCGGTCAAGGCCGCTGGCTTCCTGACCCGCGACAGCCGTACCGTCGAGCGTAAGAAGTATGGCCGCGCCAAGGCGCGTCGCAGCTTCCAGTTCTCGAAGCGCTGATTGCGGGCCGCCTCGGATCGCGCAAGCCATCCGAGGACACGCGACGAAGCACGAAGGAGCGGTCCGGCAACGGGCCGCTCTTTTCGTTTTGGGGCACTCCACGCCCCGCCGACCGGACGAACGCACCCATGTCGAACCCCTTGTGGATTCCCGCCACCATCGCCGCCTCGGTCTTCCAGGTCGGGCGCAATGCCCTTCAGCGTGGGGTCATGTCGTCCTCGGGACCATGGGGCGCGACGCTGGTCCGGTTTCTGTTCGGCCTGCCATTCTCGATCCTGTTCGTCACGGTCGGCCATCTCGTCATGCCGGGCGCCGATCTCCACTGGGGCGGCGCTTTCTGGCTCTCGGCCATCGTCGGTGCCACGTCGCAGGTGTTGGCGACCGCCGCCCTGCTAGATGCGATGCAGCGATCCGGCTTCGCGGTCGGCACCGCGCTCCAGCAGAGTTCGCTGCCGCTGGCGGCCCTGCTCGGCCTGATCGTCTATCAGGACCGGATCAGTACCATCGCCTGGGTCGGGGTCGTCATCACCACCATCGGGCTGGTCGCCCTGTCCTGGCCGCCGCCCGAGCAACGCCGGGCGTCGCTGATCGGGGCGGCGATGGGGCTGGCCTCGGGGCTGTTCTTCGGCTTTTCGCTCAACGCCTTTCGCCATGCCGCGCTGGCGCTGGACCCCGCGCACCCGGTCTTTGCCGCGCTGGTCTGCGTCGCCGTCGTTCAGGCGATGCAGACCGTCGCGATGAGCCTGATCCTCGCTTGGCGCGATCCAGCGACCTTGGCCGAGGTGGCGCGACGCTGGCGGCCGTCGTTGGGCGCGGGGCTGTGCGGGGCCTGCGCCTCGGCGGGCTGGTTCGTGGCGCTTGCCCTGTCGCCCGCCGCGCCGGTCCGGGCGTTGGGCATCATCGAAGCGCCGATCGCCGCCATGGCCGGGCATCGCCTGTTCCGCGAGCGACTGGGCGCGCGGCAGATCCTGTCGGGCGTGGCGATCATCGGCGGCGTGCTGCTGACCACCTTGTTCTGACGGAGCCACACCGGCTGGCGTGAATGTCACTCCGCATTCATGGTCCGGCCACATCCCTTGCTACACTCTGGGGCATCAGCGGGTGGACGGGCGATGCACGGAGTGATCGGAGCGGCACTGCTGGCCCTGGGCGTGGCAAGCGGCGCCGCGACACCCAGGCCGATACCGTCCGTCAATCTGTCCCAACCCTTCGGCCTGCCTCCCGGTTGGCAGTTGCGGGTAACGCAAGGCGCCGATGTCGAGGACCCGCTCGGCGAGAAAGCGCCGGGGCCGCTTCACCTGTGCCTTACCCGTGATGGCGGCAAGACCTGCCGCCCGTCACTTGACGGCATGGTCGCCTCGCCTGGCGACAAGGGCGTGTTTTTCCAGCCGCACTTCCTGCTCGCCGCGCGGATCATCCATCCCCGCCCCGATCGCCCGCTCCTCTGGGTCGAGGCGGCGAGCATGTACGGCGTCAATGGCGATCAGCGTGTCGGTCGCGTCGCCCTGAGCTACGACCGGGCCCGCGATGGCTTCGTCCGCGTTTTTCAACTGATGACCGGCCATAACAACAATCAGGAGGTCCGCTACATCGCCAAGGGCCCGTTGCAAGGCGCGATCGTGTCCGCCGAGCCGACCGGGAATGCGCCCTTCGGCTTCTGGATGACCGTCTACCGCCTGGGGTCGGCAGGCCGCTATGCGCCGGTGCTGCGCTATCGCAGCGGCACGCGCTATGGCGATGGCAATTCGTTGGCGGTCATCGATTCCGAAATGCCCGAGATCCAGCGCCGTCTGAACTTGTGGCGGCCGGGCCAGCCGTTTCCTCTGCCCGAACGCGCCTGCGCCCGGCCGCATCTGGTCAACCGCGTATTGTGGTGCTGATCAGAGCCGGACGATATCCGTGGCGATCCGCTCAGCCTCTTCGGGATCGTGCGTCACCATCAGGATCGGGATACCGGTTCGGTCGCGCACCGCGACCAGCGCGTCGAGTATCTCCCCCCGCCGCGCCCGATCGAGCGACGATAGCGGCTCATCCAGCAGCAGCACGCGCGGATCGCTCAGCAAGGCCCGGCCGATCGCCACGCGCCGCGCCTCGCCACCGGACAGGCTGCGCGGCCAGCGATCGAGCAGATGGCCGATCCCCAGCATCGCGATCACGCCGTCCCAATCGCCGCCGCCGCCGCTGGGCATGCCATAACGCAGATTGGCCGCGACCCGCCGATGCGGGAACAGGCGCGGCTCCTGAAAGACATAGCCGATGCGGCGATGCTCGGGGCGCATATCAATCCGGGCCGCGGCATCAAACAGCGTCTCGCCCGCGACCCGGACATGGCCCGTATCCGGCCGGACGAGCCCGGCGACCATTTGCAGGATGGTGGTCTTGCCCACCCCCGACGGACCGAACAACACGGTTGCCCCCGGCCCGGTGGCGAAGCAGGCCGAAATCCGCACCTCGCCGCGCCGCACCGTGACGTCGACGTCAAAGGACATGCAGCCCCCGCCCCATGCGCCGCGCCAGCCATTCGGAGGCGACCAGCGCGACCAGCGACAACACCACCGACACGCTGGCCAGCCGCCATACCATCTCTTCGCCGCCCGGCCGCTGAAGCGCGGAATAAATGGCCAGCGGCAGGGTCGCCGTCTCGCCGGGCACGTTGGAGACGAAGGTGATCGTCGCCCCGAACTCCCCGATCGAGCGCGCAAAGCCTAGCACCAGCCCCGCCAGCACACCGGGTGCACAGAGCGGCAGGGTGATGGTGGCGAAGACCCGTGCCCGCCCCGCCCCCAATGTCCGGGCGGCCTGCTCCAGCCGGGGGTCGACCGCATCGATCGACAGGCGGATGGCGCGCACGACCAGCGGCAACGCCATGACCCCCGCCGCGATGGCCGCCCCCGTCCAGCGGAACAGCACGCTGACCCCGAACCACTCCGCCAGCCAGCGTCCGACCGGCCCTTCCGGCCCGAAGGCGAGCAGCAGCACCCAGCCGGTGACGACCGGCGGGACGACCAGCGGCAGATGCACGATCCCGTCGAGCAGCACCCGCCCCGGAAACCGCCCCCGCGCCAGGGCCCAGGCCAGGACGAACGCGATCGGCAGCGTTACGAGCATCGCCGTGCCGCCGACCAGCAGCGACAGGCGAACGATCCCCCATTCCTCAGCCGACAGCATCATGCCGTCATCGTGTCGCGAAACCATAGCGGCGGAAGATCGCCTTGCCTTCGCCCGACAGCAGGAAGCGGCGGAAGCGCTCGCCCTCCGGGTTGGTCGAGGCTTTCAGCCGGGCGAGCGGATAGGTGATCGGCGGATGGCTTGCCGCCGGGAACAGTCCGACGACGTGGACACGCGGCGACGCCTTGGCATCGGTGGCATAGACGATGCCATAGGGAGCCGCTCCCCGCTCGACGAGGGCCAGCGCCGCGCGGACATTCTCGGCGCGCACGACACGGGGTGCGACCATCGTCCAGGCACCGAGCTTTTCGAGCGCGGCCCTGCCATATTTGCCGGCGGGCACGCTGTCGGTATCCGCCATGGCGAGCGGTCCGGCGGAGAGCGTCTTGCCCAGCGTGCGCGTGGTCACCTGTCTGCCCTTGCCCGCAGGCGCGATCACGACTAAGCGGTTGCCCAGAAAGGCGCTGCGCGTCTTGTCGGCGAGCAGGCCGCCCTTCTGCAGGACATCCATCCATTCTTCATCCGCGGAGGCGAACAGATCGGCCTTGCCGCCCGCCTGCACCTGCCGCGCGAGCGCTGAAGAGGCGGCAAAGGAGATGACGGGGCGCGGATGCCCCTTCTTCGCCCAGGCATCGGCGGCGGCGCTCATCGATTCCTGAAGGCTGGCGGCGGCTAGGACCAAGGGCGCTCGGTCCTGAGCGACAATCGGCGCCGACACGCACCATGCACCGATCAGCGCGGCCAATCGCAATCCCATCATCGGCGTTCCCCTTTTCGCCTTGATGGCGTCAATGGGCTGTAACGCACAAGGAACGATTTTATTCCTTTGGATAGGGACCCAAATTCCTCCCCTGCAAGGGGAGGTGGCAGGCCGCAGGCCTGACGGAGGGGTGTCCAGGCCAGCGAGGTGTCCCTCGCCAATGGTGACACCCCTCCACCATGCTTCGCATGGTCCCCCTCCCCTTGCAGGGGAGGAATGAAGGTTTACGCCTCGTCGCCCATGCGGAGCGCCGCGATGAACGCTTCCTGCGGGATGCTGACCGAGCCATACTCGCGCATCTTCGCCTTACCCTTTTTCTGCTTTTCCAAAAGCTTGCGCTTACGTGTTGCGTCGCCGCCGTAACATTTGGCGGTCACGTCCTTGCGCATCGCACTGATCGTCTCGCGCGCGATCACCTTGCCGCCGATCGCCGCTTGGATCGGGATCTTGAACAAGTGGCGTGGGATCAGTTCCTTCAACCGCTCGCACATGCCGCGCCCGCGCGTCTCGGCGGTGCCGCGATGGACGATCATCGACAGCGCGTCGACCGGCTCTTCATTGACCAGGATCGACATCTTCACGAGGTCCCCCTCGCGATAGCCGATCTGGTGATAATCGAAGCTGGCATAGCCCTTCGACAGCGACTTCAGCCGGTCGTAGAAATCGAACACGACTTCATTGAGCGGCAGTTCATAGGTCGCCTGCGCGCGCCCGCCGACATAGGTCAGGTTCTTCTGGATGCCGCGACGGTCCTGGCACAGCTTCAGGATGCTGCCCAGATATTCGTCGGGGACATAGATGGTCGCCTCGATCCACGGCTCGCTGATCGACTCGATCTTGTTGGGATCGGGCATGTCGGCCGGGTTGTGCAGATCGATCTGACCGCCGCCATGGGTCAACTCGATCTGATAGACGACCGACGGCGCGGTGGTGATGAGGTCGAGGTCGTACTCGCGGGTCAGCCGCTCCTGGATGATTTCCAGATGCAGCAGGCCCAGGAAGCCGCAACGAAAACCGAAGCCCAGCGCGGCCGAGGTTTCCATTTCGAAGCTGAACGAGGCGTCGTTCAGCCGCAGTTTGCTGATCGACTCGCGCAGCTTCTCGAAGTCGTTGGCGTCGACCGGAAACAGGCCGCAGAACACGACCGGCTGGACTTCCTTGAAGCCCGGCAGCGCCTGCTCGGTCGGCTTCTTGGCGTCGGTCAGCGTGTCGCCGACGCGCGCCTGCGCCACGTCCTTGATCTGCGCGGTGATGAAGCCGATCTCGCCCACGCCCAGTTCGGTCAGCTGCTCGATCTTCGGACGGAAGCAGCCGACGCGGTCGATCAGATGGGTCGTGCCCGCCTGCATGAACTTGATCTGCTGCCCCTTTTTCAGGGTGCCTTCCATCACGCGGACCAGGATGACGACGCCCAGATAGGGGTCATACCAGCTGTCGACCAGCATCGCCTTCAGCGGCGCGGTCGCGTCGCCTTTGGGCGCAGGGATATTCTTGACGATCGCTTCCAGGATGTCGCCGATGCCGATGCCCGACTTGGCGCTGGCCAGCACCGCGCCCGACGCGTCGATGCCGATCACGTCCTCGATCTCGGCGCGGACCTTTTCGGGTTCGGCGGCGGGCAGGTCGATCTTGTTGATGACGGGCACGATTTCATGGTCGTGCTCGATCGACTGATAGACATTGGCCAGCGTCTGCGCCTCGACACCCTGCGCGGCATCGACGACGAGGAGCGCGCCTTCGCACGCGGCCAGCGACCGGCTGACCTCATAGGCGAAGTCGACATGGCCCGGCGTGTCCATCAGGTTCAGCGTATAGGTCTCGCCGTCCTGCGCCTTGTAAGCCAGGCGCACGGTCTGCGCCTTGATGGTGATACCGCGTTCCTTCTCGATCTCCATGTTATCGAGAACCTGCTCGCTCATCTCGCGGTCGGTCAGGCCGCCGGTGAACTGGATCAGGCGATCGGCCAGTGTCGACTTACCATGGTCGATATGCGCGATGATGGAGAAGTTGCGAATCTTGTCGAGCGGCGTGGTCATAATCCCGCAGCGCCTAGCCTGTCCTGCGCTGAAGTGCTAGACGCCTGCCGCAGGATGCACGGTCGGGGGGCTGCAATCCCTGGGATCGTGCGCGTTGTTGGGGAGCATAGCGTGATCAAATCGTCCGTCGCCACCGTTATCGCCAGCCTGGGCCTTATCGCCGCCGGCCCGCTCAGTGCACAAAAGCTTGCCAAGCCGACCAGTGGACAGCGCCTTCAGGAAGCCACGGCCAATGACGTGCCGCATTGCACGCGCAAACTGGGCACGCTTTCGATCGTCGACGGCGACACGTCCAGCGTGACGGGCGCCTGGAACCTCGCTCCTCCGTCCAAGCTGCTCAAGGTGCTGGTCCAGCGTTCGGGCTGCTTCAATCTGGTCGACCGCGGCGCGGGCCTGAACGCGGCGGAGCGCGAACGCGCGCTGGGCGGCAATCTGGGGCTGCAACGCGGGTCGAATGTCGGCCAGGGCCAGGTGAAGGCGGCGGACTATGTGCTGGTCGCCGAGGTTCAGGGCGCCAATTCAGACGCCAGCGGCGGCGGAGCCGTGGCGGGGATCGGCGGCCTTCTGGGCGGACGCGTCGGCGGTCTGCTCGGCGGCATCAAGTCCAAGAAGATGGAGGCCAACACCGTCCTTTCGCTCACCAACGTCCGCACGACCGAGACGATTGCGACCGAGGAAGGCTATGCCGCCAAGAACAACCTGGCGCTGGGCGGCGGCGGCTTCTTCGCGGTCGCAGGGGCCGTGGGCGGTGGTTATGACAATACCGATATCGGTCGCGTCGTGACCTTGTCGTTCATCCAGGCCTATTCCAAGCTGGTCAGCGGCCTGGGCCTGCTGACGCCCGGAGCCGCCGGAACGGCGGAAGCGGCCCCCGCCAAGACGTTCACGGCACAGGCCGATATCGCCCTGCGCAGCAGCGCATCCGCGGCGGGCAAGGTCATCCGCACCATTCCCGCCGGATCGACCGTCTATCCGACGGGCACCAAGAACGGCCTGTGGTGGGAAGTCGCCGACGAGAACGACAATGTCGGCTGGGTGCTGAATACCAAGCTGGCACCGAGCGGCCTTTCGCCGGACCGCCCCTCTTTGCACTATACCCATTGATCCCATGATCCGGGCGGTGGACCATCCCGAACGGGATCGTCCACCGCCTCAGTCCCTGCCGATCCGCACGTCGCGATAGCGCGGATTGAGCAGGTGGAAGACGAGAAGCGCGACCAGATACGCCGCGCCACAGGCGATGAAGAAGGGCTGATAGCTCCCCACCCGGTCGAGCAAAGCGCCCAGCGCCTTGGACGCGATGAAGCCGCCCACCGCGCCGGAAAAACCGCCCAGCCCGATCAGCGTACCCTGCGCATAGCGCGGAAACTGGTCGCCGGGCAGCGCGAAGAGGTTGGTCGAGAAGCCTTGATGCGCGGCACAGGCCAGGCCGATCATCGCCACCGCGATCCAGATGCTGCTCGCTTGGGCTGCAAACATCACCGGCAGCGCGAACAGCGCACAGGCGAACATCGCCCGCTTGCGCGCACGACCGGTCTCGACACCGTGCTTGAGCAGTCGCGAGCTATACCAGCCGCCGACGATCGCCCCGACATCGGCCATGATATAGATGGCGACCAGCGGCGGCCCGAAGCTCTTCAGGTCATAGCCGTAGCGGCTGTGAAAAAAGTCGGGCAACCAGAACAGGAAGGTCCACCACACCGGATCGATCAGGAACCGCCCGGTCATATAGGACCAGGCCTCGCGGTGGCGCATCACCGTCAGGAAACCAGCGCGGCCCGCCGTCTCCACGGGCTCCGCCTCGATCCAGGCGCGTTCCTCGGGCGTGATATGCGGATGGGTGTGCGGCGGGTGATAAAGCCGCCACCAGGCGGTCAGCCAGACGAGGTTGAACGACCCCGTGATGATAAACGCCCAGCGCCAGTCGAGCACCAGATCGGCGATCAGGAAGCCGATCAGCAGCGGCGTGACGACCGCGCCGACATTGGCCCCGGCATTGAAGATGCCGATCGCCAGCGCGCGCTCCTTCTTGGGAAACCATTGCGACGCGGCGGCCAATGCCGAGGGAAAGGTTCCCGCCTCGCCAAAGGCCAGCGGAATGCGGGCCAGCGCGAAGCCGGTGGTCGAGGTCACCAGCGTCTGCGCGAAATGCCCGACCGTCCATGCCCCCATCGCCAGCAGATAGCCCGCGCGCGGCCCGATCCGGTCGATCAGCCAGCCAAAGAGCAGGAAGCCCAGACCGTACGCGACCTGGAAATAACCGGTGATGTCGCCATAGCCGCTATTGGTCCAGCCATAGAGCGCCGACAGCTGGGGCTTCAGCACGCCCAGCACCAGCCGGTCGATATAACTCAGCACCACGGCCGCGAAGAGCAGCCCGCAAATAACCCAACGCACCCGACCACGCGGCGGCGGGATGGCATGGGCGGCGGTTTCGGGCGCGGTGGCGGCGGCCTCCATCAGGTCGCTCATCTCACCAGCTCCACAGCGTGCCGTCCTCCAGCCGGTTCACGGGCAGATAGGCGCGCTTGTATAAATAGGTCGCGGCCAGCGCCTCGTCGATCTCGACGCCCAGGCCCGGCGCGTCGCCGGGGTGCATCATGCCGTCCTCGAACCGGTAATGATGCGGGAAGACCGCGTCGGTCTCCTCGGTGTGCGGCATATGCTCCTGGATGCCGAAATTGGGCACCGACAGGCCGAAATGCAGCGCCGCCGCCATGGTGACGGGCGACAGGTCGGTCGCGCCGTGACAGCCGGTGCGCACCTGATACAGGTCGGCCAGCCCCGCGATACGGCGCAGATGGGTGATGCCGCCCGCATGGACGACGGTGGCGCGGATATAGTCGATCAGCTGGTTCTCGATCAGATGCTTGGTGTCCCAGATCGAGTTGAACACCTCGCCGACCGCCAGCGGCGTCGTCGTATGCTCGCGGATCAGGCGGAAGGCGTCCTGATTCTCCGCCGGGGTCGCATCCTCGATCCAGAAGGGGCGATAGGGCTCCAGATCCTTGCCCAGCCGCGCCGCCTCGATCGGGGTCAGGCGGTGATGGACGTCGTGGAGCAGATGCACGTCCCAGCCCAGCGCCTCGCGCGCCGCCGCGAACAGCTCCGGCACGACGCGCAGATATTTCTCGGTCGACCAGACGCTTTCGCTGGGCAGGTCGGCATCGGCGGGTTCGTAACGCTGCCCCGCCTTGGCAACGCCATAGGTAGAGGCGAGGCCCGGCACGCCGCATTGCAGGCGGATCGCGCGATAGCCTTCGTCCCGGTGCGCGATGGCGGTGGCGATCGTATCCTCGATCGTGGTGCCGTTGGCGTGGCAATAGACCAGACACGCCTCACGCGACGCCCCGCCGAGCAGCTGATAGACTGGCAGCCCGGCGATCTTGCCCTTGATGTCCCACAGCCCCATGTCGACCGCCGCGATCGCGGTCATCGTCACCGGCCCGCGCCGCCAATAGGCGCCCTTGTAAAGGAACTGCCAGATATCCTCGATCCGGTGCGCGTCGCGGCCGATCAGGCAGGGGATGACATGATCCTGCAGATAGCTCGCCACCGCCAGTTCGCGGCCGTTGAGCGTGGCGTCGCCCAGTCCGGTGGTGCCATCATCGCATTCGATCTTCAGCGTGACGAAATTTCGCCCCGGCGAGGTGACGATCAGGCGGGCGGCAACAATCTTGGGCATGGGCGTGTCCTTCAGGCGGCGGCGGGCATGACGGCGGACAAGACGCGGGGTTCGGCGCGACGCGGATAATGCGGCCTGCGGGTCATGACGGCCCCTCCTGTCAGGCAGCCGTCTCAACCCGACTTGCCAATTGGTCTGATAGCGGTAACGTGAGCCCCAAGCACCGGCTTGTCAATCGGCGGTGCAACAGGAGAGAATGGCATGACCCGGTTCCGCACGCTGATCGGAGCGCTGTCTGTCTCATTGGTCATAGCAGTGAGCCCGGCAGCTGCCGAGGACGGCTATGCGCTTTGGTTGAGGGCGCAGGCACCAGCCACCGCTCAGGCGACCGTGACGCGGCTGGGCGACTCGGCGACGTTGACCCTGGCTGAGGCCGAACTGCGCCGCGCCGTGCCGGGCGGTACGCTGCCGATCCTGCTAGCGACCGCCGCCGCCCCTGCCCTGCGCCCACTAAAGCTGCCGTTCGAGGCATTGGGCGATGAGGGCTATCTGGTCCGCAACGTGACGCTCAACGGCCAGCGCATGATATTGGTGGCGGGCAATAGCGATCGGGGCGCGCTCTACGGCGCCTTCGCGCTGATCCGTCACCTCGCCACGGGCGACAAGGCCGATGCGTTGAACCTGCGATCGGCGCCCAAGGTGAAGCTGCGCGTCCTGAACCACTGGGACAATCTCGATGGCTCGATCGAGCGTGGCTATGCGGGCCAGTCGCTCTGGGACTGGTGGACGCTCCCCGACTTCAAGGACCCGCGCTACACCGATTATGCGCGGGCCAACGCCTCGATCGGGATCAACGGCACCGTCCTCAACAACGTCAATGCCAAGGCCGACAGCCTGACCGCGCCCTATATCGCCAAGGCGGCAGCGCTGGCGGACGTCTTCCGGCCCTGGGGCATCAAGGTCTATCTCTCGGTCAAATTCTCCGCGCCGATCGAGCTGGGCGGCCTGAAGACCGCCGACCCGCGCGATCCTGCAGTGGCAGCATGGTGGAAGGCCAAGGCGGACGAAATCTACCGCGCCATCCCCGATTTCGGCGGTTTCCTGGTCAAGGCGAACAGCGAGGGACAGCCCGGCCCGCGCGACTATGGCGCCAGTCATGCCGACGGCGCGAACATGCTTGCCGCCGCGGTGAAGCCGCATGGCGGCATCGTGATGTGGCGCGCCTTCGTCTATGCCGAAACCGACCCCGAGGACCGCGCCAAACAGGCCTATACCGAGTTCAAGCCGCTCGACGGCCAGTTCGCCGACAATGTGCTGGTGCAGGTGAAGAACGGCGCGATCGACTTCCAGCCGCGCGAGCCCTTCCATCCGCTCTTCGGGGCGATGCCGCGCACGCCGTTGATGATCGAGTTCCAGATTACCAAGGAATATCTGGGCTTTGCGACCCATCTCGCCTATCTCGGCCCGCTCTTTGCCGAGACGCTGGACGCCAAGACCGGGTGGAAGCCGGGTGAAACCATCGCCGATGTGGTGGATGGCACGGCCGAGCATCACGCGCTGACCGGCATGGCGGGCGTCGCCAATATCGGGCGCGATCGCGACTGGAGCGGATCGACCTTCAACCAGGCCAATTGGTACGCTTTCGGCCGCCTGGCCTGGGACCCCGATCTGTCGGCGCAGAGCATCGCACGCGACTGGGTCGAGCAGACCTTCGGCACCGACCGGCAGGTCGTCGATACCGTCACCGCCATGATGATGGGTTCGCGCGAGGCGGTGGTGGATTACACCGGTGCGCTGGGTCTGGCGCACCTGATGGCGACGGGTCATCATTATGGGCCGGGGCCCTGGGTATCAGAGCTGGCGCGGCCCGAATGGAACCCGGTCTATTATCACCGCGCCGATGCGAACGGCATCGGCTTCGACCGGACGGCGACGGGCAGCGACGCGGTCGGCCAATATGCCGGTCCGGTCGCCAAGGCCTTTGCCAAGCCGGGTACGACGCCCGAGTCGATGCTGCTCTGGTTCCACCATCTGCCCTGGGACTATCGCATGAAGGACGGCCGCACCCTGTGGGAGGATCTGGTCGCCCATTATGATCGCGGAGTCGCCTATGTCGCCGGAATGCAGCGGCAATGGGATGGCTTGCGCGACAAGATCGACGCGGAACGCTGGCAGAAGACGGCCACCTACCTCGCTATTCAGGAGCGCGAGGCGCGCTGGTGGCGGGATGCCAGCCTGGCCTATTGGATGTCGGTCAACCACCGCCCCCTGCCCGATGGCGTACGACCGCCCGAGCATGATCTCGCCTGGTACAAGGCCCAGCAGTTCCCCCATGCGCCGGGGCAGGCCCATTGATTACCCTGCCCCCGGCCTGAACGGGCAATAGCGTCCACGAACGCCCATTACCCCTCGCGTCACCCCACGATGCGCGGTGCGCAGCGGCCGGCTTTGGTCGGGCCAGCACCGATATCATCACGCACCCGGAGTATCCGTATAAAATACTTCTGGATCAGCGAATTATGACGGGATGGCAGATGCCACCATGCCACACCGGCATGAATAACGGTTCATCGGGTCCGGCCTGACCAGTTTGTATTTGACTCACTAACCAATAGGCGTATCGATAGCGCTATCAGAGATAGCCGCATAAGACGGTTGGGAGGGGAAGCGGAATGGTTTCCACGATAGCATGGCCGGATCTGTCCGGTGTCCTGTGTCCCAGGATCGGGGTGCTCCGCGCACACCGACATAGCAGGTCGTGCGTGGTCCTGTGTCGCTCCGAAATCCCCGCCTGACCCATCGTCAAACGAATTTCCCGCATGTCGCAACGAACGACAGCGGACCCATGGAGAGGATCTGAGATGAAGCCCGTGCCCCCCATCCGCCTGCGCCGTATCGCCCTGCTCTGCGCGACAGCGGTCGGCGCGATGAGTGCCTCCACCGCCATGGCGCAGGCGGTCGCCCCGCCGCAGGAACAGGTGCCCGCAGACGGCCAGGACAATGGCCCCGCTGCCCAACCCGCGCCCCAGATCGACAGCCAAGGCACGTCGAGCGAGGATATCGTCGTCACCGGCTATCGCTCGAGCCTGGCCAAGTCGACTAACGCCAAGCGCGCCTCGACCGGCTTCACCGACTCGATCTTTGCCGAGGATATCGGCAAGTTCCCCGACACCAATATCGCCGAATCCTTCAACCGCATTCCCGGCGTGACCATCACCCGCGACGTGACCGGTGAAGGCACCAACGTCGCCATTCGCGGCTTGGGTTCCAACTTCACCAACGTCACGCTGAACGGCGCGCCGATCGCGGTCGCCTCGTCGGGTGCCACCGACGCGCAAGGGACCGATCGCTCGGTCGACCTCAGCTTCTTTCCGACCGATCTCTTCACCAAGCTGACCGTCAACAAGAGCTATACCGCCGACCTGCTGGAAGGTGGTGCTGCTGGCAATATCGACCTGCGCTCGGCCCGTCCGTTCGACCGCAGCGGGCCGTTCCTGGCCTATAACGTCCAGGGCACCAAGCAGACGCCCGAGGACCGGATCGGCGCGCGCGGCTCGCTGATCGGCAGCTGGCGCAACGACACCTTCGGTATCCTGGCGGGTGTCTCCGCGCAGCGCATCTTCACCGATACGCGCGGGTTCGAGACGATCGGCTACACCAACCCCGCGCTGACCGCCGCGCAGTGCGGCGCAAACAACGTCTGCAACAGCATCGGCGGCGGCAACTGGACCATCCCCTCGACGGTGCCGACCGGCGCGGGCGCGGGCCTGGTTCCGGGCACCACGATCGACAGCGCGTTCCTGCTCGCCAACAATCCCGGCGCGACCATCCAGCAGATCGACAACGGCCTGCTCCCGCGCCTGGGTCGCCAAGCCAGCATTCGTGGCCCCCGCGACCGCATCAATGCGATCGTCAGCGCCGAATATCGCCCGACCGACACGCTGCATTTCTATGTCGACGGTCTGTACGGCTTCAAGAAGAACGAGCTGATCCGCGAGGACATGGCCTGGATCGTCCGCAACGGCGCGGCCATCCCGACCAAGTTGACCTTCGACAAGTCGGATTGCAGCGCGGGCTGCACGGTGACCGGCGGCACCTTCGCCAATGTTCAGTTCTTCGACGAATTCCGCCCCTATACCGAGACGACGCACCTCTGGAGCGTCAATCCGGGCGGCGAGTGGGAGATCAACGACAAGCTGAAGCTGAACTTCCAGGGCAATTACGCGCGCTCGACTTTCCACCGCGAAAGCCCGACCGTCGGCATGACCACACCGCTGGGCGTCGGCAACACCGTGACCTATTCCAATACGGGCGGCATTCCGACGATCACCAGCGGACTGGACCTGAACGATCCGAAGAATTTCGGCTGGTATGCGGGCAGCCGCGTCAACCTGCAGGACGAACGCCGTCTCAACATCAACAAGGGGCTGCGCGGCGACCTGACCTGGGGCGACACCGCGCTCAACCTGAAGGTCGGCGGCGCCTATGACGATACGTCGCGTCAGATCCGGGGCTTCGACAACAGCCAATATTGGCAGAACGCGGTCTGCGGCAACAATCCCAACGTCTCGGTCCCCTCACCCAATTCGCAGCCGCCCTGTGCCGGGCTGAACGCGCCGGGGGCGGCGCCTGCGGGCTATCCGACCTATCCGGGTTACGGCACCGGCTTCACCTCCGGGCTGAGCGGCCCGGTCAGCTATGGCGGCTCGCTGGTCCCCAACAGCGCCGCGCCCAGCTATCTGATGCCTGGCCCCGCCGGCTTCGTGACGGTCGACTGGCCCGCCTTCCAGAAGGCGACCAACTATCAATTCTACCATGACAATGCGCCGGAGAATGGCGGCGCGAACACCGGCGCGAGCGCGGGCTTCATCCGCGAGGTCGTGAAATCGGCCTTCGCGACCGTCAACGGATCACAGGAGCTGGGCGGCAACACGCTGCGCTTCAATGTCGGCCTGCGTTACGTCAACACGATCCAGACGATTTCGGGCCGTGTCTCGCTACCCGATCCGCGCAACACGACGGCCAGCGGCGGCACGCTGCCCGACGGCAGCCGCTATCCCAGCCTGATCAACATCGCGACCACCCGCAACGTCTATTCGGAATGGCTGCCCGCCGCGACCTTCGCCTATGACATCGGCGAACATGCGGTGGTGCGTGTCGCGGGCTCGCGGACGATGACGCGACCCGACCCCTCGGCGCAGTTGCCCGGTATCAATTTCGGCGCGCCCTCGGCCGACCAGGCATCGATCGGCAATCCGGCGCTGGCGCCCTATCTGTCGACCAATCTCGATCTGGGCTTTGAATATTATACCGGCCGCGAGGGCGTGATCAGTTTCAACGCCTTCCGCAAGTCGATCGAGGGTTTCACCACCACCGCGATCAGCACGGTGCCTTTCTCCAATCTGGCGCAATATGGCATCACCTATGACACGCTGAATCCGACGCAGCAGATCGCGATCAACTCGCGCGGTGGTCCGTCCCAGGCGCAGGTGCAGGTCACTTCGCAGGTCAACGTGCCCAACAAGCTGACCATCAACGGCCTGGAATTCCAGTGGGTGCAGCCGCTCGACTTCCTGACCCGTCCGCTCGGCATCACCGGCTTCGGCTTCAATGCCAATGCCACCATCGTCGATCAGACCAGCAATGGCCCGGCCATCGCCTTCGGTGTCGCGCCCTTCACCTACAACATCACCGCCTATTACGAGAAGAACGGCGTGATGCTGCGCTTGGCCACGACCTCGCGCCAGGGCTCGCAGAACAGCGGCGCGGCGCAGAACGGCATTCCGGCCGCCGCCCTGTTCGGCACCGACTATACCACCTACGACTTCTCGTCGGCGTTCGACCTCGACAAGATCTTCGGGATGAAGGGCGCGCCGCAGCTGACCATCAACGTCGCCAACCTGACCAATGCGACGCTGCGCTCCTATTTCCAGTTCGAGAACGCTACCTTCACCCAGTACAAGCCGGGTCGCCAGTTCCTGATCGGCCTGCGCGGCACCTTCTAAGCCTTTTTTTCCCTTCCCTCCCCTACGGGCTCCGACGCACAGTCGGGGCCCTTTTTTTTGCCGGGTGATCCTCGCCGACCAAGCGTCGACCCTGCCCCGACATCGCCCGCCGCTCCGACGGCGAAACAGGTCGTGCCTGCCCGCTGTAAATGACACCAATGCAAAAGAAATGTTATATTGTCTCTACACTGAGGATATAGCAGCGGTATCTGCGTATCTTCATCATGGTGGACATCGATCTTGCATCAGGCCGCATTTCTCGTTTCCCGACCACTCATCCAAGCCATCGCCGCACTGGCGGCTGTGATCGCAGCCCCGGCCGTTGCCGCCGACGTCGCGCCTCGCTCTCTCGCCAGCGAAATCCTTCCCCCCGCCATGCCGTGGAAGGGGGCAAGCGAGCGGCTGATCGTCCCAGCGGGCGATCCCTGGATCACGCCGGCAGAGGCAGCAGGGTTCCGCACGACGCCCAGCTATGTCGAGGTGCGCGCCTGGCTGGACCGTCTCGCCGCCGCCTCCACGCTCATCACCGTGAAGAGCTTCGGCCGTACCACCGAAGGGCGCGAGATGATCTATGTCCGCGCCAGCAAGGGGGGCGCAGCCAAACCCGTCGTTCTGATCCAGGGCGGCATCCACTCGGGCGAGATCGACGGCAAGGATGCCGGGCTGATGCTGCTCCGCGACATTGCACTGCGCGGCAAGGACAATTTGCTCGACAAGGTCGATCTGGTCTTCGTGCCGGTCTACAATATCGATGGCCACGAACAGCGCAGCGCCTATAATTATCCGCATATTCGCGGCCCCGCCGAAAAGGGCCGCGACGCGAACGCCCGCGATATCGACCTCAACCGCGACTATGCCAAGCTCGATGCGCCGGAATCGCGGGCGATGGTCGGGCTGATCCGGTCGCTCGACCCGATCCTCTATGTCGACTGCCATGTCAGCGAAGGCTTCGACATGCAGTATGACGTGACCTTCACCTATGCCGGTTGGGGCACATACGCCCGGCATCGCGCGACCGCCGGTTGGCTGGAAAGCCGCTTCGGCCCGTCGGTGTCCCAGGCGCTGACCAAGGCCGGACATGTCCCGACCATCTATCCCAGCCCGATCGACACGCGCCAGCCGGACAAAGGCATCCGCTACAGCCCCGAAGGACCGCGCTATTCGACCGGTTACGGCGACTTCATCGGAATGCCGACGGTGCTGGTCGAGAACCATATGCTGAAGCCCTATCGGCGGCGCGTGCTGGGCACCTATGTCCTGATGGAGGCGGCGCTGACGATCGCGGGCACCGACGCCGCCCGCATCGCCGCCGCCAAGGCCGAGGATCGCGCCAGCCGTCCGGCCGAACTGCTGACCCGCTGGAAGCCCGCGCCCACGCCCATCGGCTGGGTCGAAGACTTCAAGGGCGTGGCGTTCGACACCTATGTGTCGCCCGCCTCGGGTCGCCGAGAACAGCGCTGGCTGGCCAAGCCGATCACCTTCCGCATGCCGATCATCGGCCAGATCCCGACCGAGACGGTTCGCCTGCCCAAGGCGTGGTGGGTCCCGCGCGAACAGACCGAAGTCATCGAGCGTCTGCGTCTGCACGGCATCGCGTTCGAGACGATCGCCGCCCCCAAAACGCTGACCGTCGATCAGGTCCGATTGATCGACCCCAAGGTGACGCAGCCCAAGGAGGGCCGCTATCCGATCAGCGCAGGCTTCGCGCACGACCGCGCCGAGCAGGTGATGCCGGTCGGCAGCGTGCGAGTGCCCGCCGATCAGCCACTAGGGCTGCTGGCCGCAGCGCTGCTCGAGCCGGAAAGCCAGGACTCGTTCCTGGCCTGGGGCTTCTTCCCAGAGATGCTTGCCCCCGCCCCCGATACGGATGCCTTCGTCGTCGCCAAACTCGGGGAATATGTGCTGGCGACCCAGCCTGAGGTGAAGGCCGCGTTCGAGGCAAAACTGCACGACGACCCGGCCTTCGCGGCCGATCCCGACGCGCGGCTCACCTGGCTCTACGCGCAAGCCGGGCCGGGACATCCCTTCGTGCTCCGTTATCCGATCACGCGGGAAGTGGACTGACACACAGCCTCCGGCGCGTCCGTCGAAACGTGGCGCGCCGAGATGGGCTTGGCGGGAGGACCGCTCGCAGACGAAATGGCCACATGGACGAATGGCACTCAGGCGGCGGGCAGTCGGCCGATGCCGAGGAGATCAGGGATAAAGGGGGAAGCCCGGCCAGCCCATCGGACTAATACCGGAATAGGCCAATGACCCGTGGCGAGCCTGGACCTCCTTTCGGAGGTGTTTGCAAAGGGATGTGAATGGTCGGGGAGAGAGGATTCGAACCTCCGGCCCCTGCCTCCCGAAGGCAGTGCTCTACCAGGCTGAGCTACTCCCCGACTAGGAGTATGGATCGTTTTCTAAGGCCGTTCGGGAAGGCCGATCCATGCTGGAGGCGCGCCAATAGCCAGCGGTTCAGAAGCGTGCAAGCGGTTTTTTAACTGTCGCCCAAATTATTACAGAGAGCGCCCCGTTCGCCCGGCGAGATCAACCACATATTGCCAGGCCACCCGGCCCGAACGGCTGCCCCGCCGTGTCGCCCAATTGACCGCTTCGTCCCCATCGAACGGCAGGTCGTAGCGATCGGCATAGCCGCGCACGATCGCCAGATAACCGTCCTGGTCCAGCGTGTGGAATCCCAGGCTGAGCCCGAAACGATCTGCGAGCGCCAGCTGGTCGTCGACCACGTCACGCGGATTGATGGCGCTATCCTGCTCGCTGAGGTCGCGGGGCAGGAGATGGCGGCGATTGGCGGTGACGAGCAGCCGGACATGTGCGGGCCGCGCCTCTGCTCCGCCGTCGAGCAGCGACCGCAGCTTGCGCGCCTCCCCCGCACCCTCGAACCCCAAATCGTCGATGAACACCGCAAAGGCGCGGTCGACAGGCTCCAGCATCGCGAAGAGATCGGGCAGACTGTCGAGGCTGTCGACCGAGACCAGCGCCAGGCGGCCGGGTCGCTCGGCCTGCACGGCAGCGACGCCTGCCTTGACAAGCGCCGACTTGCCCGTGCCCCGTGCGCCCCAGAGCAGCACGTCCTGCGCCGCGTGACCATCGGCCAACCGGGCCAGATTGGTCAGCAGCGCCTCCCGCTGCCGCTCCAGCCCGTGGAGCAGCGTCAGGGCGACGGGCGCGAAGCTGCGCGCCGCGTGGAGCACTCCGCCCCGCCACAGATAGGCCGGATGCGCCAGCGGATCGGCCGAGGGCGATGGCGGCGGCGCGATCCGCTCCAAGGCGGCGGCGATACGTTCGAGCAGCGGTGTGGCGAGATCGGTCATGATGCCGCTGGTAGGGCACGCTCATGGCCCTGCCAAGCGAACAGCGATCAGAGCTGAGCGCGGTGCGCGAGGATCGTCGGGTCGCCCGGGGCCAGTGCCAGCGCCTTGTCGAACAGCTGCCGTGCGCCCTCCTCCTGCCCGTCCGCCGCCAGCGCCAGGCCATAGGCATCCGCCACACCCGCATTCATCGGCGACAGGCGATAGGCCGCCGCGCCGTAACGCCGCGCCACCACGCCGTCTCCCGATTGGGCATAGGCAATGGCCAATTGCTGGAGCAGCGTGACGTCGCGCAACCCCAGCTGATCGCGAAGCCCTTCCAACGTCTCGATTGCGTCATTCCAGCGTCCGGCGGCCATCTGCCACTGGGCGAGCAGGCGGCGGGCGGCGATGTTTTGCGGGTTCTGCGACAGATAGAGGCTCAGACTGGCGGCGGCGTCGCGGGACCGACCGATCCGCTGGTAGCCATCGACCAGACGCAGCATGGCAGGCTCGTCGAAGGTCAGGTTCGCCGCGCGGGCATAGGGCGTCATCGCCTCGGCCATTCGCCCGGCCGTGGCCAGTGTATCGCCGTAAGCCATCTGCGCGGCCGGCGCGCCGGAGCTGGCACGAACCAGCGCCAGCGCCTTCTGGATCGCCCCCACCCGGTCGCCGCGACTGGCGAGCCCACGGATCAGGCCGAGCGCATAGGTCGGATCGGTCGGCGCGTTTCCGGCCGCGATGGCAAGCTCGGCCACGGGGCGGTCCGCCAGGAAGATCGCGGCATCGCCCCTCCGCCCCTGCGCCACCCGGTCGAGCAGCGCGTGGTATCGGTCGGGCATGGCCAGAGCCGCCATACGCAGGGCATAGCCATCGGCATCGGCCCGTGACAGGATCGGACGCAGCGTCGCCAGCGCGGCGGGACGGTCCCCCGCCGCAATCTGCGCCGCCGCCAGCAACTCGCGGGCGGCAACGTTCATCGGCTGCATCGTCACCAGCCGGGTCCAGACCCGCACCGCGCGCTGCGGCCGCCCCTGCGCATAAGCGAGCGCGCCGTCGAGCAACGCGACCGAAGGCCTTGCCCGCAACGCCCCACCGGTCAATTCCAGGGCCTGTTGCGCCAGCGCGAATTGCCCGGCGCGCGCCGCGATCACCGCTTGCAGGTATAGCGCCTCCGGGCTGCCAGGTTCGGACACGAGCGCAGTTCGTGTTGCCGCCAGTGCGTCCGTAGCACGCCCCATATCGCCGAGCGTGGCGGCATATTGGATCAGCGCCGGATGATCATAGGGATCGCGCTTCAACGCCGCCTGAAACCAGGGCAGCCCCGCCGCCAGGCCATAGCGCGCGCGCACCACCTCGCCCTGCAGCGTCAGCGCATCGGGATCGGCTGGCGCGAGTGCCGCCGCCCGCGCCGCCGCGTGTGAGGCGCCGTCCATGTCCCCTGCCCCGAACCGGCTGCGGCCCAGCTCAGTCCAGCTGCGGGCATCCTCGGGATACCGGGCGACCAAGTGTTCTAGGGCCCGGCGCAAGGCCGCTCCGCCGCCGCCCTGCGCCGCCTTCAGTCGGGCCGCCGCGCGGATCATCGCGGCATCACGCTCGGCGGGCATCCGGTCGACCGCGTCCTGCGCCCCCGCCAGATTACCGAGCAACAGCCGGGCTTCCACCCGCTCCGCCAGTGTCGCCGCCAGCGGAACACCATCGGCCAGCGCCCGGTCGAGCGCCGCCTCTGCCGCGACGCCCTGGCGCAGTAACAGGCTGGTGCGGGCCAGCATCATCTGCGCCGCCGCCGAACGCGGGGCGGCGGTCGCCGCCTGTCGCGCTTGGTCATGCGCGGCGTGGTAGTTCCCCGCCTCCAGCGCGGTCGTTGCGCGGCGCAGAGCGAGCGCCGGATCGACCGGCGCCTTTTGGCCGTGCAAAAGAGCCAGCAGCCCGCCCACGGCCAGACCGATCGCCAGCAGCACCGCGATGATCCTGATCCGCCGCCGGATCGACCGCCGCCGCCAGATACGCCGTTTGCGCCGCATCATCGGATAAGGATGCGACTTGCGCCGATCCCGCCCCCGATAGGGAGACGCCTTGTCCGACACCTCCGCCATCGTCACCGCGCGCCCGATGGCCACAAAATGACACGCAGCGTCTGCAGCAGGATCAGCGCGTCCAGAAAGGGCGAATAGTTCTTGGCATAATAAAGGTCATATTCCAGCTTCTCCCGCGCATCGTCGATCGACGCGCCATAGGGATAGTTGAGCTGGGCCCAGCCGGTGATGCCGGGTTTGACCATATGCCGTTCGGCATAAAAGGGGATTTGCTGTTCAAGCTGCTCGACGAATTGCGGCCGCTCGGGACGCGGCCCGACAAAGCTCATTTCCCCCGCCAGGACCGACCAGATTTGCGGAAGTTCGTCAATGCGGACCTTGCGGATGAAGCGGCCGATGCGGGTGATACGGGGATCGTCCTTCTCCGCCCAGACCGCCTGGCCTGCCACCTCCGCGTCCTGGCGCATCGACCGCAGCTTCAATATCTCGAACGGCTCGTTGAACAGGCCGACGCGCCGTTGCCGGTAGAAGGCGGGACCGCGCGATTCCAGACGAATGGCAATCGCGGTCAACAGGATGATCGGAAGCGCAACGACCAACAGGATCAGGCTTACCGCGATGTCGAAGGCACGCTTGTACATGGCCGACCACATCCGACCCGAAGAAAAACCCTCGGAAAAGATCAGCCAACTGTGGCTGACAGAGGCGAGATCGATACGCCCCGTCTCGCGCTCTAGAAAGCTGGACAGTTCCGACACTTGCACGCCGGTTGTGCGAACCCGCAACAGGTCCTGATAAGGCAACGCATTGCGGCGTTCCTGGATGGCCAGCACCACCTCGCTGGCTTCCCGGTCTATCACGAAGCCGCGCAGGCTGGAGATGTCGGCTCGCTGGACAGCCTCCGGCACGGCGGTCTCGTCGGCATTCATCGCAATCGCGCCCGCGACCAGGAAGTTGGAGCCGGGCCGCGATGCCAGCTTGACGATCTGCGCCGCTCGCTCGCCCGCCCCCATCAGGATGACCCGTCGCTTGAACCGGTCGCCGCCCAGCAATCCGCCCAGCAGCCCCCGCACCACGACCAGCAGCGCAACGGCCAGGATCATCGAGAAAAACAGGCTCGACCGCCAGTAGGACAGGTTCGGCAGGAAAAAGTAGATGAGCGACAGGAAGATGACGCCAAGCGAGATCGCCACCATCAACCGCGCCGCCGCAAAGCGCAGCGACAGGAACGAAGCCGCCGAATAGGCGCCGACCGCCAGCAACGCGACCTGAAGCGGGATGGCGAAGCTCAGCACCTGAGGCAGTCGCTCCACGAATGTTCCCGCCGGAAAGCCGATCTGCCGGGCCCGCAATAGCCAGCCCAGCTCCGCCGCCAGCATCAGAAGCAGGAAATCGACCAGCCCGAGCAACAGCGCCGCATGGGGGACATAATGTTTGAACAGGCGGATCATCTACTCAACGCATAACCCCCAAACGGCCTTCGCCACGACCTTTTCCGTGATCCGTCCTAATTTTTGCAAACAATGACAAACGAAGCGTGAAGAAATTCGATTTCGCGCGTTATGCGCATCGCGTTACCCGGATCGGGCCGGAAGGGCGCGGCATAACGAAGGGGCATTCATGCATAATCAAATCGTGCCAGTCATCCTGTCCGGGGGTTCCGGCACACGTCTCTGGCCGATGTCGAAGCCGGATATGCCGAAGCAGTTGCTGGCGCTGACCTCTGACGAGACCATGTTGCAGCTGACGGCGCAGCGGACCAATTCCAACGACTTTGCCCCCCCGATCGTGGTGGCCGGACAGCGTCATGCCGATCTGGTCGAGGGTCAGTTGGTCGATGCGGGTACGCCGCCTCAGGCCCTGATCCTGGAACCGGTGGCGCGCAACACCGCCCCCGCCATCGCGCTCGCCGCGCTGGTCGCCAAGCCGGAGGACGTGCTGCTGGTCATGCCGTCCGACCATGTGATCGCAGACCTTGACGCCTTTCACGCCGCCATTCGCGCCGCGCTGCCCATGGTGTCGCAGGGCTGGCTGGCGACGTTCGGCATCGCCCCCGACAAGCCCGAAACGGGCTATGGCTGGATTCAGGTCGGGCGTGAGATCGCCTCGGGTGTCCATCAGGTCGCCCGCTTCGTCGAAAAGCCCCGGCTGGAGCGCGCAGAGGCCATGCTGGCGCGGGGCGACTATGCGTGGAACGGCGGCATCTTCCTGTTCCGCGCCGACCGCTATCTGGAAGAGCTGGGCCAGCATGCACCCGAGATGCTGGTCGCCGCCGAAAAGGCGGTCCGCGCCGCCAAGCATGACGGCAAGCGTATCCTGCCGGACGAAACCGAATTCTCCGCCTGCCCATCGGATTCGATCGACTATGCGGTGATGGAGCGGGCCGACCGCGTCGCGGTTGTGCCGGTCGCCATGGGCTGGAACGATGTCGGCAGCTGGGACGCGCTGCACGCGATCAGCGATCTCGATGGTCTGGGCAACGCCCATCGTGGCGAAGTGCTGGCGATCGATACCAAGAACTGCCTGATCCGCACCGACCGGGTGCGCATCGCAGCCGTTGACGTCGAAGACCTGATCGTCGTGGCGAGCGGCGACGATATCCTCATCCTGCCGCGGGGCCGGAGCCAGGACGTGAAGAAGCTGATCGAGGCGATGAAGCGTCAGTGACCCGATAAGGCCGGGCCACGTGCGCCGTGGTCCGGCTGACCGGCGCTGCGATCGGCCGCAGCTAGTACGTCTGCCATCGTCGTAGGGGTCACGCCGTGCCGGGCCAGTCGATCGAACACACGGTCCCACCAGCGATCGAACATCTCGCGATCGCGCGCCGTGCGGACATAGGGCGTATGCCCCAGCTCCAAGGTCGGCGAGTGGAAGGAAAAGGTCAGCAGGCGAACGCTGTCAGCCACCGCGCGGTCGATCCCGGCCAGTGCATCGCCGATACTCACGCCCTCGGGCGTCAGCGGAATGCGGTTGAGCAGGCCCAATCGCGCCATCGCACCTCGCCCGTGCGGCCAGCGCCCGGCCTTGGGATAGAGGCTCTCACCCCGCCCTCGAAGCAGACCGGTATAGACACTGGTCAGCGGCAGTTCGATCATGCCGTCGCGGCGAAAGCCATGCGAGTCGATTCCGCTGAAATCCATGCCGCCGGTATCGCCATAATCGTGGAGCGCCCGCATCGAACTGTCGAGCCGATATCCCCGCTCGGCAAGCAGTGCCAGCGATGAGGGACCAAGCCCGTAGCGCCCCGAGCGGAAGATGCGCGGCCGCGCTCCAAAGGAGGTGGCGATAGCCTCGGTCAGCGTATCGAGCTTGGCGGCTTCCAAGGCCAAAGGCAGATTGCCCGCATGGCTGGTAAAGGGATCTACGACCTCGTGATGCGGTGGCGTGACCCAGGCATGGAGTTGCGCGCCGATCTCCGAGCGCCCATCCGTGACGCATTCCGCCAGAATCGCCACCGAGGCGGGATCGACCGCCACCGGATAATCGACCATGCAGTTCAGGCCGACCCCGGCCGCCGCGAACCGGCGATGCGCCGGAGCAAAGGCCCGCATCGCCCTGGTCGAACGGTGCCGCCGGTCGAGCGGTGCCGACCAGTCGAACTCCTCCTCGACATCCACGAACACCAGAAAGTGAGGGCCGAAGTCGTCCGGCCATGCAATCCGCTCGGCCGGAGTGGCGGCGTCGGGACGCCAGGGGCGGACCGGCTTCGGCACGATCAGCCGGACGAGGCCCGCCCTGCCCGCCGATCATCGCCCAGGGGCAGTGCCAGCACGACCCGGTGCAGGCCGATGCTCAGCCCGCCGCCCATTTCAGCGCCCAGCTTGTCGATCAGTCGCAGCGAGAAGCCGGTGCCGAGCAGCGGTGCGCCCTCACGCTGCTCCTCATCCCCCGCCTCGCTGAGCAGCGCCGCCTCGGTTTCGACCGTCAGGGCGAGCGGACGATCGACCCGCAACGCGGCCATGCCCTGATCCTCCGCCAGGCTGGCGGACAGGCGCTCACCGACGACGCAGTTCGACAGCAAGACCGAGAAGAGCCGGGTCAGCAACCGTTCGGCAGCTCGGTCGTCGGCCAGAGCGGCGATCGAGGTCGCGGGCGGATCGAAGCGGATCTCCGCCCGGCGCAATTCGGCCAGCGGCGCGAGTTCGGCCAACACCCGCTGGATCAGCGGTGCCAGCGGAACGACGCTCGGCCGCAGCTCCAGCACATGCCCCTCGATCCGGGCGGCGGTATCCAGATCCTCGACCGAGGCGAGCAGATCCGCCGCCATCGACCGGATGGCGCTGGCGCGATCGCGATAGACCGGGGCCACAGGGCCCAGCAGCTCGCTTTCGATCAGCTCGGCAAAACCCGCCACGGCATTGGCGGGGGTGCGCAGTTCATGGACCAACTGGCGCAGCGAGTCGGACGGCGAGGTGTCGCCCATCGTCGCTTCGGTCACATTCGCCATTTCGTCCCGGCGCGGCCGCCGACCGCTGCCGCGATAACCCATATACCGGCCGGACACGGGATCGAACCAGGGCATGGCCGACACCCGCCACGATCCTGCGGCCGCCGAGGAGCCGCCTATCTCCAGCCGCGCGTCGCGGAAGGGCGAGCGGCGACGAAAGGCGCCCATCGCCACGCCGTCGAACTGCGCAAGCCCCTGCATCGCGGTCTCCGCAATGCTCACGCCGACCAGCGGTCCACGCGTCACGCCGTCGACGCCTAAGATCATCCCGGTCGGATCGGTGTCGAAATCGAAATGCGCCGGGCCTGCATCACTGTGCGTTGCCCCGGTCACTTCCTCGCGCCGTTGGTTGAAGGCATCGATCCGCGCGACCAGATCGGCAATCTCGTAACGGGGCGGCGCGGTGGGCGCGGGGGCGTGGCGCAGCGCCTCGGCCATGAACGGCAAGCCCCGCGCCACCTGGCTCAACGCAACGAAAGGTGTTGCGGCCTGCATCGGCAGGGGATCGAGCAGGATGGAGAGCGGTGGCAGTTCGGCCTCCGGGCTTTCCGCCGGCGCGATCTCGACGGGCGCAGGCCCGGCTTCGGCGATGGGCTCCGGGGCAACGGCTTCGACCTGCTCCATGGAGGCTTTCGACTCCGGGGCATGCGACAAGACGAAATCGACCCGGCCAAAACTGTCCAGCCCGCGCATGACCGCATCCGACAGATCACGACGGTGCCGCAGGACCGACCGCGTGCGCGGATTCAACCGAGGCAGCAGGGCCAGCCATTCGGCATCGCTCAGCCGCGCCATCCGCAACAGGGATGCCGCGACCTCATGCTCATCCTCGGTAAAGAAGAAGACCAGTTCGACCGGCGGATGCGCCATGGCCAGCATACGGGCGCTGGCCGCGCGAACCTGGACCGGCACGGAGGGACGCAGAGTGTCCAAGCGGGCCAGCATCGGTGCGTCGGCGGGCACGCGGCCACGGCTCATCAGGTCGACAAGCTGCCGCCAGGCAGTCTGCGCGCCGAATGGCGTCGCAGTGTCGGCCGATAAAATCGTCGCCAGACTGTCGTCGAACCGCACGAAGCTCCCTTCATCCTTGGCCTTTCGGCCGCCAGCATCCTTGTTTAGCGTCCTTATCCTTCCAACTGGTAACCTGCAAATATCCTTCTGCGCGCCTTTGCATTGTCGGAGAATTGCGATAGTGCGTAATTTTCTTATAGCTGGCCGTCATAGGGCTTAGGGATTCGACAGTTTATGTGGAGTATTGTGTAATGGCGCTCGATCGTATCGATCGGCAGATCCTGGCGCTGTTGCAGGCCGATGGCCGAATGACCAATGTCGAGCTGGCCGAGCGGGTCGGCCTGACCGCCCCGCCATGCCTGCGCCGGGTCCGCGCGCTGGAGGAAGCGGGCGCGATCCGGGGCTATCACGCCGATCTGGATGCCGCGCGCCTGGGCTTTCCGATCACCGTCTTCGCGATGGTGTCGCTGCGCAGCCAGGCCGAGCATGATCTCGCCGCGTTCGAGGCGCATGTCGCAGGCATTCCCGAAGTCCGCGAATGCCACATGCTGAACGGCGAGATCGACTTCATCCTGAAGATCGTCGCGTCGGACCTGAAGAGCTTCCAGGAAATCCTGACCGGCCATCTGACGCCCGCACCCAATGTCGCCAGCGTCAAGACCTCGCTGACGATCCGGACCGCCAAGCAGGTGTCGGGGATACCGATCGAAGCGGACTGATCGAGTTTGCCACCGACAGGAAAGGGCCGGTTCTCCACGGGGGAGGACCGGCCCTTTTCGTGTGCGATTGCCCCGGGCTTTCGATGTCGCTCAGACCAAACGGCACTCGCGACGAAAAGGCCCCCACGCCCTGCGGCGCAGGGGCCTTTCGCATTACGCCTGGGTGCTGAGCCAGGTCTTCCAGAACGCGGCGAGATCGGCGCGCGGGGTGCCCTTCACGGCGTCGAACGCGGCGGTCGCGCCCGCCTTGTCGCCCTGCGCGGCCAGCGCGATGCCCAGGCGGGTGTTCACCTCATTGGCGTCGACACCACCCTTTTGCAGCGCGGCGCGGTACAGCTCCACCGCCTTGGCGTAATTGCCCTGGCCGTAATAGGCCTCGGCGGTCAGCGCGGCGAGCTTGCCGTCGCCAGCCGACTTGGCGCGCGCCTCGGTCGGGGCCAGCGAGCCTTCCTGCTTGCTCTTGGCGTCCGCCGCGGTCAGCATCGCCTTGGCGGTGGCATTGCCCGTCGGGATCTTGCCGGTCGCCATGCCTTCCTTCAGCACGGCCGCGGCTTCGGCGGGCAGGCCCTTGTCGGTCGCGTACTGGGCATATTCCATATAGTCGTTCTGGTCGGCCAGCGACTTGGAGGCGCGCATCAGGCGGAACAGGTCGAGCTTCTGGTTCTTGTCCAGCGTCGCCAGCGACCCCGGCTGCAGGCCGTAGATCACCAGCGTGTTGCGCCAGTTCTGCGCGGTCGGATAGGCGGCGACCCACTTGCGCAGCCAGCCCAGCGTCTCCGGCACCATCTTCGCCTTGTTGGCGCGACCGATGGCGTACTTGTAATAATCCTCCGGCGCCTTCTGGCCCGACGCGTTCATCTGGTCGATAACCGATGCCAACTCGGCATTGCCGCCCGCGACATCGCCCGACTCGAACTTGGCCTTGACCATCAGCATCGGCAGATTCGGGTCGTTATAACCCAGCTGCTTGGCCTGCTGGAAATATTGCAGGGCGATCGGATACTGCTTGCCGTTATAAGCCAGCGCGCCACGACGATAGACATAGCGCGGCTTGTCGGCCGCCGGGGTCGACGGGCTGGCGATCAGCGCATCGAGCGGCTTGGCGAGCACGGCCTCGTCGATCGGAGCGTTCGGATTGGCCTGCTGGGCCGCATACAGCTTGCCGGACTCCAGCTCATAACGCAGCGCGGCCGCGATATATTTGTCATCCTCGGTCTTGGCGGCAGCTTCGACCGCAGCGACCAGCGGCTCGGCGGCGGCATAGTTCTTCTGCTGCATCACCGGCTGGGCGGCCTGGGCGGCCTTCAGCGCCTCGGGGCTCAGCTTCAGGCCACCGGCTTCCTCGCCCTTCTTCTTCTGCGCCACGGCCGGAACGGTCAGGACGACCCCACTCACACTCGTCGCCAGCACGGCCGCAAGCGCGAGCTTCGGAATGATCTTCATGCGAAATTTCTCCAAGAATAGAGCCTGTCGGGTCCACAACCGTCGATGGCGGGGCTTGTAGGGACAGCGGACGCCCCGTTCAAGCAATGCGATGATGCGTCGCCACCTATCCACCCACCGCTGAACGCGGATTGAACGCGAACGCTCCGGGCGCTAGCGGGCGCGGTCATGATTGCCGTCATTTCCCCCGCCAAGACGCTCGATTACCAGAGCTCCCTGCCCGCCCTCGCGCCGACCGCGCCCCATTTCGCCCGGGAAGCCGAGGAACTGGCCCAGGCGGCCTCCGGGCTGGGCGAGGAGAAGCTGGGCTCGCTGATGCGCATTTCGCCCGCGCTCGCAAAGCTGAATGCCGAGCGGTTTCGCGACTTCGCCGATGCGCCGGAGCGGCCCGCCCTGTTCGCCTTTGCCGGCGACGTCTATACGGGGCTCGAAGCCAAGACGCTGGACGAGCCCGCCATATTGTTCGCGCAGGACCATCTGCGGATGCTGTCGGGGCTGTACGGCCTGCTCCGTCCGCTGGACGCGATGCGCCCCTATCGGCTGGAAATGGGCACGCGCTGGGCGCCGCACAAAGGCGGGTCGGGCGGTGGCAAGCTGACCGACTGGTGGGGCGACCGTATCGCTCAGCGGCTCGCCCAGGAGATCGAGGCCGAGGGATCGGGCACCATCCTGAACCTCGCCAGCCAGGAATATTGGCATGCGGTCGACGGGCAATTGCCTGCCTCGATCCGCATCATCGCCGTCGACTTCCGCGAGGGCGACCGCTTCGTCAGCTTCCATGCCAAGAAGGCACGCGGCGCGATGGCACGCTGGATGGTCGAGCACCAAGTCACCGAGACGGACGCGATGCGAGGTTTCGATAGTGACGGTTATGCGTTCGATGCCGAGGCAAGCACGCCGGACATATGGAGATTCGTGCGATGAGCGAGTGGAAACAGGCCGTCGTCATCGGCGCGTCGGGCGGCATCGGTGGGGCCATCGCCGATGCGCTGGAGGACGAGGGCGTGGCGGTCACGCGTTTCGCCCGCTCGATGACCGGCGACGCGCATCTCGACCTGGAGGATGAGGCGAGCATCGCCGCCGCCGCTGCCCGGATCGCCAAAGGCCCCGCCCCTGATCTCGTGATCGTCGCCACCGGCCTGCTCCATGACGGGGAGCGCGGCCCGGAAAAGGCGATCGACCAGCTCGATCCCGCTTGGCTGGCGCGCAACTTTGCGGTCAACGCGATCGGCCCGGCGCTGGTCGCCAAGCATTTGCTCCCGATCATGCCGCGGACCGGCAAGACGCTGTTCGCCGCGCTGTCGGCGCGGGTCGGTTCTATCTCGGACAACCGGATGGGCGGCTGGTATGGCTATCGCGCGTCCAAGGCGGCGCTGAACCAGTTCATCCGTACGCTGGCGATCGAGCATAAGCGGCGCAACGATCGCTCGATCATCGTCGGCCTGCATCCCGGCACGGTCGACACGACACTCTCCAAGCCGTTTCAAGGCAATGTCCGCCCCGGCGGCCTGTTCGCGCCCGACCGCGCGGCGGTGCAGCTGCTGGACGTGATCGACGGGCTGAAGGCGCCCGACAGCGGCAAGCTATTCGATTGGGAGGGCAAGGAAGTCCAACCTTGACGCAGCCGGCGCTTTCTCCCCCCGCGGGGGGAGAAACAGGATGCAAGATCGGCGAAAGAGCAAAGCCGGGCTTTGTGATCCAACGATGTAGGAAAATGGCGCGCCCGGAACGATTCGAACGTCCGACCCTCAGATTCGTAGTCTGATGCTCTATCCAGCTGAGCTACGGGCGCGCATGGGGTCTCTGTCGAGACCTGATGTGATCCACTGGCGCGCCCGGAACGATTCGAACGTCCGACCCTCAGATTCGTAGTCTGATGCTCTATCCAGCTGAGCTACGGGCGCGCTGTGGAGGTGGGCTCTTAGAAGCGCTTCGAAAGCGTGGCAAGCCCTTTGCTGGGGTTATCCACATTTTTTCTGGCAAAGCCGCGAATGGCGCGTCGCGGCATTTTGACCGGCACCGTTCCGTGTCTAGGATGACCGCGATGACCCAATTCTTCCCTGCCCCGCTCCGCTCCGCTCCGCTGCTTGCCATGGCGAGCCTGCTCGCCGCCCTGTCTCTGGGCGGATGCGCACGCGATCGCGACACGACGCCCTATCCCTCGCTCGCGGTCCGGCCGGTCGAGAAACAGGGCTTTGCCGAGCCTGCCGCCAAGCCCGTGGTGCTCCGCCCCGATCCCGCGCTCGATACGCAGATCACGCAACTGGGCGGACGACTGGATGAAGCCGGTGCGGCCTTTGCCACGGCCTATGACCGTGCCCGCGACAATGTGGCCAAGGCCAAGGGCCAGCCGGTCGGCAGCGACGCATGGCTGGCCGCACAGACCGAGCTCGCCACGCTCGACGAAATCCGCTCGCGCAGTTCGGCGATCCTGACCGAGATCGACGACCTGGCGATCAAGCGCGCCGCTGCGCTGGAGCCCGACTATCCCGCACTCGTCGCGATGCGCGAGCGGGCCACGGCGCAGACCACAAAGCAGGGCGAGCAGATCAAGGCGCTGACCGCGCAACTGCCCAGCGGCTGAGCCGCTCAGAACTGGCGGATGAAGGGCAGGATGCTGGAATAATCGTCCGTCCAGGCCGCCAGCCCCGGCGGCGCGACCGCCGGGGTCCAGTCGCCGCCCTGCTTCTCCAGCGTCTTCAGCACCGCCGGATCGCGCGACAGCGCCAGCCAGACCGAGGGGGTGGCCTCATCCCGCCGGTCCAGTTCGGTCGGGACGTAATGAAGCTTGGCGGCCATCCAGCCGCCATCCCGCGCGGCCGCCGCGACCAGCGGCTCCAGATCGACGAAGCGGTTGGAGATGTGGACGAGCATCAACCCGCGCCGCGACAGCACCCGGGCATAGGTCGCAAAGGCCTCCCGCGTCAGCAGATGCGCCGGAACCGCGTCGGAGGAAAAGGCATCCAGCGCCAGCAGGTCCAAACTGGCCGACGCCTCTGCCGACAGCCGCAACCGGGCATCGCCAACCCGGATGACCGGATGGGGCTGACACAGCCGCAAATAGCTGAACTGGCCGGTATCGCGCGCGATGCGCACGATGACGGGATCGATCTCGTAGAAGCGCCAGCTTTGCCCGGGCTGCGCGTAGCAGGCAAGCGTACCGGTCCCCAGCCCGACGACGCCGATGCGGGCGGCCGGACCATAGAGCATCGGCGCGGCGCGCATCGCCCGCCCGACACCGGAATAGGGCGCATAATAGGTAGTCGGCGTCCGCTCGCGCGCGATCGACCCGCGAAGCTGGATGCCATGGACGGTCGATCCATGGTCCAACTCGCGATAGCCCGGTCCGTCGCGCACCGTGTAGACACCGAAATAGCTGCGCATCCGCGCGTCGCGCTCGATCGACAAAGACAGCGCGCGATAGCCGCCGAACAGGACCAACGCCCCGGCCAGCAGCAGCACGAACCCCGCCCGCGCCCCGATCGCCAGGAAGCCGAGCGCGGCGATGATCAGGAAGATCGGTCCTTGCCGCTCTTCGCCGAACCAGTCGGCAGGCCCCACCAGACGCAGGTCGAGCAGCAATCCGATCGCCACCGCCAGCGCGATCAGCATCGCGCGCGAATGCCGCCACCACAAATCACGGATCGTCGGCAACAGATATTGCTGCGGGATCAACGCCCCGGCCGCCAGGATCAACAGCGGATATTCATAGGTCCAGTCGAACAGCACGGGCGCGAGGATGCCCGCGAACACCCCACCCAGCGCACCACCGACCGCCATCCACAGATAGAAACCGGTCAGCCGATCGACCCCAGGCCGCGCCCGGTACATCGCGGTGTGCAGCGCCACCGAGACCATGAAGAGGAGCAGCAGCGCAACGACGACATTGGCATAGGCCCGCTCGGGATAGCTGCCCATGATGACGCCGCCGAACAGCAGCAGCGTGACCGGCGCGATCCGGGTCAGCGTATCCGCCGTTCCGCGCCGCGTCGCAAAGGCGATGATGAAGCTCGCCAGATACAGGCCCAGCGGCAACACCCAGAGTAGCGGCATCGCGAGGATGTCGGTCGTGATATAGGTCGATGTCGCGGTCACCAGCCCCGACGGCACCGCCGCCAGCGCCACCCATAGCGCGATCCGGCGCCACCCCGGTGGCGGCGAGGTCGCAACCACCGCCTCGCCCTTGGCCGCACTCGGCAACCGCGTGGCACAGGCCAGCACCAGCAGCGCCAGCACGCCATAGCCCGCGCTCCACAACAGGCTTTGCCCGTGCAGCGTCATCGCGGGCTCGACCAGCAACGGATAGGCGATCAGCCCGGCAAAACTGCCCAGGTTCGACGCGGCATAGAGCGCATAGGGATTGCGCCCCGCCTGGGCGAGCGCGAACCAGCGCTGGATCAGCGGCGCCTGCGCCGACACGGCGAAGAACAGCGGCCCGATCGACAGGCCGAGCAGCCAGGGCACCCAGAGCGTCGGCTCCGCATCGGCGGGCAGGTCGACAGCCATCAATCCGATCGGCAGCCACAGGCCAGCGACACCCAGCATGGCGAGATGCACCCCCGCCTGCACCCGCGGACGCAAGCGCCCCAGCGCATGGGCATAGGAATAGCCGCCCAGCAGCAGCGCCTGGTAGACCACCATCGCCGAGCTCCACACGGCGGGCGCACCGCCCAGCCGGGGCAGCGCCATGCGCGCGACCAGCGGCTGGACCAGAAACAGCAGGAACGATCCGGTCAGGATCGTCGCCACGAACAGCGCGCGCGCCGCCAGGCTGGAGGGTCGGTTCGTCCCTGACAAACGGGTCAGGCGTTCAGCAATCGCGCGGCATGGGCGGCATGATAGGTCAGTACGCCGGAGCATCCGGCGCGCTTGAACGCCATCAGCGTCTCCAGCACCATGGCGTCCCGGTCCGCTGCGCCCGCCGCCACCGCCGTCTCGATCATCGCATATTCACCCGACACCTGATAGGCGAAGGTCGGCACGCGGAACTCCTCCTTCACCCGGCGGATGATGTCGAGATAGGGCAGGCCCGGCTTCACCATCACGCTGTCCGCCCCCTCGGCCAGGTCCAGCGCAACCTCGCGCAACGCCTCCTCGGCATTGGCGTGATCCATCTGATAGGTGCGCTTGTCGCCCTTCAGCAGCCCGCGCGTGTTCACCGCGTCACGGAAGGGACCGTAAAAGGCGCTGGCGTATTTGGCGGCATAGGCCATGATCTGGACGTTGTGGAAACCCTCCGCCTCCAGGGCGGCGCGGATCATGCCCACCCGGCCGTCCATCATGTCGGACGGCGCAATGACATCCGATCCGGCGCGCGCCTGGGTCAGCGCCTGCTGGACCAAGGCGTCCGCGGTCCGGTCGTTCACGACATAACCGGCCTCATCGACCAGTCCGTCATGGCCGTGCGTCGTATAGGGATCGAGCGCGACATCGGTCAGCACACCGATATCCGGCACCGCGTCCTTGATCGCCTCAATGGCCCGGCACATCAGATTGCCGGGGTTTAGCGCCTCGCGCCCGTCATCGGTGCGCAACTGCGACGGCGTATTGGGGAACAAGGCCAGACAGGGAATGCCCAGCTCGGCGGCCTCCCGCGCCCGCGCGACGATGCCGTCCAGCGACCAGCGCGAGACGCCGGGCAGGCTGGCGATCGGCTCCTCCACCCCCTGCCCCTCGGTAACGAACAGCGGCCAGATCAGATCGGCCGGGGTCAGCACCGTTTCGGCATGAAGCCGACGGCTCCACTGCGAAGCGCGGGTACGGCGAAGGCGAAGCGCGGGGTAGGAAGCGGTCATCGAAAATGCTTTTGCGGGATCGGACCCCGCTTGCCAAGCGTTGCATGGCAAGCGTTTCGGGGGCGGAAGGAATTTGCACGTGCGAGAGATACGATCGGCCGCGATGGTGGTGAATGCCAAGTCGCGGCGTGGCCAAGCTCTGTTCCAGCAGGCGTGCAAGGCGATGTCCGGCCTGCCCTACAAGGTCGATGCCCGCGCGGTGGAGGACCCCAAGGACCTCGAGCCGACGGTTCGCGAGCTGCTGGCGGCCAAGCCGGACCTACTGATCCTGGGCGGCGGCGACGGCACGATCAGCGGGCTGGTCGACCTGATGGTGGGACATGACGTGGTGCTGGGCGTTCTGCCGCTCGGCACGGCGAACAGCTTTGCCCGCTCGCTCGGCATCCCGCTCGATATCGAGGGCGCGGTGGAGGTGATCCGCGCCGGCCGCCCGCGCCGCATCGACCTGGGCATGATCGACAAGGATTATTACGCCAATTGCGCCGCCATGGGCATCAGCCCCAAGATCGCCGAGACGGTGCCCCACGGCCTGAAGCGCGTCGCCGGGCGGCTGGGTTATCTCGGCTGGGCGGCGTATCAGTTCCTGCGCTTCCGCCCCTTCACCCTGATCGTCGAGCAGAATGGCGAGCGGGAGCGCCTGCGCGTCGTCGAGGTCCGCATCTCCAACGGCCCCTATCATGGCGGCACCGAACTGGTGGAGTCGGCCGCCGTTGATTCCGGCGAGATCGTGGTGCAGGCGGTCTGCGGCCATGTGAAGCGCCGTTTGGTGATCAACTGGGCCGCCAGCATCCTGCGCAGCGACTATCGCCGCGAAAAGGTCCGGGAGTTCCGGGGCCGCGAGATCAAGCTCAACACCATTCCCCCGCTGCCCATCTCGATCGATGGCGAGGTGCTGGCCCGCACCCCTGTCACCGCCCGCATCGCGGCGGGGATCATTGAGGTGATGGCACCAGTCTGACGCCCCCGAGAGGGATCAGCCGACCGGCATCGCCTTGTTGGTCGGCTGACCCTCGGCCAGCGCCTGTTCCTCGCACTCTTCCTTGCCCGCCGGGACACTCATCCGCCCCTTCCGCCAATTGCCGTAACGATAATAGGCGATGGTCATCACCATCGATGCCAGCGAGCCAGCCGGAAAGCTCCACCAGATCGCGTCCGATCCCAGCATCGGCTCGAACAGATTGGCCAGGCCGAAGCGAACCGGGAACATCGCGATCGCCAGGATGACGAGCGGCCCGACCACCGCGCCATTGGCCCGCACCGTCGCCGCGAGCACCATCGACACGCCGAACAGCATGAAGCTCCACCCAGCGATCAGGTTGATCCGTGCGGCGATATCGATCGCGCCCTGCTCATTGCCCAGGAACAGCCACAGCACATGCCGGTCGAGCAACGTCACGACCAGCACCAGCACGCCGGTCAGCAACAGGTTCATGCGCAGCCCCGCGCGCGTGATCCGGTCGACCCGATCCCATTGCCCTGCACCGATATTCTGCGCCGCCATCGCGCTGACCGCCGCGCCCACCGCCATGGCGGGCATCTGGATATAGGTCCATAGCTGGTTCGCCGCGCCGTAAGCCGCGGTGGTCGAGGTGCCGTGCCGGTTGACCAGCCCCATCATCGCCAGCGCCGAGGTGGAAACGACCAGCATCTGGAGCCCCATCGGAAACCCCTTGACCACGATCGTCTTCAGCAGCGTCGGGGTGGGGATCAGGTAGCGCCACTCCGCCCCGCGCAGCCGCACGACCAGATCCTTGGCGTAGAGATAGGTCACAAGCGCCAGCAGCGATCCGCTATTGGCGATCAGCGTGGCGATCGCCGACCCCTCGATCCCCAGCGCCGGCGCGGGCCCCAGCCCCAGGATGAAGACGGGGTTCAAAACGACGTCCAGCACCGAACCCAGCGCCATGAACTTGAGCGGCGTGATCGAATCGCCCACCCCGCGCAGCGCCATGGTCAGCAGCACGCTGATGAACCCCGGCGGCATCGCGACGAAGATGACCCGCAGATAGGCGAGCGCCAGCGGATAAACCTCCGCCGGGGTCGCCAGCGCGCGCAGGATGGCGGGGGCGGCCAGCCAGCCGACCACCACCGTCAGGGTCGAGATGACCGCAAACAGCCCCAGCGCCGATCCCAGCACCCGGCGCACCGCATCGACATCCCTCCGCCCCATATTCTGGCCGATCAGGATCGTCGCCGCCATGCCGAAGCCAAAGGTCGCCGCCACCAGCAGGAACATGATGATGTTGGCATTGGTCGTCGCCGCCAGCGCCCGTTCGCCCAGAAACTGGCCGATCCAGATGGCGTTGATCGACCCGTTGAGCGATTGCAGCACGCTCGACCCCAGGGTGGGCAGCGCGAACAGAAGCAGGGTCTTGCCGATCGGCCCGGCAGTCAGGTCGCGACGTCCGTCCTGAGATTTCACGGTGTCTTGTCTCCGGCGGCCAGTTCGCTCTCGATCGAACGCGCCATATCGGCATATTGTGCCGATGTTCGCCGGGTGGCCCGGCCTGTATACAATCCCTGCAGATATCCCCAATCGAACGCCGTCAGCTGCATAGGCGCGTCGGTCTTTCCAAAGAGAGACAGGATCGTGCCGTATCGATCGCCTTCCACCCGGTTCAGCTGCGGGTTGACGACGGCCAAGGTTCGCATCGTCGCATAATCCGCAATTTGATTGACGGACTTGCCGACCACGGCCGAGCGATCGATCAGAACGACCGCAGCGACGATCAGCGACTGGATCGGTGCATCGATGCGGCTTGCCGAGGGTATATGTAAAGTCGGATAACCGTCAGGTCCCATCATCAGCTGATCGCCGTCACGGCTGGCGATGGCGGTGATATGCCAGGCATGGACGGGGCCGCGGTCGTGGCGCAGCTGGCGGATCGTGGCATAGGGCAGATCACCGAAAATGCCCGGCCGGTGATTGAGCAGCCAGTCGACCTGCTCCGCGCCATGATCGACGAACAGGATCAGGACATTGGGACGGCACTTGTCACCGCCCAGACGGATGTTCAGCCGTTCGGCATTGGCCAGCACGCGGTCCGCCAATAGCCTGCCGAAATCCGGCGCAAGCCCCGCCGTGGCGACGCACAGCTCTGCACTCACGCGCGCCAGCGGTTCGTCGGACCCGCGCCGCACCGAAAGGTCGCGCACCCATCGATCGACGATGGCCCGTTTCGGCACCGGCCGGCCCGTCACCGTGACCGAGCCACCCGCCACCTGTCCTTCGGCAGGATGGGCCGTCAGCGACAGCGAAAGGAGGGGCACCAGTGTGAAAGCCGCTTTCCAAACCTGGCGCATCCCGGTGCCCTCCCCTTATTTTTGATTGGAACTTTGAACTATTGCGCCAAAGCGTCCCGCACCGCCTGGAGCGCTTCGGCGCCCTTGGTGCCGTCGGGGCCGCCGCCCTGGGCCATGTCGGGACGGCCACCCCCGCC
>NZ_LDTE01000024.1 GCF_001476905.1 Sphingomonas sanguinis | reverse complement strand
CCGCCTGCGGGAGGGGCTTACCGCTTATGGCAATGGTTTCCCTTGGCCTTCGACTTCGCTCAGGCTGAACAGAGTAAGTCGAAGGCCACGCCCCACCCCTGCCCGTAAACGAAAACGGCCGCAGCTTTCGCCACGACCGTTTCAAAACCCAGGCAAGGAAAACCCTTACCCGGCATGCTCCGCCAGCACGGTCAGGCCCTTCGGCCCCACCTCGGCGAAGCCACCGCGGATCTGGATCGCCTCGGGCTCGCCCTTGTCGGTGCGGTAGACCTGGATCGCGCCGTCGCGGATCGTCGACATGAAGGGCGCATGGCCCTCCAGCACGCCGAAATCGCCCTCGGTGCCGGGGACGACCACCATATGCACCTCCTCCGAGCGGAGGAGCTTTTCGGGGGTCACGAGTTCGAAGTGCAGCATGTCAGGGTCTCGTTTCAATCGCGCGGTCGAACGCGGCGATGGCCGCGTCGAACTTGTCCCGGCAACCAGGATTGCAGAATCCGACCACCGCGCCGCGATAGACCGTCAACCCGTCGTCGCTGATCGGCTTACCCGACCAGGGACAGACGTCATTGACCGCATCCTCGCGGCGCGGCGCGGACATCAGGCGTCCTGCGCCATCTTCTCGGCCTTGGCGACGGCTTCGTCGATGCCGCCGACCATGTAGAAGGCCGCTTCCGGCAGATGGTCATACTCGCCGTCGACCACCGCCTTGAACGAGCGGATCGTGTCTTCGATCTGCACGAACTTGCCCGAGATGCCGGTGAAGACTTCCGCCACGTGGAAGGGCTGCGACAGGAAGCGCTGGATCTTGCGGGCGCGCTGGACGGTCAGCTTGTCCTCTTCGGACAGCTCGTCCATGCCCAGGATCGCGATGATGTCCTGCAGCGCCTTGTAGCGCTGGAGCAGCGACTGGACCGCACGGGCCGTCTCGTAATGCTCCTGACCGACGATGCGCGGCTCCAGCACGCGGCTGGTCGAGTCGAGCGGGTCGACGGCCGGATAGATGCCCAGCTCCGAGATGGCGCGGTTGAGCACGGTCGTCGCGTCGAGGTGGGCGAACGAGGTGGCCGGCGCCGGGTCGGTCAAGTCGTCGGCGGGCACGTACACGGCCTGCACCGAGGTGATCGAACCCTTGTTGGTCGACGTGATGCGCTCCTGCAGCGCGCCCATGTCGGTCGACAGGGTCGGCTGATAGCCCACGGCCGACGGAATGCGGCCCAGCAGCGCCGACACTTCCGCACCCGCCTGGGTGAAGCGGAAGATGTTGTCGACGAAGAACAGCACGTCCTGGCCTTCCTGGTCGCGGAAATATTCCGCGATGGTCAGACCCGACAGCGCGACGCGCGCACGGGCGCCCGGCGGCTCGTTCATCTGGCCGTAAACCAGCGCGACCTTCGAGCCCTCGCTGATCGCGTTGCCCTCGGCGTCCTTGGCGATCACGCCCGCGTCGAGGAATTCGTGATACAGGTCGTTGCCCTCGCGGGTGCGCTCGCCGACGCCCGCGAACACCGAGGTGCCGCCATGACCCTTGGCGATGTTGTTGATCAGTTCTTGAATGAGAACCGTCTTGCCGACGCCAGCGCCGCCGAACAGGCCGATCTTGCCGCCCTTCGCATAGGGGGCGAGAAGGTCGATGACCTTGATGCCGGTGACCAGGATCGCGCTCTCGGTCGACTGCTCGATGAACTCGGGCGCCTTGGCGTGGATCGGGGCGCGCAGGTCGGTGGCGACCGGGCCACGCTCGTCGATCGGCTCGCCGACGACGTTCAGGATGCGGCCGAGCGTCGCCGGGCCGACGGGCACGCGGATCTGCGCGCCGGTGTCGGTCACGGTCTGGCCGCGGGTCAGGCCCTCGGTCGTGTCCATCGCGATCGTGCGGACGGTGTTCTCGCCCAGATGCTGCGCGACTTCGAGCACCAGGCGGGTGCCGTTATTGTCCGTCTCCAGCGCCGACAGAATCGCGGGCAGGTGATCGGGGAAGTGAACGTCGACGACCGCGCCGATGACCTGGGCGATCGTGCCGACATTGTTGGTGGCCGTGGTCGGCCGGATGTCATCAGCGGCGGTTGCCATCATTGCTTCCTTGGTTCTGCTGGCCCGACTTAGCTTCGGGGCGGGTAAAGGTTACGACCAGACGGCGGCCACCGTCGATCTTGTCACGGGTAACACGGTAATCGGCGCCGGTCAGGTGGCCGGTGGTGGCGCTTTCAGTCTGGATCGCGGCGGTAACCGCATCCTTGCCGTCCAGACCCAGCTGATCCATCGGCTTGGTGACCCAGCGGATGAACTGCGTCTTGGCGAACGGGCTGGTGTCGAGATTGACGAGGTCGAGCGAGAAGCGAAGCGTGTTCAGCGTCTTCGCATCGCCCTCGACGATCAGGTTGGCCATGTTGACCGGCGTCACCGACGGGTCGGCCATCGGCGTGGCCTGCGCGATCGCGCGGTGCACACCCTGGACGGGTGCGTAAGCGCTCATGCGAAAGCCCATCCGGTCGAGCAGGCTGACCGTCTCCGGCGCATCGCCGAACACGGTCGCCCAGCCGCCCGTCACGAACGGACTCGGCGAGGCCTTGGGCGCGTCCTTCGGCTGGTCGGACGCCTGGCCGCATCCGGCCAGAGCGACCGTCAGGCCCAGAAGGAGCGCAAGACGCATCAGAGCGCCTCGGCACCCGAGATGATTTCGACCAGTTCGGTGGTGATCGCGGCCTGACGCGTGCGGTTATACTGGATCGACAGACGGCGGATCATGTCGCCCGCATTGCGCGTGGCATTGTCCATCGCGTTCATCTGCGAACCGTAGAAACCGGCCTGGTTTTCCAGCAGCGCGCGGAAGATCTGCACCGCGACGTTACGCGGCAGCAGCGCGTCGAGGATGTCCTCTTCGCTCGGCTCGAACTCGGCGACCGCCTCGATCGATGCTTCGCCCTTGCTGGGCGCGGGCATCGGCACGGGGATCAGCTGCTGCGAGACGGGGTCCTGCACCAGCGCCGAGACGAACTTGGAATAGAACAGGTGCGCCACGTCGAACTCGCCGCGCTCGAACCGCGCGATCAGGTCGTCGGCGATGGTGCGGGCGTCGTCGAACTTGGGCGCCTTGATCGCGCTCATGTCATGGTCGGCCAGGATCGCGTTCGGGAAGAAGCGCTTCAGCACGCGCCCCTTCTTGCCCACGATGTAGAACTTCACCGTCTTGCCCTGCGCGGTCAGCTCCTCGGCCTTGCGGCGCGCGGCGCGGACGATGTTGGTGTTGAACGCACCCGCCAGACCACGCTCCGAGGTGGCGACGACCAGCAGGTGGACATCGCCCTTGCCGGTGCCCGCCAGCAGCGGCGACGCGCCGACGCCACCGACGCGCGCGGCCATGCCGGCCATCACCGCTTCGAGACGCTCGGCATAGGGACGGCCGTTCTGCGCCGCGTCCTGCGCCCGGCGCAGCTTGGCGGCGGCGACCATCTTCATCGCCTTGGTGATCTTCTGGGTCGACTTGACCGAGTTGATCCGGATCTTGAGGGCCTTGAGGCTCGCCATTTTATTCCAATCCGTCCGCTAGCTCGGTCAGCTCGACCGGGCCTGCCAGCCAATCCTCGTAGCTCTTGAAGACCGCGCGCGTGTACGGCTGCGCATGGTGGAATTCAAAAGCCGCGCGGTCGGCCCACCGCTCGTAGATATACAATGTCGCGCTGCCGTCGGCGGCGGGATGCGGGTCGAACCGCTCGCATCCCGTCTCCGTCCGGGTCCTCGCGACGATCCCGGCGACGGCCTGACAGGCCGCCCCGAAATGCTCCGGCTTCAACCGGATCGTCGCAAGATAGGTCAGCGCCATTGCTTACGCGAAGATCTTCGCGAACTGGTCGAGCGCGGCCTTGAGCTTGCCCTTGGCCTCGTCGCCCAGATCCTTGGTGTCGCGGATCATCGCCAGCACATCGGCGTGATCGTTGCGCAGGTACGCGAGCATCGCCGCTTCGTAGCGGACGACCTGCGCCACCGGCACGTTGTCGATATAGCCGTTGGTGCCCGCGAAGATCGACGCGGTCTGCTCCTCGAAGGGCAGCGGCGAGAACTGCGGCTGCTTGAGCAGCTCGGTCAGGCGCGCACCGCGGTTCAGCAGCTTCTGCGTCGAGGCGTCGAGGTCCGAGCCGAACTGCGCGAAGGCGGCCATTTCGCGATACTGGGCGAGCTCCAGCTTGATCGAGCCCGACACCTTCTTCATCGCCTTGGTCTGCGCGGCCGAGCCGACGCGGCTGACCGACAGGCCGACGTTGATCGCCGGGCGGATGCCCGCGAAGAACAGGTCGGTTTCGAGGAAGATCTGGCCGTCGGTGATCGAGATCACGTTGGTCGGGATGTAGGCCGACACGTCGCCCGCCTGGGTCTCGATGATCGGCAGCGCGGTCAGCGAACCGGCGCCATTGGCGTCGTTCATCTTGGCCGCACGCTCGAGCAGACGGCTGTGCAGATAGAAGACGTCGCCCGGATACGCTTCACGGCCCGGCGGACGGCGCAGCAGCAGCGACATCTGGCGATAGGCGACGGCCTGCTTCGACAGATCGTCGAACACGATCAGCGCGTGCATCGCGTTGTCGCGGAAATACTCGCCCATCGCGGTGCCGGTATAGGGCGCCAGGAACTGAAGCGGCGCGGGCTCCGACGCGGTCGCGGCGACGACGATGGAATATTCCATCGCGCCATTCTCTTCGAGCGTCTTGACCAGCTGCGCCACGGTCGAGCGCTTCTGACCCACGGCGACGTAGATGCAGTAGAGCTTCTTCGACTCGTCGGTGCCGGCGTTGACCGTCTTCTGGTTGATGAAGGCGTCGATCGCGACGGCCGACTTGCCGGTCTGACGGTCGCCGATGATCAGCTCGCGCTGGCCACGGCCGACGGGGACGAGCGCGTCGATCGCCTTCAGGCCGGTCTGCACCGGCTCGTGCACGCCCTTGCGCGGGATGATGCCCGGTGCCTTCACCTCGACGCGGCGGCGCTCGGTCGCCTCGATCGGGCCCTTGCCGTCGATCGGGTTGCCCAGGCCGTCCACGACGCGGCCCAGCAGGCCACGGCCGACCGGCACGTCGACGATGGTGCCGGTGCGCTTGACGGTGTCACCTTCCTTGATCTCGGCGTCCGAGCCGAAGATCACAACGCCGACATTGTCGGCTTCGAGGTTCAGGGCCATGCCCTGCACGCCATTGGCGAACTCGACCATCTCGCCCGCCTGGACATTGTCGAGGCCGTAGATGCGCGCGATGCCGTCACCGACGCTCAGCACCTGACCGGTCTCGCTGACCTGGGCCTCGGTGCCGAAATTGGCGATCTGGTCCTTGATGACCTTGGAGATTTCTGCGGCGCGGATATCCATGGGAACGTCAGCCTTTCATCGCGCTGGCGAGCGCATTCAAACGGGTGCGGATCGAGCTATCGATCATCTGGGAACCGATGCGGACGACAAGCCCGCCGAGCAGGTCGGGATCGACCGACAGGTCGACCGACACCTCGCGGCCGACGCGGGTGCGCAGCTGCTGCTTCAGCTCGGCGACCTGCGCTTCGGTCAGCGGGTGGGCGCTCGTCACTTCGGCCGCGACCTCGCCGCGATGGCGGCTGGCCAGCTGGCGGAAGGCACGGATGATCTGCGGCAGCGCCGAGAGGCGCCGGTTCTCGGCGAGGACGCCGAGGAAATTCTTGGTCACGCCGTCGAGGCCCAGCGTGTCGGCGACCGCCAGGATCGCCTTGACGGCGGCCCCGCGCGCCACGACCGGGCTCTTGGTCAGCGCGACCAGATCCTTGTCGGCGGCCAGCGCATCGCGAAGGGTCACGAGGCTCGCCTCGATCGTGTCGATCGAACGGCCCTGTTCGGCCGTTTCAAACAGCGCGAGCGCATAACGACCACCCAGGCTCGCCTGGATGCCGCCTGTGCCGCTTATAGTACCGCCGGACATCTCCACGGATGCGAATTCCTCGAACAACGAACGGGTTGGCCCCATGGGGAACGGGGCGCGAAAAACGCGCCTCCGATGGGTTGGCGGGCGGTTAGCATCGGGAACATTTCTATGCAAGGTGCGTGGCGCAACTTGTGACAGGTCAGTGACGCCAATGTAACAGCTTTGGCCGCAAGCCGTGGGATGAATGCCACAGCCGCTTCTGGCAGGATCGTCGCTATGACCGCTCATACCCCCTGCCCGATCGACGAAGATGCCGCCTGGGACGCCTTTGCGCGCCGGGATCGGGCGGCGGACGGCCGCTTCGTCGTCGCGGTGCGGACCACGGGCATCTATTGCCGCCCCAGCTGCGCCGCCCGTCGGCCCCGGCGCGAGCATGTCCGATTCATGGACAGCCCCGATACAGCAAGGGCGGCGGGCTATCGCGCCTGTCTGCGCTGCCTGCCCGATGCGGTGACCCGTGATCGCCAGGCGGTGGCGGCGGCCATCATGATTCTCGAAGCCGCCGAGGCGATGCCCCCGCTCGCCGCGCTGGCGGAGCGGGTCGGCTATACCCCCCACCATTTCCACCGGCTATTCAAGCGGGCGACCGGGGTGACGCCCGCCGCCTATGCCCGTGCGCTACGTGGCGTCCGGGCGACCGAAGCGCTGGCCACCGAGGAAAGCGTGACCCGCGCGCTGTACGAAGCGGGCTATGCCGGGCCCAGCCGCTTCTACGCCGACAGCGAGCAGCGCCTGGGCATGGCGCCGGGTCAGTGGCGGCGCGGCGGCGAAGGGGTGACGATCGCGTGGGCGATCCTGCCCACGCCGCTGGGAGAACTGCTGATCGCCGTCACCGCGCGCGGACTGGCCCGGATCGCGTTCGAGGGGGATGGCGGCCGCCTGCATGCCCTGTTCCCGGCGGCCACCCTTCATCCCGCCGAGCCCGAGACCCATGCCCGCATGGCCCGGCTGATCGCCGCCACCGCCCTGCCCGATCCCCTGCTAGCCGAACCGGTCCGCCGCACCGCCTTTATCGAGGCGCTGTCCCGCGCCTGGGTGTCGGCCGACTGACGCTCAGTCGTCCGCCGCCGGGCCCGACATGGCCGCAAGCCCCTTCCGCACCGCATCGCGATCACCCTTTTCCAGCAAGGCGAGCAACTGCGCCGCCGGATTGTCGGGCGGCATATGCGGATCGAAAGCCAGCGGGCGCAGCAACGCCTTCGCCATGTCGATATCCCCCGCCTCGATCTGCTGTGCCGCCAGGGTGAAGCGCAGCCCCTTGTCCTGCGGCACCAGCTGAAAGGCGCGCTCGAGCCCGCGTATCGCCGATGGGCGCGGCTTTTCTCCGGCCATCGCGAAGCTGCGGTAGAAGATCGCCAGCGGCTCGGCGGCATTCGGGTCGGCACGGTTCGCCTTGACGATCCAGCCACGCGCCTCGTCCCACACCGCCTTGTCCTGGCTGTGCGCCGCCTGCGCCCGGCGAAGATGGATCAGCCCCTTGTAGAGCAGGGCCTGTTGCGACTTGGCATCGACCGCCAGCGCCCGGTCCGCCGCCGCCTCAGCCACCGCATCCTCACCCGCGTCATAGGCCATTTCGGCGAACCAGCCCTGCGCGGCCGCATCCTGGGGATAGGCCGCCGCGACCGACGCCACGCGGGTATAGAGATCACGCCCGGTTTTCTGATCGACACCACGATCCGACTGCATGCGATAGGCGATCAGCGCCTGTTCGCCCGGTGAGAGCGCGCGGACCGTTACCGCCACCTGGGGCAGGCGGTCGAACGGCACCATCATCCCCGGAATCGTGCTGCGCCCCAGATATTTGTCGAGATCGCGGTCGAGCTGCTTGAGCGAGCCATAAGCCTCGTTGCCCGCCGCCAGGCTCGGCGTGCCGGTGTTGAGCAAATCCATGTAGCGGCCGAACCGGGCCCGATGGTCCGGGTCGAACATGGTGTAATGGGTCAGCAGCCAGCCGCGACCATAAAGCTGGTCGAGCTGTTGCGGGTCGAGCTTGCGCCGAGACGAATCGAACAGCGTGTCGATCGACAGCTTGCTGCTGTCCAGCAGCCCGAATGCCCGGTGCTGCGCCGCGACGCCGACCATCACCCCGTTGCGATCGAAACGGGCGGTACTGGCGAATTCGGCAAAGCCCTCGGAGAACCAGGCCGGATAGGCCGCCCCCGAATTGCCGAACAGGAAATGATGGGCATATTCGTGGAACAGCACATATTGCGGCTGCAACGCGTTCGGCCCCTCACCCTCGCCCCGAAGCGGGGTGAAGGCGACCGATCCCGAGACGCGCGGCTGATAAAAGCCCGCGACGTGATCGCCGCCCTTGCCATAAAGCCGCCGGATCGCCGCGACATTGGGCACGACATAGACGGTGACGGGATTGCTTTCCTGCCCCTCGACCTCGGGCAGCTGGTAAAAATAGCGCAATACGCCGTCGAACTGCTCCAGCCGCGTCGCCATGGCGCGGATATCGCCCTCCGACATGTTGCCGTACAGGACGAAGTGCTTCGCCCGCGCCTCGCGCCATTCGGCCTGGGCCGGTGCCGCCGACAGCCCGATGCCGATCATCGTCAACGCGGCCCAAACCCAGCCGCGCAAGCGCGATCCCGTCTTGTTCATTTCCCCCCGGCCCTCCCAAGCCGTTCCCCATCGGACCGCTATCTCACCGGATCGGCGAAACGGGGGCAAGCCCTATTCGCGTCAGCGGCCCGCGCGACAGCTATAGACCAGCTTCTCGTTGGGCAGGGGCGGCAGTTGCTGGCGGATCTGCGCCTGCACGCCTTCCAGATTCTGGAGCGCGGTGTCGGTCTTCACACAGCCGCGCGGTGTCGTCGGCTGCTGCAGCTTGCGGATCGACTCCATCGTCGCGGCGGGCAGCATGTAGCGGGTCTGGGTATAGGTCCGCGTCACGGGGTCGAAGCGGGCGACGGTCACCGTCGGCTCTTCGTCGGGCACGATGATCCGCTGCCATCCGCCCTCGCCTTCCAGAAACTGGGTCTTGCCGTCGACACAGCCTTTGGCACCCCAGTCGAGCCGCGTCTCTGCGGTGGAGGAGACGGTGATCCGGCTGCGATCGGGCTGGAGGGTGCACAGCAGCGGACCGATCGCCGCGCCTGGCGGGGTCTGGCCGGTCGTCGTCGCGATACTCTCGCGCGGCAGACTGATGTCGGCCGAGGGGCGCAGCAGGAAGACGGCCACCGCCACGACGATCGTCACGCCCCCGACCGAGGCGGCGATGATCGCATGACGCCGCTTGCCCCGCGTCTCCAGCAACCCGGCCCCGCCGATCACCAGCGCGCCCGCGACCAGCAGCAGTGCGGCCACCGCCATCGCATTCTCGCGCGACCGCTCGGCCTGCGCGCGCGCGGTGTTCAGCGCCTCCTCGCGGCGGAAGGCGGCGGCATTGGCCTCTTCGCGCCTGGCGGCGGCGGCATCGGCGACCGCCTTGGCATCCGCCGCACTGTCCTCGCGCAGCCGCTCCTCGATCGAGGTGCAGGGCACGCCGACCGAGGCATAAGGCTGTTTCGCGGCGCGCAGGAACGCCATCAGCTCGGTATCGGCGATGGCGAAACCGAAGGTCGAATCGCCGTCATCGGCTCGCGTCAGCGCCGAGTTCACCCCGATCACCCGCCCGCACGGATCGAGCAGCGGCCCGCCCGAATTGCCGCGCGCGATGCTGGCGGTATGGAGCAGCACCTCGATCCCGGTCAATGCGCGGCGGCCCGAGGCCACGCCCTGCGACCGGACGGGCGACAGCGGGCGGATATAATCCGCCGCCGACTGCGCCGTCGCCAGGTCGACATTGCCGGGATAGCCCAGCGCGATCACCTGATCCCCCTCCGTCACCGGTCCGGTGAACAGGGCGGCGGGTGGCAGCTTGGCCTCGCTCACCTCGATCAGCGCCAGGTCGCGGCGCGAATCATAGGCGATGACGCGGCCCTGATAGGATTTGCTGCCCTCCGACGGGACCACGCCGATCACCACATTGTCGGGATAGCGCTCGGCAAGTTCGACGACATGCGCGTTGGTGACGATGCGGTTGGGCGCGACCGCAAAGCCCGAGCCATGGCCGAAGCCCGCCACTTCATCGTCGACCATCGCGATGGTGACGACGCGCACCACACCGCGCGCGGTCGCGGCGATATCGTCGGCGCCCGCCGCGACGGGCCACAGTCCGGCGACCATCAGCAGGGCCGATATCAGGGGGGCAAGGACGAACCGGCTCAGCATCAGGTGCGGGCCATATCCCGCCCGCTCCATCCGCCGCAACCGCGATCGGTTAGGCATATGGTAAATCTTGCCAATTACGAACGGACCCCATGTCATGGGAAAGATGGGCATGAACGCGTTCGGTCGCCGTCAGGGTTTGGGTAGTGCGCCGGGAGGGCGCCCGGCCTTCGGCGTCGCGCGTCCGATGCACGGGCCCGGCCCGGCCATTCGCCCCGAACCCGAATCGCCCGCGCCTGGCGGCGACCAATTCCCGCCGCTGTCGACGCTGGCCGAGAATGCGGGCCCCGTCCCCGACGCGATGCAGCGCCTCGCCGAACGCCAGGCCGCCCCGGCCGAGCCCACCCCCGCCCGCGGCGAGGGGTTCGAGGCCTCGATCCACCGGATCAAGGAACAGGTCCTCCCCCGCCTGCTCGAACGCGTCGACCCGGAAGCCGCCGCCACGCTGGGCAAGGACGAGCTGGCCGAGGAATTCCGCCCGATCATCGGCGAGGTGCTGGCCGAGCTGAAGCTGACGCTGAACCGGCGCGAGCAGTTCGCGCTGGAAAAGGTGCTGGTCGACGAGCTGCTCGGCCTGGGTCCGCTCGAGGAACTGCTGGCCGATACCGACATCACCGACATCATGGTCAACGGCCCCGAGCAGACCTATGTCGAGCGCAAGGGCAAGCTGGAACTCGCCAATATCCGCTTCCGCGACGAGGAGCATCTGTTCCAGGTCGCGCAGCGCATCGTCAATTCGGTCGGCCGCCGCGTCGACCAGACCACGCCGCTGGCCGACGCCCGGCTGAAGGACGGCAGCCGCGTCAACGTGATCGTCCCGCCGCTGTCCTTGCGCGGCACCGCGATCTCGATCCGCAAATTCTCGGCGAAACCGATCACGCTCGACATGATGGCGAACGGCGGATCGATGAGCCAGGACATGGCCACCTTCCTGAAGATCGCGGGCGCGTCGCGGTTCAACATCGTCATCTCGGGCGGCACCGGCTCGGGCAAGACGACGATGCTGAACGCGTTGTCCAAGATGATCGACCCGGGCGAACGTGTGCTGACCATCGAGGACGCCGCCGAACTTCGCCTGCAGCAGCCGCACTGGCTCCCGCTCGAAACCCGTCCCGCCAATCTGGAGGGCCAGGGCGAGATCAGCATCCGCGACCTCGTGAAGAACGCGCTGCGTATGCGCCCCGATCGCATCATCCTGGGCGAAATTCGTGGCGCGGAATGTTTCGACATGCTGGCGGCGATGAACACCGGGCATGACGGCTCGATGTGCACGCTCCACTCCAATTCCCCGCGCGAGGCGCTGGCCCGCATGGAGAATATGGTGATGATGTCCGACATCAAGGTGCCCAAGGAAGCGATCAGCCGCCAGATCGCCGACTCGGTGGACCTGGTGATCCAGGTCAAGCGCCTGCGCGACGGCAGCCGCCGCGTGACCAACATCACCGAGGTGATCGGCATGGAAGGCCCGGTGATCGTCACGCAGGAGCTGTTCAGCTTCGAGTATCTGGACGAAGGCACCGACGGCAAGATCATCGGCGAGTATCGCTCGGCGGGCCTGCGCCCCTATACGCTGGACAAGGCCAAGCAGTTCGGCTTCGACAAGCCGTTGCTGGAGGTCTGCCTGTAACGGCGGTTCGGCAAATCCGGGGCATGCGACGGTGCAGGTCCCGTTTACCCCACATTTACCATTATGGCCTATCATCCGTTCGCTCGCTTTCACGTGTCGCACGTCCGAGGAGCGACCGCGGAGAGAGATCGAACCTGTGGCATCTGCGTCACCGATACGGATCGACCGAGAGAAACCCGGCGATGCCGCGCGCCCCGTCGATCCGGCATGGGTCCGCTGGCTGACCCGCCCGGCCGATCCCGAGAACGAGGCCATCCGACCCGAGTTGACCCGGCTGCTCTATACCAATCGGTCGAGCGTGCTGTTCGCGACCCTGTGCCTGTTGATGGTCTTGGGCTGTTACGGCTTCTACTTCGACTGGCGCGTTCCCGCCGTGCTGGTCACCCTGTTCATCCCCGCCGCCGTGTTGCGCTATCGGATGATCGGTCATGCCGAGCGGGTCGACTCGCCGACCAGATTGCTGGCGGCGAGCCTGTACTGGTCGATCATCGTCGGCGCGATCTGTGGCGAGGGCGCGCGGACGGGCGAACCGCTGCTGATGATCCTGAGCGGGCTGGTCATCGTCGCGGTCGGCTTTGGCGGGGCCTATAACAACGCCGGGGCACCGCGCTTCGCCACGCTGCAGACGATCCTGTTCATCACGCCTTATACCCTTTTTGCGGGTCTCTCGGGCATGCCGGGGATGCCGGTCATCCTGCTTCAGCTGCCGCTCTGGCTGATCGGCATCGTGATGATGATCTTCAATATGCATCGGACCCACGCCCAGCTGATCCGCGCAGAGAACAAGGCCCAGCACCTCGCTTTTCACGACAGCCTGACGAGCCTGCCCAATCGGGCACAGTTCATGAATCAACTGTCCAGCGAATGCACCCGTGTGGCGCGTCCCGGGGGGCGTACGAGCTATGTGCTCTATCTCGATCTCGACGGGTTCAAGCCGGTCAACGACACCTATGGCCATACGACCGGAGACGACCTGTTGCGGGCGGTGGCCGAACGCCTGTCCGCCCCGCTGCGCCCCGGCGATCTATTAGGGCGGCTGGGCGGCGACGAGTTCGCCGTGATCCTGCGCGATACGAACGCCGCCCAGGCAGCAGCGGTCGGCGAGAGCCTGATCGCCGCCGCACGCGCCCCGTTCCATCTGGAAGACCGCCCGCCCATCACCATCGGCGTCAGCATCGGCGGCGTCGCACTGGCCCCCTCCTCCGATGTGCGCCACACCCTGCACGTCGCCGATACGATGCTCTATGCCGCCAAGCGCGCGGGCAAGGGGACACTGCGCCTCGCCGACGCGGCCTGACCGACGTCTGACCGATACCCGATGCACCACGCACCGTCATCGCCACGAATTGCCGCGCGCGCAGCTTCCCGATCCGCTACGCGTTGAGGCGTGATGCCCCGACCGCTCTATTTGCTGCCCCTCCCCCTGCTCCTGATCGCCGCGATGGCGCTGCCCCATGCGGGACGGCAAGCCAAGCCTGCCGCCGCCGCGCCCGTACAGGAGGATGTCGTGGCGGCAGCCGCACGCGATCCGGGGGTGGCCACACTGGCCCCCGACGCCGAGCAACGCTGGATTCCCTTTGAACTGACGCCCGGCAACCAGATTCGCTTCGCCATGACCATCGACGGGCGGAGCGTGACCGCGATCCTCGATACCGGAGTCAGCTTCACCTTGTTGTCGCAATCCTCCCCGCTGGCGGCCAAAGCCAAGGTCCGGCCCGGCGGCGAGGCAAGCGCCATCGGCGGTGCGGTCGCGATCGGTTGGATGCCGACCCGGAGGCTGGAACTGGGCGGCCTGACCCGCACGGGCGGCGGGGTGGTGGTGGCGCCGCTGCCCGCGCTGGCGACGGGCGATGCGACGGCGGTCGATCTGCTGGTCGGGCGCGACCTGCTCGCCCCCCATGCGCTCGACATCGATTATGCCGCCAAGCGGTTCCGCCTGATCCCGTCGGGGCGGATGCCCTTCACCGGATCGACCGCGCCGCTGACCGTCTCGCCCGAGCGGCGGGTCTATGAAAGCGCGGTCGGGTTGGGCGCGGCGAAGCTGTCGCCGATCATCGTCGATACCGGCGACGGCTCGGCGCTGACCGTCACCCAGGCGGGGTGGCGGACGGCCAAGCTCACCTCCCTGCCGACCACGACCGCGATCGGCTTCGGCCTGGCGGGGCCGACGGTCAACGACCTGGCGATCGTGCCCACGGTGCGGCTGGGCAGCCTGACCGCGCATGACATCGAGGTGCGGATCGAGCCGCCCCAGGGCTTCAGCGAATCGGTCGGCGCGGCGGGGCGGATCGGATCGGGCTTCCTGCAACGTTACCGCGTCCTGCTCGACCCCGGTGCGGGGCGGATGATCCTGAAGCCCGGCCCCCATGCCGATGCGCCCGCCCAGCGCTCCACCGCCGGGCTGTTGCTGGGCGTGGCGAGCGACCGGCTGCGCGTCCTCCACGTCATGCGCGGCGGTCCGGCGGCGGCAAGCGGCTGGCGCGAGGGCGACACGATCTGCGCCATCGACGGACAGGCGATCCCGCGCGACTATGTCGACAGCCCGATCGCTCGCTGGACCATTGGCAAGCCAGGTACGACCGTGACCCTGCGCACCTGCGACGGACAGGACCGCAAGCTGACGCTCGCCCGCTTTTACTGACGCCGCTTCCCCCATTCGCGCGCGGCGGTATAACCCAGATAGCCGGTGCCGAAGAGCGCGTAGAGCGGCTCCGGGATGGCGGCCAGATAGGCCGCCATCCCCCGAATCATCGCTGCGGCCATGGCCGGTCGCAGTCCGGCGAGCAGCCCCATCGGAATGCTCCACAGCAGCAGCGCATACATGACGTACAGGAAACTCGGCCGCGCCCGCCGGGTCCACAGGTCGGTGTCGCCGCTCATGACAGCCGGTCCGCCAGCCAGCCATAGAGGAACGCCTCATTGGCCGGACGCCGCTCGGCCAGCCGCAGATAGCGTTCGCCCTGGAGCGCCTCGACCGCCTTCAGCAGGACCGTCTCACCCGCCGCCCCGCGATAGCGCAGGAACGCGTCAAGCGCGGCCAGCGTCGTCGCCCCGATCCGACCATCGGCCACCAGATCGGGATAGTCGCGCTCTCCGCGATTGAGCGCGTTCAGCGCGCGTTGCAGGAACGCCGCCGCGACACCGGTGCCCATGTTCACCCCGGTATCGAACAGCTCCGCCGCCAGGCGCGGTGCACGCTCCGCCACCCGGTCGAAGCCCGGCGCCGCCCAGTAGAGACGGCGATAGATCGCCTCCGCCCGCGCCAGCGGCAGACGGCGCATCGGCCCGGCATAGCCGTCCGCCCGCGCCACCGCCTCGCTGATCCCGAACCGCGTCGCGCCGCCGCGATCGGCGGGGTGGTCGCTATAATCCCCTTCCCGTGCGATCACCTGCGCGATCAGGGTATCCACTCCGGTCTCGTCCCCCTGTCCCATGATGCTCTCCCCCGTTTCGAGGAGATACGAACCATATCGGTTCACTGTAGGACAGAGGATTCTGCCCTTCCTCTCCTACGAACGGAGGAATCGCATATGCCGTCAGTCCAGCACCGTCCGCGCCAGCGCCAGCGTGCCGAGCGGCCCGGCTTGGTCTCCCAGCTGCGCATGGACGATGCGGTTGGCGATCTCGGCCTGGTTGATGAAGGGCAGATAGCCGGACAGCTTCTCGACCACGCCCGCACGGATCATGTCGAGCAGTTGCGGCTGGCCGACGCCCACGCCGCCGCCGATGACGATGCGACCGCAGGCCAGGGTCAGGAACAGCCCGGCAAAACTCTCCGCCAGCGCATCGGCGACATAGGCCCAGACGGGATCGTCCGCCGCGAGTTCCTGCGCGGGCTTGCCCGCCCGCGCCGCGATGGCGGGCCCGGCGACCAGTCCTTCCAGGCAGTCGCCATGAAAGGGACAGGCGCCCGCGAAGTCGTCCCCGGCGATCCGGCGGACGCGGACATGGCCCGCCTCCGGATGCATCCGGCCCGACACCGGCTGGCCGTTGACGATGATGCCCATGCCGACGCCGGTGCCGACCGTGACATAGACATGATCGGCCAGCCCGCGCGCCGCGCCCCACTGCCCCTCGGCCAGCGCCGCGCCGGTCACATCGGTATGGATGGCGACCCGCTCGCCGAAGCCCTCGGACAGCGCACCCGCCACGTCCGCCCCCGCCCAGCCTGGCTTGGGCGTGGCGAGCATATGGCCATAGTCCGCGTCGGTCTTGTCGAGCGCGATCGGGCCGAAGCTGCCGATGCCCAGCGCCTCGGGGGCATATTGGTCGCGCCACTCGGCCAGACGCTGGCGCAGCGCAGCCAGCGTCACCGCCGGGGTGGTCGTCGGCAGCCGTTCGGACACCAGGATGTCACGCCCACGGCCGATCAATACAATCGATTTCGTACCGCCGAGTTCGACGCCCGCCACGATCAGATCATCCGCCTCGGCCATTCCAGTCTCCTGCCCGTCATTCTGGGGTTTCTTGCGCGTCGCGCCTGCGCGAAACCGCGTGCCCGGGTCAAGGGTATCGCGCGGTTTCGCAGGGTGGCGGGCAAGATTCGCGCATGATCGACCCCGCCCCACAGCCGGGGGCGGGGACATACGGACGGGCGGGAGGGCTCAGAAAATGGGCTGGGCGACCAGCGCGGCCTCACGCTGGCACTGGGCCGCATCGGGGCGCGGCGTGGCGGGATCGCGGCGCAGCGCATCAATCTCGGCCTTGGCCGCCGCCAGGTCATGCTGGAAATCCGGGCTTTGCGACAGGGCGGTCAGCGTCGCGGTGGCGGACAGCCGCCCACCCTCCACCGCGCTGGCATTATGCGCACCGCACACGATGCGGCTTTCCCCAAACGCCCGGCCACGTGCCAGGATCTGGGTCGCCCGGTCGGGGGCCAGCTCGGCCAGCAGCGTCGCCCAGGTCCAGCCTGCAGTGGTGTGGCCCGAGGGATAGTCGTAACTGCCCTTCAATTCGGCGGCGGGCTGGCAGGTCGGGCCCTTGTCGATCAGATAGGGGCGCTGGCGCTTGTAGAAATTCTTGGCAATGCCGGTCGCGCGCGCGGTGTCGGAGCCCGCATTGTGGATCAGCCGCATCGTCGCGGGCGCGGCTTGCGGGGTCAGCGTCACGCCCAGCGCGCAGGAGAAGTCCTGCGCCATGTGCCCATCGTCCAGTTGCACGTCGTTGGTCGCCAGGTGCCAGCGCGGCGTGCCGATCAGCTTGCGCGTCTGGCGGAAGATGGCGCGATCGGCACGGCCGCGTATGTCGTCGGGCCGGGGTGCCGGCGGCAGGACGGCGAGCAGATCGAAGCTGCCCTTTGCCAGATAATGGGCCGGCTCGTCGCCCTCGCGAATGTCGGCGACCGCCGCCGTGCAGGTCAAGGCGAGCAGTGCCGCCCCCAGGCAGCCGATGGTGTGTTTGAACATGCCCCTGAAACTCCGGTTCAAAGCGAGGTGAGATAGAAAAGACGAGTCGCGCGCAGATTGCCGACATGCGCCATCGCCAGCGTGACACCGCCCGCGACGGTCAAAGCGGTGCCCAGCATCAGCCCCTCGAACCCCAAACCGGCGACCAGCAGGGTCAGCCCGAGGCTACCGATGACCAGCGGAGCGATCGCGCCGTGCCGCCGCCACCCGGAGATCAGCGTCCAGGTGCTCAGCGGGACAGCGATGGCGAGCATCACGATATGGAACAGTTCGCCACCATCCGCCCAAGCCGCCAGTGCGGGGAGGAAAGCGATGACGACTGGCAAGGCGAGACAATGGATCAGGCACAGGGCGGACGCACCAATCGCCAGGCCATCGAGCCGCCCGGCCGACGCTCCGGGGCATTGCCCCGACTTCTCGACGGATTCCGGTGCCACGCGCTCTGGCCCCTGTTCGACGGTCGTGCTGTGAATCATGCTTTATCGCCTTGCCAATGACCTTGGCGCGCCCATGTAATATTATATCATCAAAATCAACCCACCACGATCACGGCCTCTTTAATCAGTATTCCGTATAATATAGGCTGTCCTCAAATCAGAATGAGGAAGATGGAATGGCGAGCACCCGGCTGTTGATATGCGCGAGCCTGTCCGCCCTGATCGTGGGAACCGCTTCGGCGCAGACGGTGCCCCAGGCGACCCCAACCGCGGCCCCGGCGCCAGCCCAGGACGGGGCCCGCCCTGATTGGGAAAATCCCGCGGTCAACCATATCGGCGCCGAACCGATGCACAGCAGCTTCGCCGGGTTCGAGACGCGCGCCGCCGCGCTGTCGGGCGATGTCGCCAAGTCCCGCTATCACCTGTCGCTCGACGGGACGTGGAAGGTCCACATGTCCCCCAATCCCGAGGCGCGGCCGGTTGGGTTCGAGGACCCCGCCCGAGACGTGTCGAACTGGCGCGACGTGAAGGTCCCCGGCATATTGCAGGCCGAGGGGCTGAGCCGCGCGATCTTCGTGGGCAGCGGCTATCCCTTCCCCCGCAACGCGCCCTTCATCGAGCATCGGCTGAACGAGGTCGCCTCCTATCGCCGCGATTTCGTCGTGCCCGCCCATTTCGCCGGGCGTCGCCTGTTGCTGACCGTCGGCGCGGCCGGGGCGGCCTATTATCTGTGGGTCAACGGCCAGAAGATCGGCTATTCGGAAGACTCCAAGCTCCCCACCGAATTCGACATCAGCCGCGCGGCCAAGCCGGGCCGGAACACGGTCGCGATCGAACTCTATCGCCATTCGGACGGCAGCTATCTGGAAGATCAGGATTTCTGGCGCGTCAACGGGATCGAGCGGTCGATCACCCTCTATGCCGCGCCGCAGACCCATATCCGCGATCTGGGCATCGATGCCGGGCTGACCCATGACTATCGCGACGGCACGCTGTCGGCGGCGATCGATCTGGCGGGCGCGGCCGAGGCGACGACCGTGCGCGCGACATTGCTCGACGGCAAGCGCACGGTGCTGACCCGCACGGCGACCCCGACCGGCTCCACCGCGACGATCACCGCCGAGGTGCCGGGCGTGAAGACCTGGAGCGCGGAGGACCCGAACCTCTATACGCTGCTGGTCGAACTGCTCGATGCCAAGGGCAAGCTGATCGAGGCGACCAGCCGCCGCATCGGTTTCCGCACCGTCGAGATCGCGGGCGGCGAAGTCCGGGTGAACGGCAAGCGGATCATGATCCGTGGCGTCAATCGCCACGAGCACGATCCCCATACCTTCCGAATCGTGTCCGAGGAGACGATGCGCAAGGACATCGAGCTGATGAAGGCCGCCAACGTCAACGCGGTCCGCACCTCGCACTATCCCAACGATCCGCGCTGGTACGATCTGGCCGACGAATATGGCCTGTACGTGATGGACGAGGCCAATATCGAGAGCCACGGCTATCTAAGCCTCACCCAGGAAAAGAACGACCCGACGCTGAACCTGGGCCATGATCCCGCATGGGCCGCCGCGCATCTCGACCGGGTGCAGCGCATGGTGGAGCGGGACCGCAACCACCCCTCGGTCATCTTCTGGTCGCTGGGCAATGAAAGCGGCGTCGGCCCCAATTTCGAGGCGGCGGCGAAATGGGTTCGCGCGCATGACAAGACGCGGCTCATCAACTTCCTGGGCTATAGCATGAGCGGTTGGCGGCACCCGACCAACGAGTATGTCGACATCTTCGCGCCCATGTATGACGATGTCGAAAAGCTGGCCGACTATGCCCAGCGGCCCGAATTCACCCAGCCACTGATCCTGTGCGAATATGCCCATTCGATGGGCAACAGCCTGGGCGACTTCCAGGGCTATTGGGATACCTTCCGCAAATATCCCAAGCTCCAGGGCGGCTTCGTCTGGGACTGGGTCGACCAGACCATGATCCTGAAGGACAAGCAGGGCCGCCCCTATTGGGGCCAGGGGCTGGATTACGATCCGAACCCCAAGGATGCCGGGCTGCACGGCGACGACAGCCCCGTGGGCGACGGCGTGATCCAGTCGGACCGCACCCCCGACCCCGAATATTATGAGATGGCGCATGTCCAGTCGCCGATCCACTTCACCCATGAGGGCGGCGGCTGGCAGGTGGTCAACCGCCACGACCATATCGACCTGTCACGCTTCACGCTCGACTGGACGGTGCTGGAGAATGGGGTCGAGACCGCGCACGGCAGCATCGCCACGCCGCAGGTCCTGCCCGGCCAGAGCGCACCGATCGCCTTCACCCTGCCCGCGCCCAAGGACGCCTCGGCCGAACGCTCGCTGATCCTGCGCGCGCGGACCAAGGCGGGCGCGATTCCGCCGCTGCCCGCAGGCCAGGTCATCGGCTGGGAGCAGTTCGCCCTCTCCGCCCCCGTCTTCGCCACCGCGCCCGCCGGATCGGTCGCGCCGGAGGAAAGCACCGATGCGATGACGCTGAAGGCGGGCAACGCGGTGCTGGAGATCGACCGCACGACCGGCCTGGTCCGCCGCTACGCCCGTGACGGCAAGACCCTGCTGACCGGCGGCGCGCCCAATTTCTACCGCGCGCCGACCGACAATGACGTCGGGTCGGACGTGCCCAAGAGCCATGCGATGTGGCGCTACTTCTCCGAGCATCGCCGCCTGGACGACATTCACCGCGACGGGAATGCGATCGTGGTCGATCAGGACATGGGCGTCGGATCGGTCAAGATGCAGACCCGCTGGATCATGGCCCCGGACGGCGCCGCGACCGCGACGGTGCGCTTCACGCCGCTGCGCGCGACCCTGCCCGATCCGTTGCGTGTCGGCCTGGCCTTCGCGACGCCGGGGCAGCAGTTCAGCCAGGTCAGCTGGTTCGGGCGGGGCCCTTGGGAAAGCTATGCCGATCGCAAGACCGGCGCGATCATCGCGCGCTGGGACGGCAAGCTGGCCGACCAGTATCACGACTATGCCCGGCCACAGGAGAGCGGCAACAAGACCGATGTCCGCTGGGTCCAGCTGACCGGCACCGGCGTCGGACTTCGCGTGACGGGGGCGCAGCCGTTGTCGGTCAACGCCCTGCCCTTCCCGTACAGCGACCTCGCGCTGAAGCCGCCGACCAAGGCGCACAGCTCGGACATTTATCCGCATGGCGACGGCACGCTGCTGATCGACGCCGCGCAGGCGGGCGTGGGTGGTGACACCGGCTGGAACCTGGATGGCCGGGCGCACATGCCCTATCGCATCGCGCTCCAGCCGCTGACCTACAGCTTCACCCTCGGGGGCGCGAAGTGAGGCATTGGCTGGCCCTCTCGCTCCTGCTGACGACGGCACCGCTGGCGGCGCAGACCGTGCCCCAGCGGATCGGCGCGTCGCTGGGCTTACGCGATCAATGGCAATGGCTGACCCGCGATATCGCCTCGCCCGCCGAATGGGATGCGGATGGACGGCATTTCCATTATCGCAAGACGGTGGCGGGCGGCTTTGCGTTCGTCGATGTCGACGCCGCCACCCGCGCCAAGGCGCCCGCCTTCGACGCCGCCGCGCTGGCCCCGGCACTGGCGAAGGTCATGGGCCAGCCGGTCGCACCCTTGCGCCTGCCCTTCGAGCATTTCGACTATACGCCGGACCGGTCGGCGATCCGTTTCACCATCGGCTATGACGATGGCGTGACCTATTCGTGCCTTCTCGCCCAGCCGGTGTGCCGGATCATTCCTCCCGAGAACCCCGCCCGCCCGCGCGGCTTCGGCGTGGTGCGCGACCTGCGCGTGGCAGCCGACAATCACCCCCGCCCGTCGCCGGACGGCAAACTCGAAGCCCTGGTGCTCGACGACAATCTGGTCGTGCGGGAGGTCAAGGGCGGCAAGGAAGTCTGGCGGAGCCAGGACGGCAGCCCCGCCCATTTCTACGACCCAGAGAGCATCGCCTGGAGCCCCGATGGGCAGCACATCGCGCTCCAGCGCGTCCGCCCCGGCTATCCTCGCATGGTCACCCGCGTCCTCGCCGCGCCGCCGGGCAAGGTCCAGCCGGAGGTCGTCCAGCAACTCTATCCCAAGCCCGGCGACGCGGTGGATCAGGAAGAGCCCGTCCTGTTCCGGGTGTCGGACGGCCAGCGAACCGAGATCGACCCAAGCCTGTTCGCGGGCGCCTATACCCTGTCCTCCCCCGAATGGCGGGCCGACAGCCAGAGCTTTGCCTTCAACGACCTGAAACGCGGCTTCGGCGAGGCGAAGATCATCGCCGTCGATGCCGATACCGGCCGGGCGCACGCCGCCGTGACCGAGACGGCGAAGACCTTCGTCTTCCGCGACCGCATCTGGTCGCATGACGTAAAGGGGCTGGGCCGCGAAATCCTCTGGGCGTCGGAGCGCGACGGGTGGCGGCATCTCTATCTGATCGACGGCACGACCGGCCGGATCGTGCGCCAGATCACCAAGGGCGATTGGCTGGTCCGCGACATTGCCAAGGTCGATGACGACAAGCGGCAAATCTGGTTCTCGGCGAGCGGCTATGTGCCGGGCGAGGACCCTTATTACAAACACTGGTTCCGGGTCGATTTCGACGGCCGCAACCTGACGCGGCTGACCCGGGAGAATGCGACTCACGACGTGCGGTTCTCCCCGGATATGACGACCTATGTCGACGTCTATTCGCGTACCGACCTGCCCGAAACGATGGAGCTGCACGACGCGCGCGACGGCCGCCTGATCCAGACGCTGGAAAAGGGTGACATCAGCGCGCTGACCGCCTCGGGGTTCCGCCCGCCCGAGCGCTTCACCGCCAAGGGCCGCGACGGCAGGACCGACATCTACGGCCTGGTCGTCCGCCCGCGCGATTACGATCCCGCCAAGCGCTATCCGGTGATCGAGAATATTTATGCCGGCCCGCACGACAGTTTCGTGCCCAAGGCCTTCTGGCCGTTCGGCGGCTTTTCCGGCGGCGACAAGGTCATGGGGATGCAGCAGCTCGCCGACCTCGGCTTCGTCGTCGTGATGATCGACGGCATGGGCACTGCCAACCGCTCGAAAGCCTTTCACGACGTCGCCTGGAAGAATCTGGCCGATAGCGGCTTTCCCGATCGCATCGCCTGGATGAAGGCGCTGAACGCCAAGGACCCCGCCGTCGATATCAGCCGGGTTGGCATCTATGGCGGCTCGGCGGGCGGGCAGAGCACGCTGAACGCGCTGCTCTTCCACCCCGAATTCTACAAGGCCGGGGTCGCCTATGCCGGGTGTTTCGACAACCGGATGGACAAGATCGACTGGAACGAACAATGGCTCGGCTATCCAGTCGACCAGAGTTATCTCGACGCCTCGGGCGTGGTCCATGCGCACCAGTTGCAGGGCAAGCTGATGCTGGTCGTCGGCGAGCAGGATTCCAATGTCGATCCCGCCAGCACGACCCAGGTCGTCGATGCACTCATCAAGGCCGACAAGGATTTCGACCTGCTGGTCATCCCAGGCGGCGAGCACACGGCGGGACGCAGCACGGGCCCGGTGGCATACGCGATGCGGCGGCAATATGCGTTTTTCCTGAAGGCCCTGCGCGGCGAGGAGTAACGCTCTTCCTCCCAACAACAACAGCACCACCCCGGCGAAGGCCGGGGTCCAGTTTCGGCGTTCGACGAAGCGCCAGAAACGTCACGGCAACTGGGCCCCGGCCTCCGCCGGGGCGGACGGCAGGAGATGGGACGGGAATAGCGGTGTTGCCTCCCTTCCCCCACGCGCCTATCGCTCCTCCCGCGACAGGTTCCCCTCGGGGATCAAAAGGGAATGGGGTGTGACACCCCGGCTGCCCCTGCAACTGTAAGCGGCGAGCCGTCCGCCATCACGCCATTGGGGATCCGTCCCCGAGAAGGCGGCGGACCGGCCCCGACCCGCGAGCCAGGAGACCTGCCCGTCGCGGTCGTCCTTCGGCCGGTCAGGGTGTGCCGGGCGAAACGGGGCTTTCCCCCGCGCGCGACGACAGCGCCTGTGGAGATATGCCTCGAATGACCGAGCCTGCCCGATGCTGAAACCCGCCGCGAACGGCCCCGCCGTGGTCGCCTGCAACACCTGTCGCCTGTCGGACGAGACGCGCGAGAATGAGGATGGCCAGCGCGGCGGCGCGCTGCTGGTCGAGGCGCTGCGCCGGGTCCAGGCGTCCGACCCCGCGTACGCGGACGTGGCGGTCGAGGAGATGCCCTGCCTCTTCGCCTGCCAGTCCTATTGCACCGTCCACCTGCGCTGCCCCGGCAAGGTCGGCTATGTCATGGGCAAGTTCGCCCCCGATGACGAAGCCGCCCGCGCCATCCTGGACTATGCCCGCGCCTATGCCGACAGCGACTGGGGACAGGTGCCGTACAAGCAATGGCCGCAAGGGGTGAAGGGCCATTTCCTCACCCGCACGCCACCCGAAGGATTTGTCGTCGAATGACCCTGTTCCCGACCGTCGCCGCCTTCGAGGCGGCGCTGGACAGCCTGAGCCAGCCCGACATGGCCGCCCGCGACGCCGCCGCCCGGCGCCAGGGGCAGTTGACCAAGCCCCCCGGTTCGCTCGGCCGCCTGGAGGATATCGCTGTCTTCTTCGCCGGATGGCAGGGGGTGGAGCGCCCCCGGATCACGCGCGGCCGCGCGGTCATCTTCGCCGGCAACCACGGTGTCGTCGCGCGCGGGGTCAGCGCCTTTCCGGCGGAAGTGACGGCGCAGATGGTCGCCAATTTCACCGCCGGAGGGGCCGCGATCAACGCATTGGCGGCGGCGGCGGGCCTGGAGCTGAGCGTCGTGCCACTCGATCTCGACCGGCCGACGGTCGACTTCACCACCGGCCCGGCGATGAGCGAAGCGGAATGCCTGACCGCGCTGGCCGCCGGGGCCAAGGCGGTGGGCGATGCCGACCTGCTGGTGCTGGGCGAGATGGGGATCGGCAACACCACCCCCGCCGCCGCACTCGCCGCCGCCAGTTTCGGCGGTGATGCGGCCCTGTGGGTCGGCCCCGGCACCGGCGTCGATGCGCAAGGACTGTCGCGCAAGGCGATGGCGGTGACCGACGGCCTGACGCTCCACCGCGCCCAGCTGACCAGCGCGTTCGAGATTCTTCGCCGCCTGGGCGGACGCGAGATTGCCGCGATGGCGGGCGCGGTGCTGGCGGCGCGGATCAAGCGGATACCGGTCGTGCTCGACGGCTTTATCGGCACGGCAGCCGTCGCGCCGCTGGCCTCGGCCAATCCCAACATCACCGCCCATTGCCTGGCGGGTCATTGCTCGGCCGAACCGGGCCATACGCTGCTGCTCGCGCGTCTGGGGCTGGAGCCGATCCTGTCGCTGAAGATGCGGCTGGGCGAAGGCAGCGGCGCGGCGGTGGCGGTGCAGGTCATCCGCTCGGCCCTGGCCGCGCATGACGGCATGGCGACCTTCGCCGAAGCGGGTGTGGCGACCGCGTGACCGGCTTTCGCCTCCATCTGCTCCGGCATGGCGAGCCCGAGCTGGTGGGGCGGATGCTCGGGCGCACGGACAGCCCGGCGACCGCGCAGGGCATCGCCGCCTGCGCCGAGCGCGCGGGTGGACTGTATGTCGCGCACCGTATCACCTCCGACCTGTGTCGCGCGCGTGCCTGTGCCGAAGCGATCGGCCCGGCCGAAGTCGATCCGCGCTGGCGGGAACTGGATTTCGGGGCCTGGGACGGGCTGGCGGCGGCGGAGATCGATCCGCAGGCGCTCGGCCAATTCTGGGATGACCCCGACGCCGCCCCGCCCCCCGGCGGTGAACGCTGGTCCGATCTGGTCGCGCGGGTGCGGGCCGCGCTGGACGATTTGCCGCCCGAGCCGACGCTGGTCGTGACCCATGGCGGCGCGATGCGGGCGGCGCTGCATGTGTTGTGCGGGTTCGATACCCGCGCGGTCTGGGCCTTTGCCCTGCCCTATGCCAGCCTGGTGACGCTGCAGGTCTGGGACGGCAGCCCTCGTTCGGCCCAGGTGACGGGACTGGTGACGGCATGAAGCCGCTGATCCTCGCCCTGAGCTTTCTCACCCGCCTGCCCATGCCGCGTGTCGAGGCGGATGAAGCCGATTTCGCGCGAGCAATCCGGCTTTATCCGGTCGCCGGGCTGGTCATCGGGATCATCGTCGTGGGGGCCCTGTGGCTGGGCGCGCGGATCGACCCTTGGGCCGGAGCGCTGGCGGCGCTGGTCGCCTGGGTCTGGGTGACGGGGGCGCTGCATCTCGATGGGCTGGCGGACCTCTCCGACGGGCTGGGCGCGGCGCATGGCGACCGGTCACGGCTGCTGTCGGTGATGGCCGACCCGCATATCGGCAGTTTCGGCGTGGTGGTGCTGGTGATTCAGCTTCTTGCCAAGCTGGTGCTGCTCCATGGCCTCCCTGCCGGGGCATGGCCGGTGCTGGCACTGATCCCGGCGGCGGCGCGGATCGGGCCCTTGGTCTGGGCCCATTTCCTGCCACCGCTGCGCCCCGGCGGGCTGGGGGCTCTGGTCGCACGCGCGGTGCGCCCGTTCGACCTGATCGGCTGGATCGTCGCCGTGCTCGCGGTGGGATGCGTCTTTCCCCCGCTGGCCATGGCGCCGATGCTGACGCTCGGCCTGCTCGGCTGGTTTCGACGCAAGCTGGGCGGCGTGACCGGCGACGTGCATGGCGCGGGGATCGAGCTGACCGAGACCGGGCTGCTGATCGCCACCCTCGCCTACCTGGCGCCCTGAGCGATCCGCAGCAGCGCGTCGCCATCGACATGCGTCTCCAGCACGGCGGCGATGGCGTCGAGCGCGGCATCGACATCGGCACGGTGATCGGGGCCCTGCCCCGCCAAGCCGATCCGCGCCAACCACGCCGCGCGTTGCCCCGCCTCGCCCAACAGGCCATGGATGTAGCTGCCCGCGACCAGCCCGTCGGCGCGCATCGCCCCCTCCGCCCGACCATCGGCGAGATGGCCGACAGGCCGCGCGGTATCCGGGCCATCGGTGCGGCCAAGATGAATCTCATAGCCGGAGAAGCTGGCCCCGAGCGCCTCGCCCGTGACCGGCCGCACCGTCTTTTCGCCGGTCAGCACCGTCTCGACGTCGAGCAGCCCCAGCCCCGCGACGCTGCCCGCCGGACCTTCCAAACCATCCGGGTCCGCCACGACGCGCCCCAGCATCTGATAGCCCCCGCACAATCCCAGCACCGGCCGACCGCGCCGGACATGCGCGGCGATGTCGATGTCCCAGCCCTGCGCACGGACAAAGGCCAGGTCGGCGATGGTCGCCTTCGACCCCGCCAGCACGATCATCGCGGCATCGGGAATGGGCTCGCCGGGACGGACCATGACCAGATCGACCTGCGACTCCAGCCGGAGCGGGTCGAGATCGTCGAAATTGGCGATGCGCGGGGTGATCGGACAGGCGATGACCACCCGCCCGCCAGCGCCCGCGCGCGCGCGCTCCAGCACCACCGCATCCTCGCTGGGCAGCCGCGCCGCATCCGCCAGCCACGGGATCAACCCCAGCGAGCGCCAGCCGGTATGCTCGGCGATCAGGCCCATGCCATCGGCGAACAACGCTGGATCGCCGCGAAACTTGTTGACCAGGAAGCCCTGGATCATCGCCGCATCCTCGGGTGCGATGACGGCTTTCGTGCCGACCAACGACGCGATCACCCCGCCGCGATCGATATCCCCCGCCAGCACCACCGGCACATCCGCCGCACGCGCAAAGCCCATATTGGCGATGTCACCGCTGCGCAGATTGACCTCGGCCGGGGAGCCCGCGCCCTCGACGATCACCAGATCGCACTGCGCCTCCAGCCGGCGATAGCAGTCGACCACTTCGGGAAGCAGACCGATCCGCCCCTCACGCCACTTCGACGCGGGCAGCATCCCCCGCACCTGTCCGCGCACGATCAGTTGCGAGGTGCGATCGCCCTGCGGCTTCAGCAGCACCGGGTTCATGTCGACATGCGGGGCGACACGCGCCGCCATCGCCTGGGTCGCCTGCGCCCGCCCGATCTCGCCGCCGTCCGGGGTCGCGGCGGCATTGTTGCTCATATTCTGCGGCTTGAAGGGGCGGACGCTCAGCCCGCGATTGGCGAAGAGGCGGCACAGCCCGGCGACCAGCACCGACTTGCCGACATCCGAGCCGGTGCCCTGGATCATCACGCCAGCCATGCGACACCCCCCGCGATCACCCATAGCAGCAGGCAGGCCCGCGCATAGATTTGCAGCGCGGTGACGATATCGGCCGGAGCCGCCGCCCGCCCCTCGCGCCCGATCCACGGCTTGATCTGGGTCACGCCGTCATAGGCGACCGGTCCCGCCAGCGCGACGCCCAGCGCCCCCGCCATCGCCGCCTCGGGCCAGCCCGCATTGGGCGAGGCATGGGTGCGCGCGTCGCGCTTCATCACCGCCCAGCCTCCCGCACCTGCCAAGCATACCAGCACGCCCGCGATTCGCGCGGGCACCCAATTCGCCCCGTCATCGATCCGCGCCGCCGCCCAGCCGAACGCCCGCCAGCGCGGTTCCTTGTGCCCGATGATGCTGTCAGCGGTGTTGATCGCCTTATAGACCCACACCCCCGGCAGGCCGAGGAGCAGTAGCCAGAAGAGCGGCGCGACGATGCCGTCGCAAAAGCTCTCCGCCAGCGTCTCGATCGCGGCGCGCGACACCCCCGCCTGGTCCAGCCGCCCGGTATCGCGTCCCACCACCCGCGCGACCAGCGCGCGGGCAGCGGGCAGGTCGCCGCGCAGCAGCGCGTCGGCCACCGGCTTCACATGGATGTACAGGCTGCGCTGCGCCAAAGCGGGCCAGGCCAGCACCGCGCTCGCGATCCAGCCCCAGCGGCCGAACAGCAGGTGCGATTCCCGGTCGAGCCACCACGCCACTGCGCCCGTCAGCACGATCAGCGAGACCATGGTCAGGACACCCAGCCCCCGCCGCACGCCTTCGGATCGCTCGGGACGATTGCCCCACCGCTCGGCGAGATTCAGGAACCGCGCGAACGCGCCGACCGGATGCCCGACCCGCGCGTAAAGCCGGTCCGGCCAGCCGATCGCGGCATCGAGCGCCAGCGCGACCAGCGCCACCGGATCAGCCATGTCGCAACGCCTCCTCCAAGCGCGAAAGATCCTCCGCCACCGGCACGCCGAAGCGCAGCCGCTCGGGTGCATCGGCAAAGGGCCGAACCAGAATGCCGTTCGCCGCCAGGCGCTGGAAGATGGCCGGGGCTTCGTGCGTCTCGACCATGCGGAACAAGGGGCAGGCCCCGGTTGCGATCAGGCCATGCCGCGCCAGAACCGCGTCCAGCGCCGCCGCCCGCTCGACCAGGGCGATCCGTGTCGCGGCGATCCATGCGCCATCCGCATAGGCCGCGCTCCCCCAACCGATGGCATGGGCCGACACCGGCCAGTCGCCGAGCCAGTCGCGCAACCGCGACAGGATGGCCGGCGCCGCGATCACGAACCCCAGCCGCACACCTGCCAGCCCGAAGAACTTGCCGAACGAGCGCAACGCCACGACCCTATGTCCCTCGATGGCACTTTCGCCCGGCATCGCGTCGGCAAAGGCCTGGTCGACGATCAGCCAGCCGCCCGCCCGCGCCTGCACCTCGGCCAGCATCGCCAGTCGGTCGGCGCAGCGATGGACGCCATCGGGGTTGTTGGGGTTGGCCAGCAACAGGCCCCCCGTCTGCCCGGTCCAGTCCTCCAGCGCCGAATGATCGACCCGCAGGCCCGCAACCGCGCCATGCGTGCCATAGCTCGGTTGTACGGCGACGATCGGCGCGCCAACGCCCAGCAGCGGCAACAGCCGGAGCGCCATCTCACTCCCCGGCACCGCCGCCACGCGCTCGGCGGGCACACCGAAATGCGCCGCCGCCAACGCCTCCAGCCGCGCGAGCGCGCTGCGGTTGGGCAAGGGAGCGGCATCCACCGTCAGTCCGGCGGGCGGGGCCCAGGGCACCGGGTTGATCCCCGTCGACAGGTCGAGCCACGGCGCCGGCGCATCGGGAAACAGTGCCTTGGCCGCGTCGATCCGCCCGCCATGATGGGTCAGCGCACCCATTTCCACTTGCGTCACAGCGCTGCTCCAGCGATGCGGACCGGCATGACGAAGCCCCGCACCCTATTGGTCCTCGGCGGTGCCCGGTCGGGCAAGAGCCGCCATGCGCAGGCGCTGGCGGAAGCGATGACGCCCACCGGCTGCTTCATCGCGACCGCACAGGCCTGGGACGATGAGATGCGCGACCGCATCGCCCGGCACCAGGCCGATCGCGACGAACGCTGGACAACGGTGGAGGCACCGCTGGCGCTGGCCGACGCTGTCGCCGAGCATAGCCGCCCCAACCGGGTGGTGCTGGTCGACTGCCTCACGCTCTGGCTGACCAACCTGCTGCTCGGCGAAGAAGACCTGGTGGCGGCGGGTGATGCGCTGGTCACGGCGCTGGCCAATGCGCCCGGCCCGGTGGTGCTGGTCAGCAACGAGGTCGGCTTCGGCATCGTCCCCGACAATGCGCTCGCCCGGCGCTTCCGCGATGCGCAAGGGACGCTCAACCAGCGGCTGGCGCGGATGTGCGATGCGACCGATCTGGTGGTGGCGGGGCTGCCCTTGCGGCTTTCAGGAGAGAAATGATGCGAACCGACGCCGAACATGCCGAGCGCATGGCCAAGAAAAAGGCCGCGCAGGACAGCAAGGTCGCTGCGCGCGACGCCGAAAAAGGGCTGATCATCGTTCATACCGGCAAGGGCAAGGGCAAGACGACCGCCGCGCTCGGCATGGTGATGCGCGCGGTCGGCCACGGCATGCGCGTCGGCATGGTCCAGTTCGTGAAGGGCGCGATGACCACCGGCGAAGCGGCGGTGCTGGCGCGCTTTCCGGAGGTCGATTTCCACGCGATGGGCGAAGGCTTCACCTGGAACACCCAGGACCGGAGCCGCGACATCGCCACCGCGCGGGGCGCGTGGGAGGAGGTCAAGCGGATGATCGCCGATCCGTCCTACGACCTGATCGTCGCGGACGAGCTGAACATCGTGCTGCGCTACGATTACCTGCCGGTGGACGAGGTTCTGGAGGTGCTCGGCACCAAGGGGGCGATGACGCATCTGGTCATTACCGGTCGCAACGCGCCCGATGCGCTGATCGAGGCGGCGGACCTGGTGACCGACATGACCCAGGTGAAGCACCCCTTCCGCGAACAGGGCGTGAAGGCGCAGAAGGGCATCGAATTCTAAGCCCATAAAGGGATGACAGTACCTCAAGCGTTTGAGCTTGTGGCTCTGCCCTCCCCCAACCCCTCCC
>NZ_LDTE01000023.1 GCF_001476905.1 Sphingomonas sanguinis | reverse complement strand
GGGCCTCGCAGAGACCGACCTTTCCGCCTCCTCAAACGCCCCCCGCCCCCTGCGCCCCGTCGCCCGCAACAACGCGGCCTGGGCGGTCAGCACATCGACCTGCGCCCGCGCCACGGCCAGCTGCGCCGAGCGATAGCTCTGGTCGGCGACCAATATGTCGACCGTCGTGCGCAGGCCAAAGCCATATTCGGCGCGCACGCCCTTCAACGCCAGATCGGCCGCCTGCAACCCCTCGGCACTGGCCTTCAGCCGTCCCTCGGCAGCGGTGAGCGAGGCCCAAGCGGTATCCGCCGCCCGCACCGCGCCGCGCGCCGCCGCATCCGCGTCGAACCGCTCCGCGCGGGCATTGGCCTCCGCCTGGCGCACCCGCGACGCAACGAGCCCGCCGGTCAGCAGCGGGACACGGAGCGACAGGCCCGCATTGGCCGCACTGTCGAAGCCGGTGGCGCTACCCCCCGCCCATTGCACGCCGCGCCCATAGCCGCCGCCCAGATCGATAGCGGGCGCACCGTCCGCACGCGCTTGGCCGATCCGTGCCGTCGCCGCCTCGACGCGCCGCTTCTGGGCGAGGAGCAGCGGGTTGCTCGCCTCCGCCGCATCGCGCGCATCGGCCAGGGTGCGCGGCAGGGTGGCGGGCGGCGCGATCACCGCCTCCAGCGTCCCCGCATCGCGGCCGACGATCGCGCGATAGGCTGCCGCCGCACTGGCGACGGCGCCTTCCGCATCGACCAGATTGGAGATGACGCTGGCCCGCTGCGCCTCCAGCTGCGCGACGTCGGTTAGGGTCGCCTGGCCCAGGCCATAGCGCGAGCGCGCCTCCGCGACCTGACTGTCGAGCCGCTGGATACCAACCCGCGCCACCTCGACCGCCTGCTGGGTGTAGAGCAGGTCGGCATAGGCGGCGACGACCCGCTCCAGCACATCCGCCTCGACATCGCGCAAGGTCTCGCCCCCGGCCGCCACATCGCCCTGGGCCGCGCGCACCGCCGAGGAGACCCGTCCTCCTGTCCAAATCGGCAGCGTCGCCGTCACGCCCCCCAGCGCCGAGGTCGAGCCGGTGCGAACCCCGGTCGCGTTGGAGCCCAGCCGGTCATAGCCCGCATTGCCGGTCGCCGCCGCGGTCAGCCGCCCGGCCGCCCGGGCCTGGTTCGGCGTCTCGGCCAGCGCATCCTGCCGGGCGCGCGCGGCGGCGAGTTCGGGATTGCCGTCCCACGCCGCCGCGATCGCCTGGCGCAGCGTTTCCGCCGAGGCGGGGGTGGCCGCGACCAACGCCACCCCCATCAACCACGACGCCCTTCGCTTAGTCATGGCGCAACGCCCAGGCGGGTGCGGCCCGGCTGGCCTTGAGCGACTGGCCCAACACGGTCAGCACCGCGATGGTCAGCGCCAGCGCGGTCGCCGCCGCGAAGTAGAGCGGCGACAGGCTGATCCGATCGTCGAACCCGGCCAGCCAGGTCCGCATCGCGATGAAAGCCAGCGGCCAGGCGACGAGATTGGCGATCAGCACGGGGCGCAGGAACTGCCCGACCAACAGTTTGACGATGTCCGTCGCCGACGCGCCCAGCGTCTTGCGGATGCCGATCTCCTTGACCCGCCGCTGAGTGTTGAACGACGCAAGACCCCACAGCCCGACGCACCCGATCAGCACGGCCAGCCCTGCACCGATACCGAACAGGCGGGTCGCCCGGTCGTCGGCCTTGTAGTACTCTTCCATATTCTGGTTGGCGGTCTGAGCCTCGAACGGCACCTGCGGCGCGGTCTGGCGCCAAATGCTGCGTAGAGCCGCGATCGTCTCACGTGGATCGCCTTCGACGCGCAGGGTCGTGCGCGGGATCGTCGAGAAGCGCGAATGATAATAATACATGGTCGGATTGACGGGATCGCGTGGCGAAAAGAAGCGGGCATTCTCCACCACACCGATAATCGTACGGGGATTGGACCGCCCAACAGTCTTGCCGATTGCCGCCTCCGGGCTGTCAAAGCCCAGCACCTCGCCCCCCTTGCGGTTGATGACGACGTTAGGGACTTTCCGCGCAGCATCGTCTGCATTGCGCGCATCGTCGGCGCGGTGTGCATCGTCGGGTAGGCGGCCAGCGATCAGTTTGATACCGAAGGTCGGATAGAAATTTGGCGACGTGATAATCGCTTGCAGGCTGGCACCTGGTTCGGGCTTCCCTGGCACCGCGTAATTGTCGCTGTTGAAGCTGCTGGACCCAGGCGAGGAATCGGACGTCGTCACCGATCGCACCCCAGGCAGGGACGCGGCTCGCGCAAGAAATGCGGTCAGTTGTGCCTCCGTGACCGCCCCGTCACTGGTCGAACTGACGGTTACCAGCCCATCGCGGCGAAATCCGACATCGGTTTTGCGAACATGGCGGGTCTGCGCGATCAGCACGACCGTTCCGATCATGAAGGCGATGGCAAGCGCGAACTGGAATACCACCAGAATCTCACGGACCCGCGCACCCGCCCGCCCGCCGCCCGGCGATCGGGACGAGGCCAACACCGCCGCCGCCGGAAAGCGCGACAGCATCAGTGCCGGGTACAGGCCCGCCAGACCTCCGACGACCAGCGCCAACACCACCAGACCGGGTAGGACCATGGCGTAGTCCAGCGACAGCTTCAGCCCCCCGGCGGCGTTGATCAACGGCAGGCCCAGTTCGGCGAGAATCAGGCCGCCCAGTGCCGCGAAGGCCGCGATCAATATGGCTTCGCCCAGAAATTGCCGGATCAAAGCCGTTCGGTTTGCGCCCAAAACCTTGCGCATGGCGACCTCCCGGGCCCGCAAACCGCCACGCGCCGTTGCCAGGTTCACGTAATTGACGATGGCTATCAGCAGGGTCAGCAGGCCGACGATTCCTAAGGTCACAACGGTCATACTGCGGCCAGGGGACGACTGTAGATGGATGGCCGACAGCGGATTGATCCTCAGGCTGAGTAGCTTGGCGGAGGGTCCCTGTTCTTTGGCCCGGCGATCGACGAAAGCGCGCATCTTGGCTTGCAGACGTGCGACGTCCTGCTGCGTGTCGAACCGAAGAATGGTCCAGACCCGCTCGCTGCCCCAGTGGTTCCACATGGGATCGGGATGCGGCGTCGGCGTCTTGACGAGCATGGAATAGGGTAATTCGGTATCCGGCGGCAGATCACGGAAAATACCGGCAATTCGATAGCGCGCCGTCTTTCCGATGATGGTCAGCGTCATGGCCTGTCCGATGGGATTTCCTTTGGGGAAGTACCGCTTCGCGATGGTTTCGCTGATCAGGACATTGTCCGGCGCTTGCAGAGCCCGCGCAGCATCACCGGCCACGATCGGCAAGCGTATGATATCGAGAAAATTCGGGTCGGCATAACCCAGCGTTTCCGTGGTCGCCGCGTTACCCCGCACCACATTCACGTCCATGACCTGGATGCGAGTCCCGACCGTATCGGGAAAATCCTCGCGAAGCTGATCGATCAGCCCCCCCATCGTACTGGTGGAATAGCCGTCGGCCGGACTGCCCGGCATGTTCCAATACTCTTCGACCAGATACAGCTTGTCATGCCCGGGCAGCCATTTCTCATACCCCGTCTCGAACCGGACATAGAGGCCCAGCACCAGGAAGACGGCGATACCCACCGCCAGTCCGCCGATGTTGAGCGCGGCATAGAGCTTGTGGCGCACAAGCGAGCGATAGAGCGACAGAAGCGCGAAGCGGTTCATGATGTCATATCCCCCATGATCCCAGGCATCAGCCGCAGGTGACGCGGGCGAAGCCGCTCTTGTCGACGGTGCATTGCGGGCGGCCGCCCACGATGACGCGGGTCATGCCGCTGGCGTCGATCGCCGCCGGGCCGTCCGCCTGGGCGCGGACGCCGCCGGTGCCGCTGGCATCGACCGACAGGGCGCGTGTGGTCATCGCGGTGGTGTCGACATTGCCGGTGCCGCTGCTGTCGATGGCGAGCGCATCGACCGCTCCCGCCCCCCGGATCGAGCCCGTTCCGCTAAGCTCGAGCGACAGTTTGGACGTGCGGATATCCTGAATGGTGGCGTTGCCGGTCCCGGACATCGCGATGCCGACCTTCCGGCTGCGCAAGCCGTCGATGGTCAGATTGCCGGTGCCCGACATTTCCGCTTGAAACTCGGCGGCCTCGAACGGGCGCAGCCGGATGGAGCCGGTGCCTTCGGACTCCACGCCGCGCAGACGCGGGACGGTGATTTCGATCGTGGCACTCGGACGCTTGGCGCGGCTGTCGCACATGCGGTCCGGGCGGGTGAGGATCAGCGTCTGGCCGCGCACCTCGGCGCGGATGACCTCCAGCGAGACGGCTGGGCCGACCGCCCGAACCGAGAAAGCCGCGCCGGTCGTCACGACGGCATCGTCGCAACCTTCGAGCGAAATCCGGTCGAAGCCGGACAGCGCAAAGCTGCGTGCCGTCTGGGCCTGAGCGGGCGAGGCGGCGACCGGAAGGAGGGAAAGGACCAGCGAAAGCGGCAGGATCGTCTTCATGGCGTATCTCCAGAAATGGGGTTCAGATCGCGCGCATGGCGCTGGCGACGATGCGGCCGTCGAGCATGTCGATGCGGCGCTTGGCGAGATCGGCGTGGCTGGGCGAGTGGGTCACCATCACGATGGTCGCCCCCGCATCGTTCAGGCCGGTCAGGATGTTCATCACCTGCTCGCCATTGGCGGTATCGAGATTGCCAGTCGGCTCGTCCGCCAGGATCAGCTTGGGATCGCCGACAATGGCGCGAGCGATCGCGGCGCGCTGCTGCTGGCCGCCCGACAGCTGGTGCGGGAAGTGGCGCGCGCGGTGGGCGATGCCGACCTTGTCCATCGCGCCGGCAACGCGGCCGCGCCGGTCCCCGATATCCCTGCGATAGGCGAGGCCCAGCGCGACATTTTCCTCGATGGTCAGTTCGTCGATCAGGTTGAAGCTCTGAAACACGAAACCCAGCGTCTCGGCGCGGAACTTCGCCAGCTCCTTCTCGCCCATCGCGGCCAGATCGCGGTCGCCGAACATGTACCGCCCGCCGGTCGGCCGATCGACCGTGCCCAGCGTGTTGAGCAGGGTCGACTTGCCGCAGCCCGAGGGGCCCATGATGGCCAGGAACTCGCCCGCCGCCACATGCAGGTCGATATCGTGCAGCGCGGTCGTCTCCACCTCGTCGGAGACGTAGCGGCGCTGAATGCTTTCCAATCGGATCATGATGTCAGTCCCCCTTATCGGATGTTCAGGATGTCGCCCTTCACGGACGCGGTGTTGCTGATGACGATGCGGTCGCCGGGATTGAGGCCGGAGAGGATTTCGACCTGTTCGGGATTGCGGCGGCCGGTCTTCACGCTGCGGCGACGGGCATGGGCACCATCGGCGTCGAGGACGAAGGCGGAAGCCCCGCCTGCCTCCAGCCAGCCGCCGACCGGAGCCACCACCGCACGGCTGGCGGCGCCCAGCGTGATGCGGATATCGATCGTCTGGCCACGATTGAGCCCGGCCGGTGCCTTGTCGAAGGTCAGCTCGACCTGGAAGCGCCCGTCCTTCACGGCCGGAAGCACCTTTGACACGGTGAGCCCTGCACCGTCGGAGGTCGTTGCCTTCTGCCCCACCGCGACGCGGCCGAGATAATATTCGTCGACCTGGGCAACGAGCTTCCACGAGCCTTCGCTATCGACCTGTCCGGCCGGGTCACCGGGCTTCAGCGTCTGGCCAGGCTGGATGACGAAGTTCGTTAGCCGCCCGCCTGCGGGTGCGCGGATGGTCAGGCCCTCCAGCCCGGCCCGCACCGCCGCCATGTTGCCCGCCAGCCGCGTCTGCGTGTCGTTCAGCCGTGCCGACTGCGTGGCGGTGATGCGCGCTTCGGTCGCGCGACCCGATTTCAGCTGGGCGAGGCGTTTTTCCTGATAGGCGGCCTCTTCCTCGAAGCTCTTGACGCCCGCGTCCGACAGAAAGCCCTGGTCGTGCAACTGGCGGCGAATGCCCAGGTCGCGGCGCGCCTTGATCAGGTCATACTCCGCCTGCGCGACCTGGCTGGCGCGGTCCAGCTTGTTGCGCTCGATGCCCAGCCCCTCGCTGGCGACGCCGCCCAGCTGGCTGGCGATCTGCGCCTCGCGGGTGAGGATGTCGAGCTTCAACTGTGGATTGGCGAGCGTCGCCAGCGGCTGGCCTTCGCGGACCATCTCGCCGTCCTGGACCAGCAGCTTCTCGACCTGCCCGCCCGACAGCACGCCGACCAGCGTGGTGACGCGCGGCGTCACGGTGGCGCGCACCGGCAAATAGTCGTCGAACGCGGCGCGCGTCACCTCGCCGGTCTCGATATTGGCGGCCGCGATATCGGTCGATCCCGCAGCGGGCAGGATGCGCCAAAGCGCGATGGCGGCCAGCACGACCAGGCCTGCGACCACGACCGCGCGACGCCGCCACCAGGGCGTCGCCTTGCGCTCGATCCGACGGTCCATCGCCGCACCGGCAGCGGTCACGCCGGAAGGGTTTGCGCCTGTGCTTTGTTCGGTCATCATGGACACAGTCTCACCCAGGATGGCCGAAAAACCTAAAGCCCTATGAACACGCCTTTTTCCGCATCATCCGTCGAATCCGACCGTTCGCGTTCGGACGCACCGTCCGAAAATGGACGGTCGGCGGACGGGTCAAGCCCCTCCAGCCGCTTGGCGATCCTGCTGGTCGACGACAATCCGCGTATCGCCGAATCGCTGGCCATCGCGATCGATCTGGCCGGGCACCGGCTGGACGTGGCGAGCGGGCCGGAAGAAGGCTTCTCGTTGCTGGCGGCGCAGCGTTACGACGCGATCCTGCTAGACCTGAACTATGCCGCCGGGCGGACCGACGGGGCTGAGGGACTGGCGATGCTCGAGCGGCTGCTGGCCGACGATCCGGGGGCGTGCATCATCGTCATCACCGCTCATAGCGGCATCAAGCTCGCTGTCGCCGCGATGCAGGCGGGCGCACGCGACTTCGTGATGAAGCCGTGGCGCAATGCCGAGCTGATCGCCAAGATCGAGGTCGCGGCTCGGCGCCGTCCCGCGCCCACCGCCATCTCCGCCGCCGAGGTTGCCGCCGAGCCTGTCCGTCTATTGGGCGACAGCGATGCGATCGAGCGGGTGCGCAGCTTGGTCCGCCGGATCGGGCCGACCATGGCGGGCGTCGTGGTGACCGGTCCGTCCGGCGCAGGGCGCGGCCTGATCGCCGCCGCGATCCACGCCGCCTCGCCGGGAGCAGCGCAGGCGATGGTCCGCATCGACCTGCGCGATCCGCTGGCTTGGGACTGGCTGGACCAGGGCAGGCCGGGCGCGACATTTCTGCTGCGCCATCCCGACCGGCTCGACGAGGTGGCCCAAGCCCGACTGCTCGACCGGTTGAGGCCCGAGGATCGCTTTATCGCCATCGCCGACACGCCCCGCGCGATCAGCCCCGCGCTGGCCCGGCGCATCGCCATGGTCGAGATCGCAGCCCCCGCGCTGGCCGAACGGCGGGCCGACATACCCCTGCTCGCGCGGCACTTCGCCCGGATCGCGGCGCAGCGGCACGGCCGCCCCCCGCCCCGCTTCACCGCCGCCGCCGAGGCGCTGTTCGCCCATGCGCTGTGGCCCGACGAAGCCCGCGGGCTGGCCGCCGCGATCGAGCGGGCGCTGCTTCTGGGCGAGGACGGCGTGATCGACGCGGCGCTGCTCGCCCCCGCGCCGGTTGCGGCGATGACGGCCACGGGGCCCGCCCGCGTCAGTTTCGACCTGGACGAAAGCGAGCGCGGCATGATCGAGGCCGCATTGATCGAGCATCATCACAACGTCACCCAGGCGGCACAGGCGCTGGGGCTCAGCCGGGGTGCGCTCTATCGACGGATGGCGCGGCATGGGCTTTGAGGCTTCCCCCCGCCGGGTCCTTGCAGCGGCGCTGTCGGGCATCGCCCTGACGGCCAGCGGCGCGCTGCTGGTGCTGGCGTGGCAAAGGGGAATGTTCGCGACGCTGCTCGGGCTGACGCTGTGTGTCGCATGGCTGGTGCTCGGCGGTTGCTGGGCCGCATCGCGCAACCTCTCGGTTCGGCGGCGGTCGGAGGAGCGCGATCCTGCGACGGACGGCCCGCCGCTGGCGGCCTTGCTGGACCAGATCCCGTTGCCGTTGCTGCGCGTCACCGGCGGCGGTGCACACGCGCTCAACCGGGCCAGCCGGACGCTGTTCGCCACCGACGACCGGCTCAGCCCGACGCCCCCCGCCCTCAACGATCCGCGCGAAACCCGCCTGCGCCATGAAGGGCGAAGCTGGCGGATCGAACGCGTCGCGGGGAGCGACCAGTCGCTGGTCCTGCTGGTCGATATCGAGGCCGAACGCCGCGCCGCCGAGGTTCATGCCGATAACGAGATGATCGATATCCTGGGCCATGAATTGCTCAACGGCCTGTCGCCGATCGTCTCGCTGGCCGACAGCGCACAGGTCGCGGCGGAGCGGGGCGATGCCCGGCTGCCCGGCATATTGGCGACGTTGACCCGGCGGATCGAGGGGCTGGAGCGCTTTACCCGCGCCTATCGGATGCTCGCGCGGTTGCCCGATCCGGTTCCAACGCCGGTCGCCATGGACGAGCTGGTCGGCGATCTGTCGCGCCTGTTCGACCAGCGGTTCGAGGGGCGGGTCCAGCTATCCACCATCGTGCCCCAGGGCATGACGGGCCGGTGCGACCGGGACCAGATGACGCAAGCGATCTGGGCGCTGCTCCACAACGCCGCCGAGGCCGCACTGACGGGCGCGGTAACGCCGCTGGTCACGCTGACGGTGGAGCGCGAGGAGGATCGCCTGATCCTGTCGGTCGCCGATACCGGCTCCGGCGTCCCGGCACCGGAACGGGCGCGCATCTTCCGCCCGTTTCACACCACCAAGCCCGAAGGGTCGGGCGTCGGCCTGACGCTCGCCAGACGCATCGCGCGGGCGCATGGCGGCGACATTGCGCTGCTACCGATCGCCGTCACCACCTTCCGCATGGCGATGCCGGACGGTGCTGGCCGGTAGCAGGGCTTTGAGGATCGCAGTGAAGGCCTCCGCGTCCAGGCTCTGGCGACCGACCAGAAAACCGTCGATCTCGCCTTGCGCGAACAGGGCCGCGCCGTTCTCGGCGGTCACCGATCCGCCGTAAAGGACGCGGGGAGCCTCACCGGGAAAACTATCGCGGATCGCATCGGCGATGGCCGCCACCTCTGCGGGCTCCGGCACGCGGTCGCTGCCGATCGCCCAGACGGGCTCATAGGCAATGGCGATCCCCTCTCCGTCCGCGCCGCCGAGCGAGCGCGTCAGTTGCTCGCGCACCACCGCGACCGATCGCCCGGCGGCATGATCCGCCGCCGTCTCGCCGACGCAGAGCAATATCCGAAGTCCCGCCGCGCGCGCCGTGCTAAGCTTCGCGGCGATCAGCGCATCATCCTCGCCATGATCGTGCCGCCGCTCGCTATGGCCCAGCAGCACGAGGTCCGCGCCCGCTTCGCGCAACATCGCCGCCGACAGGTCGCCGGTATGCGCACCGTCCCGCTCTGCATGGCAATCCTGCGCCCCCAGCCCCAGCGCCGGGGCCACCAATCTTGCCCGGTCGAGCAAAGTCGCAGGCGGGCACAGCGTCACTTCCACCCCCGGATAGCGCGCAGCCGCATCCGCAATGGCGGCGATCAACGGCAGACAGGTGCCGTCGCCGTTCATCTTCCAATTGCCCACCAGCATCGGCCGCATCACGCAGGCGTCGCCCCCGGCTTGGCGAGCGTCCGCGCCACCGCATCGCGCCATCCGGCGACCAGCGGCGCGCGCGCTTCCTCCGTCATCGAAGGCTCGAAACATTCCTCGCGCGACCAGAGCTTTTCCAGTGCGTCGAGGCCGGACCAGAATCCGGTCGCCAGCCCGGCATGGAAGGCCGCACCACGCGCCGTCGTCTCCAGGTCGGCAGGCCGCTCGACTGGCGTCTGGATCATGTTGGACAGGAACCGGCACAGCCAGTCATTCGCCGCCATGCCGCCATCGACGCGCAGGATCGCCGCCCCCTCGCCCGCATCGGCCTTCATCGCCTCGGCGAGGTCCATCGTCTGGTACGCCACCGACTCCAGCGCCGCGCGCGCCAGATGCGCCGCACTCGCCCCCAGCGTCAGGCCGTAGATCGCCCCGCGCGCATCCGGCTCCCAATAGGGCGCGCCCATGCCGACAAAGGCGGGCACCATGTAGACGCCGTGGCTGTCGGGCACCTGGGTCGCGAGGTCGTCGGTCTGGCTGGCATGGGTGATGACGCCCAGGCCGTCGCGCAACCACTTTACCGCCGCGCCCGCCACGAAGATCGATCCCTCCAGCGCATATGTCGTTTTGCCGTTCAGCCGATACGCGGGCGTGGTCAGCAGCCGGTGCTTCGACGCAACCGCCGTCTCGCCGGTGTTGAGCAGCATGAAACAGCCGGTGCCATAGGTCGACTTGGCCATGCCGTGACGGAAACAGGCCTGACCGAACAAAGCCGCCTGCTGGTCGCCCGCCATGCCCGCGATCGGGATCGCCGCGCCAAACAGATCGGGGGCGGTGGTGCCGAACACATGCGCATTGTCATGCACCTGCGGCAGCATCGCCATCGGCACGCGCAGCAATCGGCACAATTCCTCGTCCCATACCCCGCGATGGATATCGAACAGCATCGTGCGGCTGGCATTGGTAATGTCGGTCGCGTGCACCGCTCCGCCGGTCAGCCGCCAGAGCAGGAAGCTGTCGATCGTCCCGAACGCCAGTTCGCCGCGCTCGGCCCGCGCCCGTGCGCCGTCAACGTGATCGAGCAGCCAGGCGAGCTTGGTCGCGGAGAAATAGGGGTCGATCAGCAGGCCGGTCCGCTCGCGCACCAAATCCTCGGCGCCGTCGGCCTTCAGCGTCTGGCAGAGATCGGTACCGCGACGGTCCTGCCACACGATGGCGCGGTGGATCGGCTCGCCGGTCGCGCGGTCCCAGACGACCGCCGTCTCGCGCTGGTTGGTGATGCCGATCGCGGCGATGTGGGCGGGCGCGACACCGCTTTCTTCGATCGCCTTGCGCGCGGTGGCCAGCGCATCGCGCCAGATATCCTCCGGGTCATGCTCGACCCAGCCGAGCGCAGGGTAATGCTGCGCGAACTCGGCCTGCGCGATGGCGACCCGGCGCGCCTGCGCATCGAAGACGATGCTGCGCGTCGAGGTCGTCCCCTGATCGATCACCAGAATGTGCGACGCCATCGCTCACCCTCTCCTTATTTTCGCTGCGAAAGGTCACATGCTTTCAAACGAACGTCAATGCTTTCGTTTTTCCGGGAAATGGTATAGCAGGGGTGGCGTTCGAGAACAGGGACAAGCCAGATGACGAACCGGGATATGGAGAGGGTCGACCTGCTGATCGTCGGCGGCGGCATCAACGGTGCTGGCATCGCGCGCGATGCGGCCGGGCGCGGCCTGTCGGTAATGCTGGTCGAGCAGGATGACCTCGCCAGCCACACCTCCTCCGCCTCGACCAAGCTGATCCATGGCGGCCTGCGCTATCTGGAATATGGCGAGTTTCGCCTGGTGCGAGAGGCGCTGATCGAGCGCGAGCGGCTGCTGAACATGGCGCCGCACATCATCTGGCCGCTATCCTTCGTCCTGCCGCAAACCCAGTCGCCGCGCCCGGCCTGGATGGTGCGGCTGGGCCTGTTCCTCTACGACCATCTGGGCGGTCGCGAGAAGCTGCCGGGCACGCGCACCGTCGCGCTGGAAAAGTCGGCGCTCGGCGCAGGGCTTTCGCCGCGAAAGGGCAAGGCTTTCGTTTATTCGGACTGCTGGGTGGAGGACAGCCGCCTGGTCGTGCTGAACGCCATGGACGCGCGCGAGCGCGGTGCGCGGATCGAGACTCGTACCCGGCTGATCGATGCCAAGCGCAACGGCGATGGCTGGACCGCGACCATCGAGGCGAACGGCCGGAGCCGTAGCGTCCAGGCGCGGGTGCTGGTCAATGCGGCAGGCCCCTGGGTCGCCGACGTGATCGGGCGGACGCATGGCGCGCGACGCGATCGCGGCGTGCGCCTGATCAAGGGCAGCCATATCGTCGTGCCCCGTCTCTATGAGGGCGATCATGCCTTCATGCTGCAGAATGACGACCGTCGCATCGTCTTCGCCATTCCCTATGAGGGCGCGTTCACGCTGGTCGGCACCACCGACGAACCTTGGACCGATGCCCCCGCCAAGGCATCGATCAGCGCAGCGGAGACCAGCTATCTGCTGGACACCGCCAACCGCTATTTCGCGCGCAAGGTCGGGGAAGCGAATATCGTGTGGAGTTATGCGGGCATCCGGCCGCTTTATGACGACCATTCTGCCAATGCCTCGGCGGTGACGCGCGACTATGTGCTCGACCTGGATACGGGCGCGGAGGGAGAAGCGCAGGCGCCGATGCTGAACATCTTCGGCGGCAAGATCACGACCTATCGCAAGCTGGCCGAGCACACGATGCGCGAACTGGCGCGGTTCTTCCCGCAGGCGGGATCGGCCTGGACGGCGGGTGCGACACTGCCCGGCGGCGATATCGCGGATGCCGATTTCGAGCGGTTCCTGCACGAGCTGACCGCTCGGCACTCGGCCCTGCCGCCCAAGCTGCTGCTTCGCCTGGCCCGCGCTTACGGCACGCGTGTCGACGAATTGCTGGCGGCCGGTGACCTCGGCCCCGATCTCGGTGGCGGCCTGCACACGGCCGAGGTCGATTATCTGGTGAAGGCCGAATGGGCGCGCACGGCGGAGGACATTCTCTATCGCCGCAGCAAGCTGGGCCTGCACGTCCCCCCCGAGACACCCGAGCGGCTGACGCGCTATCTGGCAGAACGGGGCATCGCGTGAAGACTGCCGCGCCCGATATCGTCGCCGCGCGTCATGCCGCGATCCTCGAGGTTGCGCGCCGAACGGGCAGCGTCGGTGTCGACGAACTGGCAGAAAAGCTGGGCGTCACGCCACAGACGATCCGCAAGGACCTGAATATCCTGGCGGGTCAGTCGATGCTGGCGCGTGTGCATGGCGGCGCGGTCGTCACCTCGGGCACCGACAATCTGGCCTATGGCGAGCGGCGCATGGTCGCCGCGCCCGCCAAGACCGCCATCGGGGTCGCCGCTGCCGCGCTGGTGCCCAACGGGGCCAGCCTGTTCATCAATATCGGTTCGACCACCGAAGCGATCGCCAGGGCGCTGGTCGACCACCGCGACCTGATGGTCATCACCAACAATCTGAATGTCGTCGACATCCTCGGCGGGCGCCCTTCGATCGAGGTCATCGCGGCGGGCGGCCGGGTGCGCGCCAGCGACCGCGCGGTGGTGGGGGCGCTGGCGATGGACTTCATTCGGGGGTTCAAGGTCGACATGGCGCTGATCGGAGCGTCGGCGATCGATCCCGATGGGACCTTCCTCGACTTCGACGTGGACGAGGTACGGGTGTCCCAAACGATCATCCGCCACGCCCGCCAGGTGCTGCTGGCCCTGGACGGATCGAAGCTGGAGCGCGCCGCACCGGTCCGCGTCGGCGACATGGGCGATGTCGACTTCCTGGTCACCGATCGGGCCGATACCCGGCTGGCGCAGGCCGCCCGCGCTGCCGGTACGACCGTCGTGGAAACCGATCGCAACGGAATGTCGTAATTGGCCTGACAGACATTGGTCTGACACTGGCGCTTGACCAGCATCCCGCCTCGGCCCTTATAAGGGTCGCGATGGACAACAATACGACCCAGGACCGGCTTTACCGGGAACTCGCCCGCACGCTGATCGCCGAGTTGCAGGAGGGTCGCTACCCGATCGGCACACGCATGCCCGCCGAGCGTGAGCTGGCGACCCGGTTCGACGTCAGCCGCCCGGTCATACGCGAGGCGCTGATCGCGCTGGAAGTCCAAGGCTTTATCGAAGTCCGCATCGGATCGGGCGCGCATGTCGTGGCGCTGCCCGGCCAGGGCGAGACGCCCGATTTCGGCGTGTCGGCGATGGAAGTGGCCGAAGCCCGCCTGCTGTTCGAGCCCGAAGCGGCAGCGCTGGCGGCGACCCAGATCACTGAGGCGGAACTGGACGAACTAGCGACGCTGGTCGATGCGATCGAGGAAGAGAATAACACGATCGGTGGCGCCTTCCGCGCGGACCGCGCCTTTCACACGCTGATCGCGCGCTCGACCCGCAACAGTGCGATCCTGGAGACGATCGACCGTCTATGGGAACAGCGGCTGCGCTCGGCCGAGAGCGTGCTACTCGACGCCAAGGTGCGCGAGATCGATGTGCGCCCGATCGTCGAGCATCACGCCGCGATCCTGGAGGCTCTGCGCTCCGGCGATGCGGTTGCGGCGCGCGTCGCGATGCAGCGTCACCTGACCGCCGCGCTGGAAGGCCTGCTGATCGCTAGCGAAGCCCGCGCCGTCGCGGAAGTCCGCCAGGCCCTCGCCGCCAAGCGCGACCGGACCGCGCATCTGAAGATTTAACCTTCCAGCGCCAACAGCGCGAAGGTGGCGAGCCAGTGCTCGCCCATATAATCATCGCCCAGATGCGGCAGGCTGGCGGCGAGATGCGCCTCCGCCGCCGCTTCGGCGCGGGCGGCGACCGGGTGGTCCGGGCCCAGCTTCGCCGCGATCACCCGCCAGCACCAGGCGCGGCTGAGGTTCAGGCCGTCAAGATGCGCGATCTTGCCGTCGCTGCGGTCCGACACCGTGGCGGGTGTGAAGAGCGTCACGGGCTCGCCGATCGCGACGCGCGGCAGGAACCCGTCGAACCAGGCGCGAAAGCCGGGCGCGTCGAGCACACGGCTCATCACCAGCGCCTCGGTCAGGGCGGGCGACAGGAAATCGTCGCCGCCCGGTTCCCACGCCTGGCAGTCCCGATCGTGCGCGAACCAGCCTTGCACCGCCTCCGCGATCAGCGCGCGCAACGCCGTGTCGCACGTCTCCGCCCAGTCCCAGGCCAGGGTCAGCGCGAAGCTGGTGTTGAAATGCGTCCCCACGCGCAAGGGATAGGTCAGGCGCGGCAGGAACGCGTGCAGGCGGCCTGCAAAGAACCGCGCCATCGGCTCCAGCGTCTCTGCCCAAGCGGCGTCATGGCGGCTCGCCTCGTCATGCAGCGCCAGCATCCAGGCCCAGCCATAGGGCCGCTCAAACCCGCCCGCGCTCGGTCGCTCCAGATAGGCCATTTCGCCCGCGACCTTCTCGGCCGTGAACATCGCGTCGGCCCGCGCGCGGATGGCGGCGGCGGCGTCGAGATCGGGATAAAGGCGGATCAGGCGCAACAACTGCCACCAGCCATGGACGCAGCTATGCCAGTCGAAGCTGCCATAGAAAATCGGATGCAGTTCGGACGGGGTGCGCGCATCCTCCGGCCCGTTCAAGACGTGGATCAGGCAATTGGGATATTCGCGCCCGACATGACCTAGCGTCATGGTGGCAAAACGCTGGGCGGTGGCGCGGTCCATTCCGGTCATGCGATCATTCCGTAAAGCAACAGGATGTTGAAGGCGAGCAGCGGCAAGGCGGTCGGCATCTGTGCGCGGATAACGCCATATTTGTCCTTCAAGCCAAGAAGCGCGGCGGGCAGCAGGTTGAAGTTAGCCGCCATCGGCGTCATTAGCGTCCCGCAAAACCCCGCCAGCATACCCACCGCCGCGACGATGGCAGGGTCCGCGCCCATCTGGCGGATCAGGATCGGCACGCCGACCGCCGCTGCCATCACTGGGAAGGCGGCAAAGGCATTGCCCATGACGATGGTGAACAACGCCATGCCCAGCGCATAGGCCAGCACCGCGCCGATGACGCTGCCCGCCGGGATCACCGCGCCGATCAGCCCACCCACGACCGCACCGACCCCCGCCAGCGCAAACACCGCGCCCAGGCTCGCCAGCATCTGCGGCATCACCAGGACCCAGCCGATATCGTCGATCAACCCGCGCCCCGCCACGAAGGGCTCGCCCGCCCTTGCCCGAAGCAGCACCCCGCACAGCAGCAGCGCCACGATCGTCCCCAGCGTCAGCGCGACGAGCGTCGCCTGTTTGAGATCGACCCATGTCGGCACCTGCTTGAACGCCAGCGTCCCGACCAGCGCGACCACCGGGATGATCAGCGCGGGCACGAAGACCTTGGCCCCATAGCACTCCTCCGCCGGTTCGACAGGGGCGGCGCGACGCATCCGCCCCGAGGCGGCGATGCCGACCAAGGCCAGCACCAGCACACCGTTGCCGACATCGCCCAACCGGTCTCCGGCGAAAAAGGACAAGGCGATCAGCGCGAAGAAGACACCATTGGCCCAGCGTCGGTCCTTGAGCGATAACAGCGCAAAGACCGCGAATACCAGTCCCGCAACCGCATAGACCAGGTTCAGCCCGATCATCGCTCTGCCCCCCGCGCCGACAGTCGCCGGTCGAAAAGCCAAAGTCGGAAGCCATGGATCACGAAGGCCGCGATGGCGGTCGGGATCGCCCAGACGGACAACTGGAACGGCTCCAGCATGATGCCATAGCCCTCCAGCACGCCCTTCATCAGGAGGATCGACCCGACCGCGAGGAAGATATCCTCGCCGAAGAACAGGCCGACCGTGTCGGTTGCCGCCGCCATCGCCTTGACCCGATCTGCGTCCTCGACCGCCCCGCCCTGCCGCTCGGCGGCCGCCTCCGCCATCGGCGCGAGCAAGGGGCGCACGGTCTGCGCCGGTCCCGCGACGGACGTCAGGCCCAGCGCCGCCGTCACCTGCCGGAACAGCAGATAGCCGGTGAGCAGCCGGCCCGCCGTCGCGCCGTGCAACCCCGCCACCAGCGCGCGGGCGCGGGCCTGAAGCCCCCGTCGCTCTAGCAGTCCGATGACCGGCAGGACCATATAGATGGCCGTGACGTAGCGCGTCTCGTTAAACGCATGGCCGAAGGTCGCCAGGATCTTCACCGGGTCGAGCCCCGCCGCCAGCCCGGTGACGAGCGCGGAGGCGATGATGACTAGCAACGGGTTGAAGCGGAGCAGGAACCCGCCCGCGATGACGACGATCCCGGCGAGCACCCACATCAGCGTTCCTCCGCCCCGTAACCGCCGCCGCCCGGCGTTTCGATGACCAGCACGTCGCCGGTCTCCATCTCGATCCCGGCGGTGGAGGCGAGATCCTGCGACGCGCCATCCGCCCGCTCGACCCGGTTGCGCCCAGCCTGTCCGGCACCCCCACCGTTCAGGCCAAAGGGCGGCACGACGCGGCGATTGCTGAGGATCGCGGCGCGCAACGGTTGCAGGAAACGTATCCGGCGGTGGGTCCCGTCGCCGCCCCGGTGGGTGCCCGCCCCGCCCGAACCACGCCGGATCGCGAACTGCTCGACCAGCACCGGGTAGCGGGTTTCCAGCACTTCGGGGTCGGTCAACCGGCTGTTGGTCATATGCGTCTGGATCGCGTCGGCCCCGTCATGGTCCGGCCCCGCTCCCGCGCCGCCCGCGATCGTCTCATAATATTGATAGCTGTCGTCGCCGAAGGTCAGATTGTTCATCGTCCCCTGGCTCCCCGCCATCGCGCCCAGCGCGCCCAGCAGCGCGTCGGTGACGACCTGGCTCACCTCGACATTGCCCGCGACCACGGCGGCGGGGAAATGCGGGTTGAGCATCGAGCCTTCGGGCACGATCAGCGTGACGGGGCGCAGGAACCCTTCGTTCAGCGGCACCGCCTCGTCGACCAGCAGCCGCAGGACATAGAGGACGGCGGCGCGCGTCACCGCCAGCGGCGCATTGAAATTGGTCGGCCGCTGTTCGCTGGTGCCGGTAAAGTCGATGGTCGCATGACCGCGCACCGCATCGATCGTCACCCGCACCGCGACCACCGCGCCGTCGTCTAGCGCATAGCGGAAGGTGCCGTCCGACAGGGTGGCAATCATCCGCCGCGCCATCGCCTCGGCATGGGCCTGGACATGCGCCATGTAGCGCGTGACCACGCCCTGCCCCTGTTGCGCCGCCAGTTGGCGAAGCCCCTCCGCGCCCCGCGCGCACGCCGCGACCTGAGCCGCCAGATCGGCGATATTCTGGTCTATGTTCCGGGCGGGCCAGGGACCGCTGGCGAGGAGGTCGCGGATCGCCGCCTCCCGCATCGCGCCGTCCTCGACGATCAGCACATCGTCGAACACCACGCCTTCATCGGCCAGCGTTTTGCTGTCGGGCGGCATCGAGCCGGGCGTGGTGCCGCCGACGTCGGCATGATGCCCGCGCGCCGCCACGAAGAAGGCGGGCGTCTCACCCCCCGCAAAGACCGGCATGATGACGGTAATGTCGGGCAGGTGCGTGCCGCCGCGATAGGGATCGTTCAGCGCATGGACCTGCCCCTCGCGCATCGCGCCGCTCCGCGCGCGGATGACGGTACGGATGCTCTCGCCCATCGATCCCAGATGCACCGGGATATGCGGCGCATTGGCGACCAGCCCCCCGTCCGCATCGAACAGCGCGCAGGAGAAATCCAGTCGCTCGCGGATGTTGACCGAGGCCGCACTGCGTTGCAGCGCCGCGCCCATCTCCTCGGCGATGCCCATGAACAGACCGGCGAAGATTTCCAGCCGGACGGGATCGACCGCCTCCTCCGCCGCCTGCTCGCGCCGCGCACCGACGCGTTCGAGCAACAGCGTCCCCTCCGCCAGCACCCGCGCCTGCCAGTCGGGCTCGACCACCACGGTCGACACCGGATCGATGATCAGCGCCGGACCCGACAGCACCGTCGCCGCCGCCAGCCCCTCGCGCCGGTAAACGGGCACATCGTGTCGCTCGCCCGCCAGATACATGGCGACCCGGTCGATCGGCTCGGCGGATCGATCGGGCAAAGCGGGCGTGGGAAGCGCCTGTGCCGCATCCCCGGCGATCGCCTCGACGCGAAGCTGCTCGACCACCAGCCTGTCGTCGCCGACAAAGCCAAAGCGCTGGTGATGCGCGGTCGCGAAATCCTGCGCCATCGTCTCCGGGCGCCCCCAAGTGACGGCGATCGTCTGGTCGTTGCGGGCATAGCGCAGCTGCGCCAGCACGGCGAAACGGATCGTGGCCGGGTCGACGCCCTGCTCGGCCAGCCCGGCCTTCGCCTCGTCCTGCAATGTCGCCAGCGCGGGCGTCAGTGCGTCGTCGCCCAGCGGCAGCGCGACCGTCGCCTCGCGCACCACGCTGCGATCCGCCAGGCCGATGCCGACCGCCGACAACACTCCCGCCAGCGGATGGATCAGCACCCGCTCCATGCCCAGCGCATCGGCGACCAGACAGGCATGCTGGCCACCCGCCCCACCGAAACAGGCGAGCGCATAAGAGGCCGGGTCCTCACCCCGTGCGACCGACACCGCGCGGATCGCCCGCGCCATATTGGCGACCGCGATGGCGACCAGCCCCTCGGCCGCCCCCATCGCGTCCAGCCGCTCGCCGCTCGCCGCCGCCACCTCGTCCAGCAGCGCGTCGAGCGCCCGCACCGCCGCCGCGCGGTCAGGCGGCAGGTCGCGATTGGGACCAAACAGCGCGGGAAAATGCTCCGGCTGGATCTTGCCCAGGATCATGTTGCAGTCGGTAACGGTCAGCGGCCCGCCACGCCGATAGCAGGCCGGGCCCGGCTCCGCCCCCGCCGAGGCCGGGCCGACGAGCAACCGCCCGCCATCGAAGTGGCAGATCGATCCGCCGCCCGCCGCCACCGTATCGATCCGCATCATCGGCACCGCGACGCGCACCCCCGCCAGCACCGCGTCGGAGCGCCGGTCATACTGCCCGGCATAGAGCGAGACGTCGGTCGAGGTGCCGCCCATGTCGAACCCGATGATCCGGTCGAACCCGGCCCCGTGCGCCGTCCGGGCCATGCCGACGATCCCGCCTGCCGGGCCGGACAGCAGCGCGTCCTTGCCATGGAAATGCTCGCCCGCGACCAGCCCGCCGCTCGACTGCATGAACAGCAGGCCGCCGTCCGCCGCACCGCCCAGCCCGGCCTCCAGCCCCCGGACATAACGCCGCAACACCGGCGACAGATAGGCGTCCGCCAACGTGGTGTCGCCGCGCGCGACCAGGCGGATCAGCGGCGCGGTGCGGTGGCTGACCGAAATCTGGGTAAAGCCCGCCGCCTCGGCCAGTCCGACCAGGGCCAGCTCGTGCGCCTGATGCTTCCACCCATGCATCAGGACGATCGCGATCGAGCGCAAACCCCGGGCATAGGCTTGGGCAAAGGCCGCCGCAGCGCCGTCGCGGTCTAGCGGGGTCAGGACGCTGCCGTCCTCCGCCACCCGCTCGTCGATCTCGACCACCTCGGCGAACAGCGGCGCCGGGCGGCGGATGTCACGCGCGAAGATGTCGGGTCGGTCCTGATAACCGATGGTCAGCGCATCGCCGAACCCGCGCGTGATCGCCAGCAACACCGGCTCGCCCTGCCGCTCCAGCAGGGCATTGGTCGCAATGGTCGTGCCGATGCGGATCGCACAATGCGGCAACGGCCCGTCGCCCACGCCGGTCAACTGCCGGATCGCCGCCTCGGCCGCGTCATAACGGCGCTCGGGATCTTCGGACAGCAGCTTGGTCGTGACGAGCGTGCCGTCCGGCCGCCGCGCGACGACATCGGTGAAGGTGCCGCCACGGTCGATCCAGAATTGCCACTGCGCCACCGGTTCCTGCATGTCGTTCCTCCGTCGCCGCCGTTCGTACCATCGGAAACGATCTTTGCCACTGACATGCGCCCTACATAATTGCCACCTATCGGCACGGCGGCGGGGACGGACTTTGGTGATGGCGGGGGCAGCAGCGAGCGAATGATTTTCGGCCCACCGGGCGGGTGGTCATGACGATGCTGGTGGCGACGGCGCTGATCGGGGCGCTGATGACGACGCAGGCCGATCCCCTCCTGTCCATCGATCTTCCCCCCGGGCCCGTCGCTGCGGGGCTGGACCGGCTGGCGCGGCAGGCGGGCCAGGCCGTGGTCGCGCGTCCCGGCGATCTGGCGGGACGGACCGCGCCCGCGCTGAAGGGACGGATGCGCCTGTCGAGCGCGCTCGCTCGCTGGTGCCGTCCGGCGGGTCTTTCCTGTCGTCGGATCGCGGGCGGCATCGTGGTGCGCGCCGCCGGGCCGATACCGCGTCGAGACCCGCCCCCGGTGCACCGGCTCGCACCCGCCCCGCCGGTCGATCCCGTGACCGGCCCGGACGTGATCGTCACCGGCCGCCGGGGCACGACCATACAGGGCGAGTTGGAGCGCAGCTATTCCGCCTCGCATCTCGATGGCGTCGAACTCGCCCGGCGACCGCCGCAAAGCCTGGCGGAGCTGCTGTCCGGCCTGCCCGGCCTGTGGGTCGACAGTTCGGCCGGGGCGTCGGCCAATACCATCCGGGTGCGCGGTATTCCACTGGACGGATATCAGGCGATCGCCGTGCAGGAGGACGGGTTGCCGGTGCAGCATGACACGCTGGCCTGGACCGATATCGACCAGTTCGTCCGCCCCGACCTGATGATCGAGAGTGCCGATTATGTGCGCGGCGGCCCCTCCGCCATCTTTGCGAGCAATGCGCCCGGTGGTGTGCTCAACCTGCGCACGCGGGCTCCCGGCGGCCGGTCTGGCGGGGCGATGCGGATGACGACCACCGACTATGGCCTGGCGCGGTGGGAGGGCTACGCGACCGGACCCGTCGCCCCTGGCTGGCGACTGATCGCGGGCGGCGCGGTCGTGCGGGACCCGACGGTGCGGCGCATCGCCTCGACGCTGGGGGGCGGGCAGATGCGGGTGCGGCTCGACCATGATCTGCCCGGTGGCGGTCTGCTGACGCTCGCCATCCACGCGCTGGCCGACGACACGCTCAACGTCTCGTCGGTGCCGATGCGGGTCGCACATGGCCGGATCATGCCGCTGCCCGGCTTCGATCCCCGGCGCGGCAGCTTTTTCGGGCCGGAACTGACCAGCCTGCGCTTCGCCGCGTTGGGCGAGCGACCGCTGGGGCGCAACAACCATAATCGGATGGGCATGCCGTCGCTGGCTTTGAGCCAGCCGATCGCGGACGGCCTGCTGACGGTGCGCGCGCATGTCCGGACCTCGCGGACCGAGCGTTATGCCCTGTCCTCCTCGGGCAATGCCGTCCCCGCCGCGCAGGCACTGGCGGACGCGATGCCCCGCCTGACCGCCGCCTATCCGGACACGGCGCACGTCGTCCTCACCCATGCGAGCGACGGCAGCGCTTTCGCGGCCCTTCCCGGAAATAGCTTGGTCATCGCGCTCAACCCGGTCGCCGCGGACACGCACCTATCCGAAGGGATTGTCGACCTGTCCTATGCACGGCAGCTGGAGGCCGCGGGACGCCATGACCTGACGCTCGGCGTGTATGCCGTCGGCTATCGCTGGGACTTTCGCCGGGCCGTGGCGCGCGTGCTGGTCGAAGCGCGCGAGCAGGGGCGGCGGCTGGACCTGTCGGCGCTGGACGCCGCCGGGCGAATGCTGGGACGACTGACCGATCAAGGCCTGATCAACGGCGGATCGACCTATGAGGCGATGATCGGGCATCAGCATCTGGTCGCGCTTTACGCCGCCGATGAGTGGCAAGTGGCAAGGGATTGGCGGATCGACTGGGGCCTGCGTCACGAACGCGCGCTTCTATCGGCGCAAGTCGAGCGGCCGGCGACGCGCGACGGCGGCGACCCGACGACGTTGGCCGACGATCGGATCATGGTCGGGTCCGGGCAGTGGGACGCCTATCGCCAGCCGATCGCCCGAACCGCTGCCACGCTGGCGCTCCACTGGCGCGCCAGCCCGGAGACCGGGCTGTTCGCGCGCATGACCCACGCGATGCGGCTGCCCGATCCGGGTGTGTTCCGCGTCGGTGGCGGCGACCCGGCGCGCGCGCTGACCATCGAGCAGGCCGAGCTGGGCCTGATCTGGCGACGGGATCGATGGGGCTTGGACGCAACCGTCTTCGCCAGCCGCTTTCCCGATATCGCGCTGCCCGATCTGTCGCTCGATCCCGTCACCGGTGCGGTGCGGGTGGGTGAGCGCAATGCCGTCGCACGCACGCTGGGCCTGGAACTCACCGCCCATGCCGCGCCACTATCCGGCGTATCGCTGCGCGGGACGGTGACCGTACAGGACCCCAGGCTGCAATCCTATCGCGTGACCAGCCTCAGCGGCGGCCTGCCCGTCGTCACCGATCTCAGCGGCAACATGCCCCGTCGCGTGCCCCGGCTGATGGCAAGCCTGTCGGCCAGCGCCGCCCTGCCCGGCACTGACCTCACGATCGACGGCGATGTCTCGGCGATGGGACGACGCTATGCCGACGACGCCAACAGCCTGGCCTTTCCCGGCTTCGCGATAGTCGGGCTGGGCGCGCGCTGGGCCGCGAGCCCGGCCCTGACGGTGCAGTTGCGCGCGACCAACCTGTTCGACCGGATCGCCATCATGCAGGGCGATGCCGTGGGAGGCGAGGTCCGGGCGGGCAACACGGACGGCATCGTCACCGTCCGCGCGCAGCAGGGCCGCGTCGTCAGCCTCAGCGCGGACTGGCGGTTTTAGGAGCGCGGTAACGGGCCAGTTCGTCGGCCGCAGCGGCCATGTCGCGACGGAAGGCGGCATTGCCATGTTCGCGCGCGAAGACCGCGCTGGCCGCCATATAGCCGCCCTCGACCGCGCTCTGGCTGTGCGAGCCGCAGATCCAGCGGCTGTCGCCATAGTCGCGCCCCCGCGCCAGGATCGCGCTCGCCCGGTCGGGCAGCAACTCGGCCATGATCAGCGCAAAACCCCAGCCATGGGCGGTGTGGCCCGAGGGATAATCACCATTGGCGATCAGACCCGGCGTGCGCGGCTCGCAAATGGGCAGGTCGCTGCCGATAAAAGGGCGCGGCGATTGCCAATGCGCCTTGGCCGCGCCGATCGCCGCCGAGCGATCCGCGTCGAACCGCGCCAGCAGTGCGCGGGTCAGCGGCAACTTGGTCCAGTCGGGCCGGAAGCCCAGCGCATCGGCGAAGCGCGCGCCCAGGTCGCTCGACACGTCCGCCGTCGCTTGTTGCCACCGCGCCATGCCGCGCAGGGCCCGGCTGTCGCGAAATGCCCGTGCATCGGCCAGCGCCCGCGGCGAACCCGGCGTCGGCGGACCCGGCAGGATGGTCGCGAGGTTAACGCCCTCGCCAGCGGCCAGATAGCCCTGCCTGTCCTTGCCCATGGCCCCGGAAGGCGACACCACCATCAAGCCGACCGCCGCCGCCAGCCCCCATCCCCGCATCACCCCGGCCATCCTGTTGATCCCACCCAAGAAACGATCGTTCTTAACGAAGACATCATCTGCCCGCTTTCGGGGACAATGTCCTGCGATATTTATGGCGCCGCCGCGACATCGGGGAGACAGTAACAAAAACGCCATAAATGTCTTAAAACTTTTACAAATTTCCTTGTCCCCGTTTGTCGGCCGCGCCCGTCTTCCCCGCAATCGTCCGTTTGGCCGGGCGAGTGACATGTTTTTTGTCGTGGGGGAATTTTCGTGATGGGTATCAAGCGGACGCTCTTGCTGGCGTCGAGCGCGCTGTGTGTTGCGCAACCGGTTTGGGCGCAGGAACAGGACACGAGCGCGGCGGCCGATACGGGCGGCGAAGTCGTCGTGACCGGCTATCGCACCAGTCTGGCGCAGGCGCGCAATTCCAAGCGGGATGCGACGATCATCAAGGACTCGATCGCCGCATCCGACATCGCCGCCTTTCCCGACCTGAACCTGGCCGAAGCGCTGCAGCGCCTGCCCGGCGTCGCGATCAACCGCGAGGCTGGCGAGGGGCGCCGCATCTCCCTGCGCGGTCTGGGCCCCGATTTCACCCGCGTGCAGCTGAACGGCATGGAAGTGCTGGGTAATGTCGATTCGCCGCAGGACAGCCGCGGCCAGACGACGCGTGACCGCGCCTTCGACTTCAACCTGTTCGCCGCCGAACTGTTCAACCATGTCGATGTCGAGAAGTCGTATCAGGCGCAGCAGACCGAAGGCGGTCTGGCGGGCACCGTCGGCCTCTTCACCGCGCGCCCCTTCGATTACAAGGGCACCAAGATCGCGCTGTCCGCGCAGGGCGGCACCAACACGCTGACCCGCGATTTCCAGCCGCGCCTGACCGGCCTGATCTCCAAGAACTGGGGCAATTTCGGCATTTTGGTGTCGGGCGCCTATAGCCGCCGCAACACCCGCGAAGAGGGTTTCGACACCTATCGCTGGCGCCGCAACAAGGCCAATGGCAGCAACATCAGCGCACTGACTGCTGCCGAGCAGGCCAAGATCAACTCCGGCGACCTGCTGTTCGCGCGCGGCAACCGCCTGTCGGTGTGGGACAGCAAGCAGGAGCGGATCGGACTGACGACCTCGGTGCAATGGGCACCGACCGACAAGGTTCATGTGACGCTCGACGGGCTGTACGGCCAGTTCAAGGGCGACCGGTTCGAGACCCACCTCGCCTCGCGCGGCGGCGGCAGCTCGACCTGGCTCGGCGGCGGCGAGACCTTTGCGGGCACCGTCTATCCGAACTCGCGCGTCAACGCGATCCAGTGGAACGACCGTAACGAAGTGACCTATCTCGACGTGTCGGGCGGCAAGGCCTCGACCGAGACGCGTATCCAGAACACCAAGAACGTCTTCAAGCAGGCAGTTCTCAGCGGCGATGCCGAACTCGTCGACGGGCTGACCTTCACCTGGCTGGGCGGGGTCGAGCGGTCGCGCTATGACATGCCGGTCAACGACAAGTTCACGCTGGAAGGGTTCGGCGACGTCATCTCCGACTATCGCGGCGGCACCTATTCACTGGTCAACACCTACAAGTTCAACACCACCGACCCCAATTTCTGGCACGCCAAACGGCTGTACGTGAACAACACGTACCAGGATTCGGCGTTCGACAATGTCAAGGGGCGCTTCGACTATAAGGTCTCGTCCGACGATACGATCAGCGTCGGTGGCGAATGGCGGCGCTTCGCCAATAGCGGCTATTACGCCGAAGCCGACAATATCGGGACCAGCGGCTTCGTATCGGGCAAGGTCAACGCCAACCCCAGCGCCTATGCCAAGACCTATAACGGCTATAGCGGCCAGTCCTGGACGATCGTCGACTTCCCCAAGATGCTCCAGACGCTGGCCATCAACCGGTCGCAATATCTGACTAATCCGCTCGGCGTGTTCGCGGTCGAGGAGCGGACCGGCGCGGCCTTTGCGCAATATGACTGGAACCACATGCTGGGCGGCGTGCCGTTCCGCGGCAATATCGGCGCACGCTATTACCGCACGACCGTGACGTCGCAGGGCACGGCCAATGTCGGCCCCGTCACCGTGCGCGGCGAATATGAAGGCGTGCTGCCCGCCGCCAATTTCATCTTCGAGCTGAACCCCGGCCTGATGGTGCGCTTCGCCGCGTCGAAGAACATCAATCGCCCGGCGCTGGGCGCGCTGGCGGTCAATGGCTCAGTCACCAACGACAATGGCAATGTCACCGTGTCGATCGGCAACCCGAACCTGCGCCCCTACAAATCGACCGACTTCGACATTTCGACCGAATATTATTTCGGCTCGGTCGGCTATGTCGCAGGCGCACTGTTCTACAAGACGCTGGACGGATACATCTCGACCCAGACGATCAACAACGTGCCCTATTCGCAGACGGGCCTGCCTGACAATGTCTATCCGGGCGTCACCGGTTCGACCGTGGTCGACAGCTATTCGCGCCCCGTCAACCTGGCCAAGACCAATTTGTTCGGCATCGAGCTGTCCGGCCAGACCGACTTCAAGTTCCTGCCCGCCCCCTTCGACCGGCTGGGCACGGCGGTGAACTTCACCTATGTCGACTCGCGGCTGGATTATTCCAAGATCTACCAGGGCAGCATCCCGACCACGCTGGAGGGGCTGAGCAAGTATAACGCCAACGCCACCCTCTATTACCAGGACAAGGCGTTCGACGCCCGTGTCTCGGCCAATTACCGCAGCGGCTATATCTTCAGCGCCTCGCCAGTGCTGACCTCGCTGGGTCCGGACCAGGACGTGACCGGGTTCGAGGGCACGGTCTATGTCGATATGTCGGCGCATTATTCGGTCACGAAGAACGTCCAGCTGACGCTCAACGGCATCAACCTGACCAACCAGCGCGAGAAGCAATATTCGAACAGCACCAAGCGGCTCTATGTCGTGACCCGTTCGGGCACGACGCTGCTGGGTGGTGTGCGGGTCACCTTCTGATCCGCACCGTCTGAATGACCTTGATACCTGCTGCCGCCTGAGTATCTGGATCTGCCGCGCCGTACCCCGACGGGTGCGGCGCGGATCTTTTTTACTGAGGATTGTCCCCGGATGCCCTGCAACCGGCTCTTCCTGAACGACACCGAATGAGCGATCCGATCGCCTGGGCGGTCGAGGGGCGGACGCGCCTGCTGACCTATGTCCGCAAACGCATTCGCGAACCCGAACAGGCGGAGGATATCGTGCAGGAAGCGATCATGCGAGTGATCGAGCAGGAAGGCAGACAGGTGATCGAACAACCGCTCGCCTATGCCTTTCGCGTGGCGGACTCGGTCATCCACAATCGCGGGCGGCGGACAGCCGAGGAAGTCGGCCCGGTCGATCCCGAGATCGCCTGCGCGCTGCCATTGGCCGACCAGATCCTCGACTATCGCCAGCGGTTCGACCGGTTCCAGACCGCCCTGTCCCGCCTGCCCGCCCAGCGCCGCGCTGTCTTTGTCGAGCGGCATATCGAGGGCAAGTCCCGCCAGCAGATCGCCGAGGAAATGGGCCTGAGCATCGAGGCGGTGAAGAAACATCTGGTCCGCGCGATGATCGACCTGGATGGATGCATCGACGACTTGCCTATACGCGGAGCGCGTCGCCATGACTGATCCCGCCGCGTTGCTGGAAGAAGCCGCCGACTGGGCCGACCGCCTCGACACGCTGTCACCCGAAGCGCGCGAGGAGTTGCGCGAATGGCTGAACCGCTCGCCCGCGCACCGGGACGCGTTGTCACGCATGGTGCGACTGCTCGGCGACCCGGCGCTGTTTGCAGCGGTCGAGCAAGCGGAACGGCCCCCTGCGGTCGCTCTGCCACGGCATCAATCGCGTCGCTGGACGCGTGCGATCGCCGGGCCGACCCGGCGGCGTATCGCGGTGGGTCTGGCGGCGGCGCTGGCAGCGGGTGTCGCGACGCCGTTCGTCTGGCACCTCGCCACGACCGGCGAGCCGTCCGTCGAGCGTGTCTATGCCTCAACCACCGGCCAGCAGCGCCAAGTCGCACTGCCCGATGGGTCGGCCATGACGCTGGACGCCGCCTCTCGCGTCGCCATCGCCTTTTCGGGCCACGCTCGCGAGTTGACGCTCCAAAGTGGTGCGGCGCGATTCGAGGTACGGCACGACACCACTCGCCCCTTCGCCGTGTCGACGCCGGAGGGTCAGATGGTCGCGCTCGGCACCAATTTCAGCGTCGATCGCGGCGCGGACCACAGCGAGTTGCGTGTCTATCGTGGCCGGGTGCGCCTGACCGTTCCGGGTCAGCCCGCCGTCGTCGTCACCGCCGGGCATTGGGCGGAGTCGGGTGCGGGACACATCTCCGTCCATGCCTTCGATATCGCTTCCTATCAGGGATGGCAGGACCGCTGGCTGAGCGGCGATTCCATTCGCCTTGGTGATGCCGTTGCTCGACTGGGTCGCTACAGTGCGCGACCGATCCGGTTGACCGACCCCGCCCTTGCACAGCAGAGCTTCAACGGGCGTTTTCGACTGGATCGCCCTGTCGAAAGCCTGACGCTCATTGGCGCGCTGTTCGATCTGCCCGTAACCGATGATGGCATGACCATTTGGCTGGGGCGCCCCAGCGGAATGACCCAGCGCATCCGATAAACTCGGTCTGGGCTGAGAAATTGGCTTAGCCAATTCCCGCAATACCAATTCGGACTCGTCTTTTCCGCGATCGATTCCGCCGAGTTTGGATATTTGTATGCCCTCTGGTCGAGGGGATCGGGGCACCCTTCCGACAATGTGACATAAAGTTCATCACGCTAAGACATTGGAATTGCGTCGCCTTTCCCCGACAGCAAGAGGCCCGACCAATTTTTCAACAAAACCCTTTTTGCGGCCATTGACAGGCATGACCATTCCATGTCACCGATAAGACCATAAGATTACAACACGGCGATGCAGGACGACATTTTCGGTCCTTTGCACCTCTTTGCCGAACACGGGCCAAAGCCCGGGCGGTCAGATGGTCGAGGGATCAGGAAAAGGCTCCGCGTGCCGGCGCAGCAAATGGTCCGGTCCCGACCCGGTCCGTGAACGGCCTGTCCGTTCCGGCCAACGGCGCCCCTTTGCTTCCGCGCCGATCACGCAAGCCCTTTCCGGCAAGTCTTGGGGAAGCCCGGTGCGATGTGCCCGCGCCGGAATGAGAGGGAGGGAAACAACATGATCAAGTCTCCGCGTTGCGGCGCGTCGAATCCTCGGCGCAAAAGCCTGCTTCACACGACGGCCTTCACCACCGCCTGGCTGGCCATGACGATCGGCGCGGCGCCGGCTCTGGCCCAGAGCGTGACCGCAAGCGTGACGGGGGCGGCGACCACCGGACAGGCCACGCCGCAGGCCGACACGGCGGGCGATACCGGCCAGAGCGAGATCACCGTCACCGGCTATCGCCAGAGCATCGCCTCCGCTCTTGCCGCCAAGCGCAACGACATCCGCATCACCGACGGCATCTCGTCGGAGGATATCGGCAAGTTCCCCGCCCAGAACGTGACCGAAGCGATCCAGCGGATCGCGGGCGTCCAGATGTCCAACATCAACGGTCGCGGCTCGACGATCAGCATCCGGGGCCTGGGCCCGCAATATGCGCGCACCACGATCAACGGCCAGACCTTTGCCAGCGCCGACTTCAAGGACGGCTTCCGCTACGACATCATCCAGACCGATCTGGCGAGCGCGATCCAGGTCATCAAGTCGCCGACCGCCGACATGGACACCGGCGGCCTGGCAGGCACCGTCAACATCGATACGGTCAAGCCGCTCGCCTATAAGGGTCCCAGCTTCATCGCCGGGATCAAGGGCTATTATTCCGACTATCGCAAGGACGCGACGCCCAAGGTCAACGCTGCCTATATCAAGCGCTTCGCCGATGACACGATCGGCGTCATGCTCGACCTGGGCTATCAGAAGCTGAAGGATCGCGGCGACTATCTGTTCATCAAGAACTGGTATCAGCCGGGCGCCGTCGCCGGGGCCGCCAATGTCCAGGTGCCGGGCAATCTGCGCTATCGCCGGATCGACCGCGACACCGAACAGCTGATGGGCAGCGGCGCGATCCAGTGGAAGCCGCAGGACAATTTCGAGGTCCTGCTGCAGGGCGAATATTCGCGCGACCATACCCGCTACGACACGCGCCAGATGGTCTTCGGCCGCTGGGCCGCCTCGGCGGTGACGGTCAACAACACCGCCAACGGCATCGCCGACAAGATTTCGATCAGCAACTTCAACGTCGACAACAACGACCAGCCCGAACTGCGCAATCTCCAGACCCAGGCCTATACCGGCACGGTCAACTGGAGCCCGACCGACACCACCCATATCCGCGCGATCGGCCATTATACCCAGGGCGATGCCAAGCTGTACGAATGGGCGACGATCGACGAGGTGCGCTTCGCCAATGGCGGCCAGCTCGACATTTCCGATCCGTTCAACGTCAAGTGGAACACCGCCAGCCTGACCGACGGGTCGATCTACAACATGGCGAACCGCACCTGGTACGCATTCGTCGACGGCGCGACGCATATCCAGTCCGCCCGCGACCGGGCGATCCAGACCGACCTGACCCAGGATCTCGACTGGCACGGGATCAAGGCGCTGGTCATCGGCGCGAAATATCACCACGAAAGCTTCGACACCAAGGCGTATCGCCACGACCGCGACGCCGATGTCAGCGATCCCGTGACCTATCCCGAATTCGCCTGGATTCCCGACCTGTCGAAGACGGGCGTGCTGGTGAACAATTTCCTGGGCGGGTCGATGGGCATCCCCAGCTCGTTCCTATCGGTCAATGCGCCGCTGTGGCAGCAGATCCTGCGCGACAAGGGCATTTCCGTGCCCGACACGCCCGACTGGCCCAATACCTATAAAGTCGACCGCTATATCCCGGCCGTCTACGCGATGGCGAATATCGACGGCACGATCTTCAACATGGCCGTGCGCGGCAATGTCGGCGTCCGCTACGAACATACGCACCAGAACGTCACCAGCAGCCTGACCAACGGCACCGGCAGCGACGCCACCCTGCTCGGCCAGCAGCATGTCGTGCAGGATTATGGCAATGTCCTGCCCAGCGCCAGCTTCGCGCTGGACCTGACGCCGCAGCTCGTCGCGCGTATCGCCGCCGCCAAGGTGCTGGTCCGTCCGCTGCTCAACAGCCAGACGCAGATGGCCGACACCATCACCCGAGTCACCACCAGCCTGCGCCCCAGCGTGTCGGTCGCGCAGGGCGAGAGCCGGTTGAAGCCGCTGACCGCCAACCAGCTGGACATCAGCCTGGAATATTATCACGGCAAGGGGAATTCGATCAGCATCGCCGGTTTCTACAAGGCGGTGAAGAACGGCACATTCACGCAATTCTACTGCCCCAGCTCGTTCGACGGCGTGGCGCTGAACGGCGTGGTCAGCGATTGCCAGTCGGCGGACCTCAAGACCGATTACAGCTTCAGCCGGGTGCTGAACGACAACCGGGTCATCCATATCAAGGGCCTGGAACTCTCGGCGTCGCAGAATTTCGACATGATCCTGCCGGTCAAGGGCTTCGGCGCGGTCGGCAACGTCACCGTGGTCGATACCGATGCCAGCGCGATCGGCACTGGCTTCAACCTGCGCGACCTGTCGAAGCTGACCTGGAACCTGACGCCCTATTGGGAAAACGAGATGTTCAGCGTGCGGTTGTCGGTCAACCACCGCAGCTCCTACGTGCAGGATGCGGCATCGAGCTTCTTCGTCAATGGCGGCCTGACCCATGTCGTACGCCCGCGCACCCAAATGGACCTGGCGCTGGGCTTCAATCCGCTGAGCTATCTCAGCTTCACGGCGGGGATCATCAACCTGAACAACACGCACGAAGACGCCTATCAGACCAACGCGAACACCTTCCAGCTCGCCAGCCGGACGGGTCGCACCGTCTATCTCTCGGCGTCGACGCGCTTTTAAACCTCCCCCCTGAAGGGCGGACGGCCGTGCGGGCCGGTCCGCCCTTCCCTTTTGCCATTTTGCCGGGGACAATGCCGTCCGTGATGACCTCTTCCAAAGCGCTCGGCCTGATCGGCACTCTGTTTTTTGTCGCCCCGGCGGTGCATGCCCAGAGCGATGGCGGGCAGGCGGCGCGGGCCGCGCTCCAGCGGCTGGGCGTGCCCGAGCGGCAGGTGGCGGTGACGATCCGTCCCGCCGCCGATCCGCGCTACCGGGTCCGGGTGGATCATGATCGGCTGAACGTCGAAGCCTCCTCGCCCGTCGCGGCAGTACGCGGGGCGGCGGCGATGCTAAACGCGCAAGGGCGACTATCGGTCAGTTGGGAGGGCAATCGCGTCGGCCCGATGACCCGGCTGACGCCCGACGACAGTGGCTGGGTGTCGTCGCCCTTCAACATCCGCGCTTACCTCAACACCTGTACCTTCGGCTATACCACGCCCTGGTGGAACTGGGCCCGCTGGGAGCGCGAGATCGACGCGATGGCGGTACACGGCGTCGACATGCCGCTGGCCATGGAGGGACAGGATTATGTGTGGCGCCAGCTATGGCGCGAGCAGGGTCTGACCGAGGCGCAACTGGCGCAGCATTTCTCCGGCCCCGCCTTTCTGCCATGGCAGCGCATGGGCAATATCGAGGGCTATCGCGCGCCCCTGCCACAGGGATGGATCGACAAGAAGCATGACCTGCAAAAGCGTATCCTGACCCGGATGCGCGATCTTGGCATGACGCCGATCCTGCCCGCCTTTGCGGGATACGTGCCCAAGGCCTTTGCCGAGGCGCATCCCAAGGCGCGCATCTACAAGATGCGATCCTGGGAAGGGTTCGAGGGGACCTATTGGCTCGACCCGTCCGATCCCCTCTTTGCCCCGCTCGCCAAGCGTTTCCTGCAACTCTACACCGCCGAATATGGGCCAGGGCAATATTACCTGGCCGACGCCTTTAACGAGATGGTGCCGCCCATCGCCGAGGATGGCAGCGACACCGCGAACGCCGCTTACGGCGACGCGACCGCCAACACGCCCGCGCTGGACGCGGCAACGAAGGCGGCGGCCTTGCCCCGTGAGGTCCGCGACGCAAGGCTGGCGGCCTATGGCCAGCGGCTCTACGCCTCGATCGCCGCCGCCGCGCCGGGCGCGACCTGGGTGATGCAGGGCTGGTTGTTCGGGGCCGACAAGAAATTCTGGACGCCCGACGCCATCGCCGCCTTCCTGCGCGACGTGCCGGATGAGAAGATGCTGATCCTCGACATCGGCAATGACCGCTATCCCGGCATCTGGAAGACCACGAACGGCTTCGACGGCAAGAGCTGGGTATACGGCTATGTCCATAATTATGGCGGCAGCAACCCGGCGTACGGCGCGCCGGATTTCTACCGTCGCGACGTCGCCGCGATGTTCACCGACCAGGGGCGCGGGAATGTGCGCGGCTTCGGCATGTTCCCGGAGGGGTTGCACAGTAACAGCCTGATCTACGACTATGCCTATGATGTAGCCTGGCCGGGCGGCGACATGGCGATGGGCCCGTGGCTGATCCGCTATACCGCCGCCCGCTATGGCCGGAGCGATCCGGCGATGGTCGCCGCATGGCAGGATGTGGTCGCGGGTGCCTATGACGTGCGCTACTGGACGCCGCGCTGGTGGAACGAGCGGGCGGGCGCATATCTCTTCTTCAAGCGCCCCGCCGCCGATGCACCGACCTATCCCGCCGAGCCGGGCGACCGGGCGAAGCTGCGCGCCGGGATCGCGGCGATGCTCAAGCTCGCGCCAGCTTACGGCAAGAGCCCGCTCTACCGCTATGATCTGGTCGACCTGACCCGACACACCGCCAGCCTGTCGCTGGACGACAGCGTGAAGGCCGCCGTCGCCGCCTATCAGAAGGGCGATATTGCGACCGGCGACCGAGAGACGGCGCGGGTCAAGGCGCTGGCGCTGGCCATCGACCATCTGATCGGCGGGCAGCAGGAAAGCCTAGCCAGCTGGATCGCCGATGCGCGGGCCTATGGCGACACGCCCGCCGAAAAGACCGCCTACGAACAGAATGCCAAGGCGCAGGTGACGATCTGGGGCGGCCGCGGCCATCTGGGCGATTATGCGTCCAAGGCCTGGGCGGGCATGTATGCCGATTACTACCTGCCGCGCTGGACCGCCTATCTGACCGGGGCGCGGGCCGCCGCCCTCGCCAAGCGGCCGGTCGACGATGCCGCCTTTACCGCCCGGCTGCTCGATTGGGAAAAGGCCTGGGTCGCCGATCCCCGCCCCTACAAGGCCAGCGCCCCCGCCGATCCGGTGGCCGAGGCCAGCGCGCTGATGACGGAGACCGCCCGGTGACGACCATGACCGCCAGACCCGAGCGCTTCGCCTCGCTCGACATGTTCCGGGGCGCGACCATTTTCCTGATGATCGTGGTCAACACGGCGGGCGCGGGCGGGGCCTTCACCCAGTTGCAGCACGCGCCGTGGTTCGGCTTCACGCTGGCCGACCTGATCTATCCCAGCTTCCTGTTTGCGGTCGGCAACGCGATGAGCTTCGCACTGACCCGGCCGATGCCCGAACATGTCTTCCTGCGCCGGGTGTTCAAGCGGGCCGCGCTGATCTTCCTGCTCGGCGTGCTGATGTACTGGTTCCCCTTCGTCACGCATCAGGCGGACGGGAGCTGGGTCGCCAAGCCTTTTGCCGACACGCGACTGACCGGCGTGCTGCAACGCATCGCGCTCTGCTATCTGCTGGGGGCGCTGTGTGCGCGCTATCTGAAGCCCAGCCATCTGGTCGTAGTCGCCATCGGCCTGGTCGTCGCGCACTGGGCGATCCTGGTCGGGCTCAGCCCGGCGGGCGAGGCGTTCGGGCGGTACAAGAATGCGGGTACACTGTTCGACCTATGGCTGATCGGACCGGAGCATCTGTATAAAAAGGACCATGGCTTCGATCCCGAGGGACTGCTCGGCACCCTGCCCGCCACCGCCAATGTCATTGCGGGCTATCTCACGGGGCTGGCCATCCAGCGTTGGGGCAAGCACGCCGCAACGGTCGGACGGCTCGCGGCGATCGGGGCCGGGCTAGTCGTCGTGGCGCTGCTGCTGTCGCCGATGCTGCCGATCGGCAAGAAATTGTGGACCGGCTCGTTCGTCGCGCTGACGGTCGGCATCGACCTGATCCTGCTAGGCGCGGCACTGTGGTTGGTCGAGATACGCGGCGTGAAGGTCGGGCGATCCTTCCTCCAGATGCTCGGGCGCAATCCGCTCGCCATCTACCTGTTCTCCGAGCTGCTCGTCGTGGTGCTGGAGCTGATCCATGTCGATGGTGAGGGACTGTACACCTGGGTCGGCCTCAATGCGTTCCAGCCGATCGCGCCGGGGCCGGTCGGGTCGCTGCTCTGCGCGCTCGCCTATACGCTGATCTGTTGCGCCTTCGGCTGGGTGCTGGATCGCAAGGGGATCATCCTCAAGGTCTGAGACGTCATCGGGTCACCGCTCCCGAACCGAAATCGTCCGGCCCAGGCCGGACGCCTTGCCCGGCACCGCCTCCACGACCAGCACGACCTGCCGCTCGCTCGCCCCGGCGGGGAACGGCACCTCCAGCGGCGCGCCCGCGAAGTCGGTCTTCTCTGCCCGCTTCACCCCGTCGACCCAGGCCTCGGCCCGGCCGACGACCTCGGCAAAGACCACCGCACCACCCTGCTCCGCCACCCGGCGGCGCGGCTTGAAGCTGGTGCGATAAGTCGACCAGACGCCCTCGCCCGGTCCCTCCAGTCGTCCGGGCCGCGCATAGACCAGGCTGTTCATGTCGTTGCCAGCATAACGGCGCAGCGGATCGGGCCGGGTCGCGGTGAAGTCGCTGCGCTTCCAGTCGGTCAGCATCGCCACCGGCCGGGTGGCAGGGAGCGCGGGCAAAGGCTCGGCGGCGATCACGCGCACCGTGGCGCGCGCGGGTTTCAACCCCGGCGCGGTCGCCTCGACGGTCAGCGTCCCCGCCCCCGCCTCGGCACGAACCAGCGCTTGGGCCAGCCCGTGGAACAGGCGACGCGCGGGCACCACCTCGGAATCATGATCATTGGGGTCGCCATTGCCTACCCCGATCACCGCGCCCCGCGTCACCCGGAAACTCACCGGCATATCCGCATCCGGCACCACCCGCCCGCGCGCATCCACCGCCATCACGGTGAAGGGCTGGATGTCGCTTCCCGTGCCCAGCATCCCGCCACGATCCGCCACCAGCTTCAACGCGACCGGCTGCCCCGCCGTCTCGACCGAGGTTCGCGACACCTCGCGCCCGGCGCGATAGCCGACCGCCTCCAGCCGTCCGGGGCTATAGGGCACCTGCCATTCGGGCATCGCCAGCCGGTCGACCGTCTTCACACCCAGGCTCTTGTCGTTCAGGCGCAACTCGACCGTCTCGGCATTGGTCAGCGCCAATACCCGGATCGCCTGCCCCTCACGCCCCGGCCAGGTCCAGTGCGGCGCGATGGCGAGCGCAGGTGCATCGTCCACCCATTGCGCGCGGCGCAGATGGAAGGCCATCTTGGCAAAGCCGCACAAATCCATGATGCCGAACACGCTGCTGGTCGTCGGCCATTCGAACGGCGTCGGCTCGCCATGATAGTCGAAGCCCGTCCACACGAACGTCCCCGCGACGAAGGGCCGCGTGTCGATCATCCGCCAGCTTTCGTGATGGGTCAGCCCCCATTCGGCGGCGTCGGTGTCGTAGGAACTCACTTCGTGCGCGGCCATGTCGGTCTTCCACACACCGCGAGTCATGAACGCGCTGGTATCCTCCGAGCTGGTCATCGGCTTGGTCGGATGCGCCGCATGGAAGCTGTCGTAGCGGCGATGCTGGTAGTTGAAGCCCATCACATCGACCGCATCCGACACATTCAGGGGCGAGAACATTCCGTCGTTCATCGCCGCCGTGACGGGACGCGACGTGTCGAGTTCCTTCACCGCCTCGGCCATGCGGCGGACCATCTCATAGCCCTGCTCGGTGCCCTGCATCGGTTCCTCGTTGAAGACCGACCAGAGGAACACGCTCGGGTGATTGCGGTCACGGCGGACCAGCCACTCCAGCTGGCGCAGATAGTCCGGGCTGGGGTTGAAGTTCCGGTTCTCGTCCATGACCAGCAACCCCAGCCGGTCGCACGCGTCGAGCAGTTCGGGCGCGGGCGCATGGTGCGAGCAGCGCAGCGCGTTGCAGCCCATCGCCTTCAGCCGCCGGATGCGCCAGTCCCACATCGCATCGGGCATGGCGACGCCGACCCCGGCATGGTCCTGATGGACGCAGACGCCCTTGATCTTGGTCGCCACGCCGTTGAGGTAGAAGCCGGTCGCCGCATCAAACCGGATCTCGCGAAAACCGATCCGGGTAGCGCGGGCGTCGATGGGCTTGCCGTCGCGCAGCAGCCGCGTCTCCACCCGGTAGAGCGTCGGCTGGTCGACCGACCAAAGCTGCGGCGCGGCGATCGGGATGGTCATCCGGGCCTCGGCGGTCTTGAGCGGATCGACGGTCACGTCTGTCTCCGCCCGGCCGATGGTGCGGCCCGCCGGGTCGATCAGCACGACCTCGGCCCGCACGGTCGCCGCCGTCTTCTGAATGTTGGAGACGGTCAGCGCGACCGGCACCGTCCAGCCCGTACCCTCGCGACGCGGATCGGCGTGAAGGCCATCGGTGACGATGCTCACCCCGTCGCGCACCGCCAGCCAGTTGTGGCGGTACAGCCCCGCGCCCTCATACCACCAGCCCTCCATCGTGTCGGCATCGACGCGGACGGCCAGCGTGTTCACCTCCTCACCGAACCGGGCATAGGGGGTGATGTCGATCAGGATCGCGGTATAGCCGCTGAAGCTGTGCGCGACGAGAATGCCGTTGAACCAGACGGTGGCGTTGGTCGCCGCCGCGCCCAGCTGTACTTCCAGATAGCGTCCGCGCCATTCGGTCGGCAGCTTCAGCGTGCGGCGATACCAGCCGATCCCGCGCCGCCGATACCCTTGCGCGACATTGGCCTTGGGGTCGACCACCTCCTCCATTGCCCAGTCATGCGGCAGCTCGACGCTACGCCAGTCGCTGTCGTCATAGCTGACGGCGGCGGCCCCTTGTGCGATTCCGGCCTTGGCGTTCTGGTAGCTTTCCTCATGCCCCAGGATCGGCGGCACGGCGATGTCGCCCTTGTTGAACAGCCAGCCGCTATCGAGCCGAAGCAGGCTCGGATCGGAGACGAAGGGCGGTTCGGGCATCGCATCGAAAGGCGCGGGCGCATCGCCGCTGTCGAGTATCACGGGGCGGTTCGCCGCCAGAACGGGCGTGCCCAACGCCGGGGCGGCCAGCCCGCTGGCGAGCAAGGTGCGGCGGGTCACAGTCATCGGGCAGTCTCCGGCGAAGAATCAGAGGGGAGCGGCGCGTAAAGCGGGCGGGCACCGTCGAGCACCAGCTCGACACGATCCAGGATCAGGCCGGGATCGAGCGGCACGATCGCCACCCGGTGATGCCCGGCGGCAAAGCTCTTCAGCGGCAGGTTCGCGACGGCGGTGTTGGTCAGGACATTCTGCCGCCACTGGTCGCTGCGCCCCACGGTCGCGAAATCGACCGTCTGCCACGCGCCATCGTCCAGCTTCACCGCGGCGCGCAGGCCGTGTGCCGGATCGCGCGGATGGGTCGGCAAGGCGACGACGCGCAAATTCGCTCCCGCCTCGGTCATGGTGGCGAAGCGCCAGGTGGCAGGGGTGCCCTGTTCGGCCGATTGGCGGGTGGGCAGGGCCAGCCTGGAGCGAAGCGCGCCCCGCTGGCTGCCAAGGTCCGGGATCGTTTCCCAGTCCGCGCCAAACGTGGCCGACAGCGCGGGCATGGTGACGCGCCGCTCATCCTCCAGCGCCTCGCCGGGATCGAGCTTGGGAGGGGTCAAGGCGGTCGCGTGGATCGTCATCACTTGGTCGTTGCAGTGAAGCGTCACCGGCGCGACCTCGCCCTTGCCGTCATAGGACAGGGTCAGCCGCTGCTCATAACCATTGTCGACGTTCAGCCGCCCCCGCTCCCCCGACAGGGTCAGCCCGTCCGGCCGCTTCGTGACGGCCCAACCGGCAAATTTCGGCTGACGGGTGTAGAGCGTCACCCGCCTTGTCGCGGGCACCCCCCTGGTGAAGGTCAGGACATTCTCGTCCCCGATCCAGGAGCCCCAAAGGCCGAGGCCGCAACCGCTTTGCAGCCCCCATCCGGTACTTGGCCACAGGGGCTCGTCGAAGACCGGCAGGCGGCGCGGCGCGGCATCCATCATCTCGCGCCACTTGCCCCCGGCGGCCGCGTTATACTGGGCGGTCGCCTCGGCGAGCCGCATATAGGCCGTGCGTGCGGCAAAGACATAGGTCTCCGCGCTTGCCCGGTGATCGCGCGCATAGAGTTCGCCGAGATCGAGCGACAGGATACGCCAGTTGAGCAGCGTCGCGCCCTGTATGGGATAGAGCACCAGTTCGTAAAAGGCGTCCTGCCGGTCCTTCGGCATACGCCCCTGTATCGCCGATGCCTGGTTCATCAGCGCGCTGTACGCCGCCAGTCGGGCCTGCGCTTCCTCGCCATCGGACTGGACATAGGCGCTCGGCCGGTTGGGCGTGACCCATTCGGTCTGGCCGAAGCCCATGAACTCCGGCTTCCGCGGCCACGCCAAGTCATAGAAGCGCATCATCAGATCAGCGATCGCGCCCGCCTCCGCCTCGCCGAACTGCTCGGCCATAAAACGGCGCAGATGCTCGCGCGGCGACTGGTCCAGCAGCTTGGCGTCAAAGGCGAGATCGAGGAAATATTGCGAGAGATATTCGATCGGCTTGATGTCGCCGACATTGACCATCCAGATGCGCCGTGCATCCGTGGCCCAGGCGCGCCCCATCTCTTCGCGGATCAGCGCCGGGTGGGTGGTGCCCAGCCACAAATAGTCGTGCGGCCGCCCCCAATAGGACAGGTGGTAATAGACCCCCGCTCCGCCCGGCCGCTTCTGCTCCTCGGGCGTGCTGAGCCGTCGCAGATAGCCGTAATTGTCGTCGGTCCACATCAGCGTCACGTCGCCCGGAAGGGTCAGCCCGGCGTCATAGGCCTCCTGCAATTCGTGATAGGCGACATAAAGCTGCGGAACCTGCGCCGCCGGTTTGCCCAGCGTGTCGGCCAGAAGCCCACGCTGTCGCCCGACCACATCCTCCAGGATGCCGCGCCGCGCCGCCGTGGTCGTCACCCCCTGCATCGGCCCGTCATGCAGGCCGCGCAGGCCGACCGTATAGAACGCCTCCTGCCCCCTGGTCTCGCCCACCCGCTCGCGCCAGTAATCCAGGATCGCCTGAGGCCGCCGGGTGAAGTCGAACCCGCCGCGCTTCCCCTCGTCCCACTCGCGCAAATTGTTGCGGAGCATCGGCTCGGCATGGGAACTGCCGATGACGATCGCATAGCGTTTTGCGAGCGGGGCATTACCCGGATCGCCGAAGAACGGTGTCGAGACCGAGTGCATCGCCGGCCACAGCGTGTTGGCCTTCAACCGCCACATCAGCTCGAAGACCCGCTGATAGGTCTTGGGGCCGATATTGCCCTTGTCCGGGTCGAAGGTCTTGGCAGCCCATGGCTGCAGCCCCCAATCCTCGTCGTTCAGAAAGATGCCGCGATACTTCACCGACGGCTCGCGCGAGACGAAGGTGCGGTCGGAAACGGCAATCCGGTCGGGACGACGCGGCGTGACATCCGCCCACCATTCCCAAGGCGACACGCCCAGCGCGCGCGACAGGTCGGTCACGCCGTACACCGCCCCGCGCGCATCCGATCCGGCGATCAACAGATAGCGCCGCCCGGCGCCCCTCACCCCCGCGCGGACATAGCGTTCCCAGCCGCCCCGCAGCGGCGACAGATCGACACCCCCTGCCCGCGCCAGCCGCTGCACGATGGGCGAGTCCGCCGTGCCGATCACGATACAGGTCGCCGCGCACGTCGCTTGACCCTCGACTATACCGGACGGCTTGCCGCCCAGACTGACCAGATCGCGCACCAGCAATTCGCCGGCGACCCGGCTGGTCCCCTGCCCATCGGCGACAGCCAGGATTCCGGCGCGGGACAGGTCCCAATCCGCCGCGTGAGCGGGCGTCGCGGCAACCGCCCCCGTCAGCATGACCGCGCCGATCAGGGACGACAGCCGACAGGCCCTATGGTGCAATGCCCTACCGCCGATATCCATCTGCTCGCCCGCTCCCCATTTCGGACGGCCAGCTTAGCGAGCGTCATAAGGCTGTAAAGCGAATTTGCCTGACCAATTCAAAACCGATCTCAGACTTTATGACAGCCGTCCGTCCCAGCGGCCGGGGCATCTCATGCGGCGTTCGGGCGTGTGCCGATATAGGTCGCACAACCGATCATCACGAATGCCACGACGATGGCCAGGACGGTATTCGGACGGGCGGTCAAGAGGAAGATCGCATAGCCGATCGCCATGCCGCCACAGGCCATCCCCTTGGCCCGGCGGCTCATGGCGCCGTCACGCCGCCACGCGCGCAAGGTCGGGCCGAAGCGCGGATGATCGAGCAGCCACGCCTCCAGCCGGGGCGACGAACGGGCAAAGCATCCCGCCGCCAGGATCAGAAAGATCGTGGTCGGCATCAGCGGCAACAACGCGCCGACGATGCCCAACCCGACGCAGAATATCCCCAGCGCCAGCCAGCCGAACCGGATCGCCCGCCTCACCCGGCGCGCTTCACGCAAAGCTGTCATCGGCCAGTTTCCGCACATAGAGGAAGGCGTCGCGCGCGCCGTTGAGCATCAGCGCGTCACCCACCTGATCCAGGTCCAGCGCATCGACCGCCGCCGTGAAGCTTTTCCAGGATTTGGCGCGCCCGTCCGGGTGCCCGGCCAGGTGACGCGCTCCGAAGGTTTCGTCGAGCCCCAGGGCCGCCGCGCGCTTCAACAGCGACGCCGCGCCCAGCGTCGATCCCTCGGCGACCCACAGCCAGCCGATCGCCGTGGCGGCGTCGACCCGGGCGATGTGGAGCGGCCGAGCCCCTTTATTCTCCGGCGGCGACCGACCCAGATCCTCCAGATCCTGTCTTACGCGGTCCAGCCGCCGCCGGGCGGGCAAATCCAGCGTCGCCGGGAGCGGCAGTGACCGCGAGTAGAGCCCCTCAATGGCGCGATGAAAGCGATACTGCATCTCCAAAAGCCGGACATAATGATCGCGGTCCTGAAAGGGCTCGGCCGAGATGATCCGGTTGTCCAGCCCGTCATGCGCACTCCGCGTGGCCTGCATCAGCCGCTGCGAACGGGATATCGGCCGGGCGGGCGCGGCCATCGGGACGCTCGGCTGGGATGGGGACGCGATCGGGGTCATGGCGATACTCCTGGAAGAACGGGAAAGGGTCAGCGGTGCAGGGCGAATTCGATCGGCACCTCGACGGTGACCGGATCGCCGGGAACGGCGTCATCGACCGCGGGCAAGGGCGCGGCACGGCGCACCGTGGTCCGCGCCTCCATGTCGAGCAGCGGGTAGCCGCTGCCATGGACGAGTTCGACGGCGATCACCTCGCCCGAACGGTGCAGGGTGATGGCGATGCGGGCGACGCCCTGTTGCCGCGCGGCCTCCGCCTGGCGCGGATAGCGACGATAGCGTTTGAGATGGCCGAGCAGCCGTGCCCGCCAGTCCGCCGCTGCGGCCGCCGCCGAAGCGGCCGGGGCGGTCGTCGCAGGGCTTTCGACCGGCTTCGTCCCGGATGAGGGCGAGGAAGGCAGCGCAACCGCATCCGCCGGCTGAGCCAGCGGCGCGGCGGAAGGCGGTCCGACCGATGACGGGGCGGCGATCACGGATACCGCCGGAGCCATGGTGGACGGGAGTGCCGCCGTCGGACGGGGTGGCGTGGCATCGGGCGGCGGCGGCGCGGGCGGCGGCTCCGCTGGATCGAGCACAGGCCGATCGAGCGGGATCGCCTCCGCGACGAACACCGCCGTCGACCCGGCGTCGGCTACCGGGGTCGGCGGCGCGATCACCCGGACGCTGAGCAACACGATCCCCAGCAGCCCGGTGGCCACCATCGCCCCGGTTCCGAACGCGCGCGCCTGCACCGGCTGGCGATAGCCGCTGGGCCCGGCCTCAGAAGGCATGTTCCAACCTGATGCTCGCGGCGGTGCGATGAAAGGAATAGAGCCAGTCGACATTGCTCTTCACCCGATTGTGCTGGAGAAGGATGTTGGGCGTCAGCCCGGCGAGACGCAGCTTGGGGAGGCGGAGGACGGCGGTCAGGTTCGCCTCTCGGTCGTGGCGGACGGCCTCCAGCAATTCGCTATAGGCCCCGTAATCGCGCTGCCGCACCGACCCGATCAGCGTCAGTTCGGCCCAGTCGGCAAAGCCGTGCACCACCCCCAGTCGCGCCCCGACATGGCGATAGGCATTGGCGCGTTCACCCGCCTGCTTGTCGCCCGCCTCGATACCGGCAAACAGCGTCCAGCCGCGCGGGCGTGACCACCAGCCGGTCAAGGACGCCTCGGTCAGCGCTCCGTCGAGATCGTCGAAGCTCCGGCGATAATCGAAGACCCGGCGCGCGACCTCCAGCCGCAGGGCGGTGTCGGGCGACGGGGTGACCATCGCCTCGGCGCGAAGGCCGGGCGCTGTATAGAGCAGCCGACCACCCAGGCTCGCCAAGTCGATGGTCGGCGACAGGGTCAGGCTCCGCCGGGCAGTCTGACGATCATAGCCGATCTGCGCGGTCAACGTCGCTTGATCGAATGCGCCATGCTCAGGCCAGAGATCGCCATAGACGAAGGCCCGGGCCAACAGCCCGCCCTGCCCCTTCAGCGCGAACCGGCGACTGACGCTCCCCTCGATATTGAGGCCGACGGAGGCGATCGCCGGTGGCAGGGTGCGGTCGATCAGGCAGGTGCCGTCCGCGCCGACCAGCAGGCAGGTCTGGCTGGCGGAGGTCTGGTTGAGGTTGCTGCTATAGCCCGGCCCCGCCGCGATCATGCCCTGCCAGCCACCCCGCCGGTCTAGCGCGGCGAGGAAGGTGTCGACCGTCCGGCGAACCCCGGCGGCCTGCTCGCCCTGACCCGCCAGTTCGTCGCGGATCGCGCGGAACAGGTCCCGGGCCTCCCGGTCCTTCCGGTTCTCGAACAGCACGCGCCCGAGCTCCAGCCGCCCCGGCAGGAAGTCGGGCTGGATCGCCAGCAGGGCGCGGTACTGGCGCTCGGCCTCGCCCAGCCGCCCGTCACTGCGCGCGAGGCCGCCGCGCGCCCAGGCGACCAGCATCGGATCATGGCGGGCCAGTGCCAGATACGGTGGCAGGAAACGGCGGACATCCGCCCAATTCTTGCGCGCTACCGACAGGTACAGCGCCCGGCCCAGATCGTCCGGGTTATGGCCGACCGAATAGACTTGGCCATCTATGGTGATGCGATCCGGCGAACTGCCCCCCTCGATCGCCTCGCGGTCCTGGGCCGTGGTCCGGCGATCGATACCGGGGTCGAGACGCAGGCGGTTATCCTCGCTCCGCGCACTCTGGCCGGAAGCGGGCGCGGCCAGCCACAGCGTGGCGAGCGTCAGGAGATAGGGGGAGACGGCGTGGCGCATCGGATCGGCACGAAGCCGGGGCTCCCGCAAGGGAGAGACGGAAGCCCCGACCCTTCGCGTCAGTTCTTCGTGCCGCCGAAGGCGGTGTCGTGCTGACGCGCACCGTCGAACTTGACGGTCCCGGCCAGCGCCGCGGCACTGGCGCCGAAGAAGCGACCGCTCACCGCGCCGCCCGACGCGACGGTGGCACCCGACTGGGTGGCGACGGCATTACTGCCCGCGAACTCGGCCCCGTTGATCCGCGCCGTACCGATATTGACGCCCGCCCCGGTCGAGGCGTTGGACAGGCTGCCACGCAGCGTACCCGACGAACCCGACGCGAAATTGGCGGTCAGCGTGCCGGTCAGCACGCCCTTGTTGGCATAGTCGCTGATGCCCTTGACCGAATAGGTCGCGGTCCCGCTGGTCGGAACCGTCGTGCCACTGGTGTCTCCGACATAATAGACGGTGTGATCGCCAGCCGAGGCATTGCCGGTCTGCGACCATTCGCCGAACCACAGATCCGTCGACCCGACCTGCGCGAAACGGAAGTCGCCGTAGCTGCTGTGGTCGTTGACGTCGCTGCTTGCCATGTTGAGGTGCCGGACGCCGTTCAGGTCGGGCAGCGCGTACGCGCTGAGACCTTGGAAATCGACCAGCTTCCCATTGGTCCCCGGCACGCCGATTCCCGCGCGTCCGGCAACGTGCGGGCCGCGATTCACGGTACTCTCTCCCACGATCACCTGGGCGTCTGTGGAGCCGCCGACGATCTGGGCCTGGGCCGTGCCTGCAGCCAGGACCGTGGCGAGGCCGGCGAGAACAAGGGTCTTCATCTTGATGGAGGTCATGATATTACTCCTGCGGTTGTGTGCGCCCAATCGCTTCAGGCGCATCGATCCGGCCCCGCCGCGACTGTCCGGCTTTCAGGGAGGACATGGACGGCGGGGTCGAATGGCGGGATCGTCAGAAGCGGCCCGTCAGGCTCAGCCGGACGGTGCGCCCGGGGGCGGGCATCATCGAACGGGTCAGCGGGTCCGCATAATAACGATCGTTGAGGTTGGTCCCGACCAGCTCCGCCGAGAAACGGTCGTTCAGCCGGTATCGGACATAGGCATCGGCGGTGACGATCTCGCCCCAGCTGAACGGCACGTTGAGCGAATAGACGTCGAGCTGCTGCTCGCGCGGAAGGTCGGCGATCTTCTGGAACAGCGGATTGTCGTAGCGGCTATAATAGGTCAGCCGTCCGCCGATCTCGAGCCGCTTGTCGAAGAAGCGTCCGCCGATCGTCCAGTTGACCGTCTCTTCGGGCGTCGCCTGGGTCAGCAGGAAGCCATCCGGGAAGCCATATTTGACGCAATCGGGAATACTGCCGTTCTTTCGGTCGGCGATAGCAGCGACGCTTGCGTCACAGACCCGATTTGTCGTCATGAAGGCCGCGCCAAACTGCGTGTAGAATCCGCCGGTGTCGATCCGCGCCTCCGCCTCGATTCCGGCGATCGTCTGTTCCTGGATATTGCTGAACTGAAGATTGGTCGATCGCTCGACCACATCGGTGATGTGGTTACGATAGAAGGTCAGCTTGACGTCGGCGCGCTGATCCTCCCGGTTCAGCCGCAACAGACTGCGCAGATCGCGGACCAGACCGACCTCGTAGAGCTTGGCGTGTTCAGGCCGCAGGGGTGACGCTGGGTTGAACGACGCCGAAAAGCCCAGCGTGCTTTCGAACATGCTCGGGAAGCGCCACATCTCGATATAGCGGGCATAGGCGCGGGTATGATCGTCGGCATAGACGGTGGCCGAAAGGCTCGGCGCCCAGTTGTGGGCCGAACGACGCGGTGCAGCGATCGGGACGGTCGTTGAAATAATGCTGAGATTGCAGGTCGTAGCGCCCGGTATGCTGTTCATTGTCCCGTTCAGGCAGGGATTGTCTGCCCGATTGTAACGCCCCTGCGCGTCGGGTGCCCAGACCGGGCCAGCTTGATTGAACGTGATCGAATGAGGGTTTGCCAGATAGTCCGGCAGATCCATCTCGGTAAACGCTTCGATATCCGATGCGGGAAAGCCTTCAAACAGGGACTTGTAGTATCGCCGGAAAAACGCCTCCCCAATACCCCGGACTTTGAACGATGACTTGTAGCCTTTGAAGAGGACAGATTTCAGGTTCGGATTCCCCTTGGCGATCTGTTCGCGTGCGAAATCGTCCACCGCCCAATATCCGGCATAGCTCAGCCCGGCGTTCAGCTTCAGGAAGCTCGCGGGCCGCCACTCCCCGTCCAGCCGGACCAGGAACTCCTCGCGCCGTCCCGCGCGGGGGAATTGCCGCCAGCCCTGGAAATTCGCCGCATTGTAGATGTCGTGCGACGCCAGCGTCTCATGCTGCCAGTTGCCGCTGAGCGTCAGGTCGAGCTTCGTGCCGAGGCGCAGGGTGTTGCTGGCGTTGAAACCGTAGCGATCGTTCATCGCATTGGCGCGGGCATTGTCGATGATGATCGGATCGTCAAAGGTCGCGAAATTAGGCATCCCGCCGGAATTATAGGTGTCGCTCCTTGTGTCGGTGGCCCAGAGATTGGCCTTCAGGTCGATCCAGCGACTGTCCGGCTGCCACTTATATTCCGCATTATAGGCGCGGGCATGGACCTTGCTGAGCGGCCATTGGACATTGCCCGTGTCGATCGGGATGCGCGACGGCATAATCTCGCCATAGCGGGTGACGCTGTCGCGTAGGCTGACCAGCAGATACTGGTCGTCGGCGATGTGCCAGGTGGCCTTCAGCAGCACCGACTCCAGATCGCTGGAGGTGTTGGGCACTTCGTTGCCGGGCGCGAAACCCAGCGCCATCCGGCGGATACGATTGAGGTTCCGGGACGGCAGGCTCGACTGCTCGTAATAATCCGCCCCGGTCGTGCCGGAGAAGTAATTGCCCCGCTCGCGAAAGGCATAGGCCGCGAAGAGGTCCAGCCCCTCGATCCGCACCGCGCCGGCGACACGCACGGCACGGTCACCGAACGACAGGAAATGGTTATCCGATCCGGTCCGCGGCACGATCCGCAGATAGGGATCCTTCAGCGCGAAGCTGGGCGACGTCTGAGGAAAGCCGGGCACGGTGCGATAGTCGCGCCCCGTCAGCAGCGTCGGCAGGCGCGGATCGGTCGAGTTATCGCCCCCCTCCAACCGCAGGTCGAGGCCGAAGGTGCGCCCGGGCCGCAGCACGTCGTCGGCGTCCAGCGTGTTGATGACGACCGTACCGCCGGTCGAGCTGCGGATATTCCCCTTGTCGGTCGGCCCGCGCAGCACCTGAAGGCCCGAGATCAGGTTGGGGTCGACATAGGCCCGGTTGCTCGCGCCATTATAGCCGCGCCAGACGGTCAGGGCCTGTTCGGTGCCGTCGATCACCACGGGCACGCGCCCCGGCCCCTGGATGCCGCGAATGCTGGGATCGAGCGCGCCGCTGTTGCGCGCATCGCCGCTCAGGACGTTGACCATGCCGGTCAGCAGGTCCGACGTCGTGACGCCCTTGTAGCGTTCGATCTCCGCACGGTCCTTGTACCCGCTGGAATAATCGGCGTCGAACACCGTGTCATGGCCGCGCTCGGCCCGCGCCTCCGCGACATCGCGTGGGGTCTCGTCACCGTCCACCTGAAGCGCATCGGTGACGAGAGGCGCCCCCGGCTTGGCGGCGCGCTCGGGCCGCTTTTGCAGCGTCACTACACCGTCCGCCAACCGCCAATCGAGCCCCGATCCCGACAACAGCCTGTCCAACGCCCTGGCACGGTCCATCCGACCCGCCACCCCGCCGGACCGCAACCCGGCCACCAGCGCGGCATCGACGCCGAGCTGCACATGCGCCTGTTGTGCAAACTGGGCGAGCGCATCGCCCAGCGGCTGCGCCGGAATGTTCACCTCGACCGCCGCCCGTTGTGCCTGTGCGGCCAGCGGCGTTGCCAGAACTGGAAGCGACGAGGCGCTCAGCAACATCGCCAACGCCATTCGCTTCCAGCGAAAGATCCCAGATTCGTTCGTCACCCTGTTCCCCCGATAATTCCACGAATAAAATGCTATTGCGTATCGTTCGCATTCACAGGGTAGACGCTGGCCGCTCCGGTTTTTTCGAAAATTTTTGAGGTCGGATGAAAAAGAGACGTTTCAGTCGATGCTGACGATGGTGAGCCATGGCGTGGTCCGCCGCATGGTCACGCCATGCGCCCGAGATAGGGCGGCCAGAGCGCGGTCGGGGTGACGCAGGTCGTAGACCCCTGTCACACGTCGCGCCATCCCGGCTCCCCGCGCCACCAGAAGCCCGCGATGCCAGGGACGCAGCGCCTCCATCACCTCGCTCAACGGCCGGTCGGTGACGCGCAGCATTCCTTGCGTCCAACTCGCCACAGCCGAAGGTGGCACTTTGGATGTGCGATAGCTTCCAGCGAAACAGTCGAGCGCTACCCGGTCGCCTGCCCCCAAATCGACCGGCACGATGGCAGGATGGCGGCAGGCCGCTCGTACGCGCCCCTCGCGCACCGCGATCCGCGCCCCATCATCGTCGCGTCGCACTTCGAAGGCGGTGCCGAGATCGGTCGCCACCACCTTCCCCACGACGACGCGAAACGGATGGGTCGCATCATGGCGGACCTCGAAAAAGCCGGTGCCGCGCAACAGTCGCACCTGTCGCGCGGAGCGACCGTCCACGGTGATGGCGCTCTGCGGCGCCAGAGTGATGCGGCTCCCATCGGCCAGACGCATCACCCGGACCTCGCCGGTCCCGGTGCTTTGGTTGCCCAGAGCCTGCGGCAGGACGGCCCGCCCCACAAAAATGCCCGCAAGACAGGCGGCCATCGCCAGGGGCAGGCCCCTTTTCCAGCGGCGCAGAGCGGCGACCGGCGGCGCACGTTTCGACGCATCGACCTGCCGGATCAGGTCGCGGACATGATCGAGCTCGCGCCAAGCCGCATCACAGGCTGGCGCGTGCCGCCATCGTCGGAACGCCGCCTGTACCGCCTCGTCATCAGGCCGCTCCTGCAACAGGATCATCCAATCCAGCGCCTCGCGTCGGCCGTCACCGCCCTCCATCATCCCCGCCCCCTCTGTTTCTTGCAGGGAGGACGAACGACACGGACCCATTTTCGGAAGGCGATCAGTGTCGGCTCCCGCGCACGGATTTGCGACACCGCTCCACGCCTTCGGTCACCAGGGCATGGGCACCGGTGACGGATACGCCCAACTCTGCGGCAATCTCTCGCAAGGGCGCTCCCGACAGGCGATGCAGTTCGACGGCGCGGCGCATCCGTGGCGGCATGCGAGCCAGTTCGGCGACGACCAGCGCCAACTCCTGCCTGGCCATCAAGGCACGATCGGCCCCTGCGGTATCGGCCATCTGCGTTTCGGCGGCATCGCCTGCGTCGGATGACATCACCCGCTCGCGCCGCTGCCGCTGTCTATATTCATCGAGCGCCAGATTGCGCACCACCCGACGGATATAGCCGACCGGTTCGGCAATCTGGGTGTCGCGGGCGTTCTGCGACAGACGCAGCCAGGCATCCTGCACCACATCCTCTGCGGACGCCCTGTCACCGGTCATCCGTGCCGCCTCGACAATCAGCCGCGAGCGTTGATGGGAGAACAGGGCCAGAAGGCGCGCGGATCGCCGCATCACCGGTGTCCGCCCGTGCCACGGCCCGTCCCGCCACAGGATGCTGCCGGTGTCGGCGCGAGGGTGTTCCAAGGGTTCTGCATGCCTCCTCTGGCGACACCCGTCGCGGCCCGCATAGCAAGGACCATGGCTGCTAGATTACGTGTTATTGCGAGTCAAATTCATTAATTTCGTGATGCGGTATGGCGGATGGACTTAAGATAGTCCTGCCCAGCACATTACGATCCCCAAGCGACGCCAAATTCCCATCGCGTGATGAGCGGACCAGACCACGGACCGAACCCGACTACGCGACTCACTTGCGATTCGTTGTCAGTATCATTAGCAGCGCGATAAATCATAAGGGGACCCATCATGAAATCGTCGATCCTGGCTGGCGTCGCGCTGGTCGCGCTAACTGGAACTCCCGCTCTGGCGGCCATCCCGGAGGATAGCGACCGCCGCCCTTCTGCGGAGGCCTCGACCGAACAGCACGGCGATATCCTGGTGGAGGGGCGTCGCGACCAAGTGTTTGCGGGAACCAAGACCGATACGCCGCTGATCGAGGTGCCGCAGCCGATCTCCGTCATCACCGACGATGTCTACCTGGCGCAGGGGGCGATCAACATTTCCGACACGGTCCGCTATGCCGCCGGTGTTAATTCCGATGCCTATGGCCGCGACACCCGCGTCGACAGCTTCACCATCCGCGGCGTCAATGCGCTGCAGTTCCGCGACGGCATGCGGGACATCTTCAGCTATTATGCCAGCATCGCCTCCGACCCCTATAATTTCTCGCGGGTCGAGGTGGTGCGCGGCCCCGCTTCGGTGCTGTTCGGCCAGGGTTCGATCGGCGGCATCATCAACCTCGTGTCCAAGACGCCGCTGTTCACCAACAGTGCCGACATGAGCCTCGTTTATGGCAGCTATGACCGCAAGGAAGCGATGGCCGACGTCAACGGGGTGGTCAATGACACGCTGGCCGCACGGATCGTCGCGCGGGTGCGCGATGCCGATACCTATGTAGACCATGTTCCCGACGACCGGGTGATGATCGCGCCGTCCGTGACTTGGCGGCCGGGTGCCCGCACCGATGTGACCTTGCTCGGCCTGTATCAGGACGATCACACCGGATCGACCGCGAACTTCCTGCCGATCATCGGCACGCTTCGCGACAATCCGGGCAACCCGCGCCTGCCGCGTTACCTGTTCGTCGGCAAGCCGGGATACGACCGTTACGACGGACGGCTGCTTCAGGGGTCGGGGCTTGTCACCCACCGCTTTACCGACGATCTGAAGCTCAGCCTGAAGGCGCGTTACATCGACAGCCATGTCGATTACTTCACCCATTATCCCGACAGCTACAGCAATCCGACCGACCCCTATATTCCGGGCAGCAACGGGCGGCGCATCGGCCTGTACGCGGGTTCTTCGGTGGCGAAGCTCCAGGTCTTTTCCACCGACAACAACGTGCAATGGCGTGTCGGCGACAGTGCGACCATGGAGCACACGCTGCTCGCGGGTGTCGACTATAGCTGGAACCAGGTACGCAAGAGCAACAATTACGGTTATCAGGTCATCGACCTGTACGATATCGACTATGCCTCGATCGTCGAGCCGCCGCTTACCGCCCCCTTCACCCGCGACACGCAGAAGCAACTCGGCCTCTATGTGCAAGACCAGATCCGCATTCGAGACCGCATCTCGGTGGTGCTGGGCGCACGCCGGGACTGGGTGCACGGCACCCGTCTGGATCTGGCGAGCGGCCTGACCAGCCGCACTTCCGACACGGCAACCACCTTCCGCGCCGGTATCATCGGCGAGGTTGGGGCGGGCCTATCGCCGTTCTTCAGCTATACCGAAAGCTTCCAGCCACTGGCCGGCCAGACCACGTCCGGCACGCCCCTGCGCCCGCAGACCGGCAAGCAGTTCGAGGGCGGCGTGAAGTGGCAACCCGATCGCGCGACGCTCGTCACGCTGACCGGCTTCCACATCAAGGAACGCAACCGCCCGATCCCCGACCCCCGCAACCCGCTGGGCCAGATCCAGGCCGGGGAGCTGACCACCAAGGGCTTCGAGCTGGAGGCGACACGCACCCTGCCCGGCCATTACGACCTGTCGCTCGCCTATGGTTTCAACGACGTCGATGGCGACACGGGCGAGGTCGGCTATCTGTCGCGCCATACCGCCTCCGCCTGGGGGACGAAGACGTTCGAGGGCAGCTGGGCGACGCTGCGGCTGGGCGCGGGCGTGCGCTATCTCGGTCAGCAGGTGTCGGGCAACGCCGCCTGGACCATCGTCACCCCGGCGCGCACCATGGTCGATGCGCTGGTCGAGCTGGAGCGCGACCGCTGGCGCCTGCGCCTCAACGCCACCAACCTGCTCGACAACCGCGCCTATGCCGCCTGCTTGGCGCGTGGCGACTGTTTCGTATCGGCGCCGCGCAACGTGATGTTGTCGCTGGGATACCGGCTATAGCGTCTGCCACCTGATGGACGACGGCAGGCTCTCGCTCGCCGTCGTCGGGGACGGGCGTTACGCATGGCAACCGGGACCGACTTGCAGGATGAGGTGCCCCTCTCCGAATCATGTCGTCCAGCGCGATCAGATGGTTCGCTCCGGGGTAATAGCCGCGACCGATCCCCGTGCGATCCTGAGCCCGACGGCGACCTGCGACGCGCGTATCCGGTTCGGCCCCGCCACGACATGACCAAGTCGCCATATGCCCGGCCTAAACACCTGGTCAGCTACTCCCGGCGTCATATGGGGTACGCCGCACCCAGAGCACGGCGATCACGATGATGGCTGTCAGCACACCGCATAACGCCCAGGCAGCGTTGACGGCAGGAACGAGCGCGGCTTTCTCTACCAGCGGCCGCACCATCTCCACCGCGAAATCGTCGAGCGGCTGGCCACGTTGTTCGAGAAAGGCATCCCGGGGAATGCCGATGCGCAGCGCCGTGTCGAGGTCGCCCGCCTGCAGACGGCTGGCGATGTGGCGCCCCTCCGTCGCGGCGCGGCTGAAGATCGTCGTGTCGACCAGCGCCAGGCCGACCGCCCCACCCAGATTGCGCATCAGGTTGAACAGCCCGCTGCCATCCGCAACCAAATTGCGGGGCAATCGACCGAGCGCCATGCGGGTCGGCGGCAACAGGCAGAACATGATCGCCGCCCCGCGCACGATCTGGGGCAGGATCATCGCATGGAAATCGGTCTGCGCGGTCTGTCCCATGCTCATCAGCAGGCCGATGGCGAACAGCCCGAAGCCGAAGGCCGTCAGCCAGCGCGGATCGACGCGCCGCTCGGCCCAGACCGCGATGGGCGCGGTGACCAGCTGCGCAATGCCGGTGACCAACATGATCTCACCGATGCGCAGCGCTCCGTGTCCGCGCACCAGCCCCAGGAAGAAGGGCATCAGATAGGTCGAGCCGAAGAGGCCGAACCCCAATACGAAACTGAACAGGCATCCAATGGCGAAATTGCGGTCGGCAAAACAATGAAGCTCGACCAGTGGCACTGCCGCACGCCACGTCCGCACGGCAAAGCCGATCCCGCACGCGACAAACAGCGCCAGCAAACCGAGCACCCAAGCATCACCCCAGCCGCGCGTCGGCGCATCCTTCAAACCGATTTGAAGCGCCACGAGCGCGACGGCAAGCAGAACCAAAGCTACCAGATCGATGGCACGAGCAACGCCTGACCGCTCGACCGCTGGCTCGCCGCGCAACAACCAGCCGACACCCAGGGCGGCAACGACACCCGGAACGATATTGATGCGGAACAGCCAGTGCCAGGAAAAGGATTGCGTCACCCAGCCGCCGACAATCGGCCCGATGGTCGGTGCCAGCACGGCCGCAACCCCGGCGATCGTGGTCGCCAGTCCCTGAACCCGCACGGGGAACAACAGGAAGACGGCGGAAAAAACGATGGGGATCAGCGTTCCGCCCGAAAATCCCTGTACGACCCGCCACAGGATCAGGCTTTCGAAACTGCCGCTCATGGCGCAACCGATGGAGGCCAGGGTGAACAGGCCTACCGCCCCGACGAACAGCCGCCGCATGCCCAGCACGTCGGTCAGATACCCCGTCAGCGGGATCGCGACGATCTCGGCGGTGAGATACGCGGTCTGTATCCACACCATCCGATCGGGCGGGATGCGCAGCGCCGCCTGTATGGTGGGCAGCGAGGTCGCGACGATCTGGACGTCCAGGATCGCCATAAACATGCCCAGACACATGAAGGTGAACCCCGCCCAGGCAGCGAGTCCGGCCGTCTGCGTCACAGGGCCGGGGGACGCGTTCGATGGTGTCATATCGTCGCTTTGCATGATATCACTTTGCCCGGCTCTCTATTTCGCGACAGGTTGAACCAGCCGCAACGCCGATCGTTGCGCCTCAGAATCATTTCCGCCGGTTCGCCGGCTACTCGGACGGTGCATGTCTTCCTCGGTTGCCCTTCTGTCGCTTGCGACGCGCACGCCCCACCATCGACTGTCCCAGGATCAAGCCCTCGCCACCGCGCGTGAGCTGATCGGTGACCGCTTCGCCGATTTCGACCGGCTCGCCCCGGTTTTCGACCATGCGGGTATCGCCGAGCGTCAACTGGCCATGCCACTCGACTGGTATCGCACCCCCCGCTCGTTCGAGGAGCGCAGCGCCGCCTATCTCAACGTCGCGCTCGCCTTGTTCGTCGCGGCGGCCAGCGATGCGCTGAAGGAAGCAGGCCTGGAGGCTGGGGATGTCGACGCGATCGTGACCGTTTCCTCGACCGGAATCGCGACGCCGAGTCTGGAGGCGCGGGCGATGGCCCATCTTGCGTTTCGCAACGACGTGAGGCGGGTGCCGGTCTTCGGCCTGGGCTGTGCCGGCGGGGCCACGGGCTTGGCACTGGCCGCCGATCTGGCGCGGGCACGACCGGGCTCGACTGTGCTGTTCGTGACGGTCGAGCTGTGCAGCCTGGCGCTTCGGACCAGCGGCGCGGACAAGGCCGATCTGATCTCGACCGCCCTTTTCGGCGACGGCGCGGCGGCATGCCTGTTGCGCACGGGCCAAGCTGGCTTCGCGCGCATTGTCGGCAGCGCGGAAAAGACGTGGAGCGACACGCTCGACATCATGGGATGGCGGACCGAGCATACGGGCCTCGCGGTGGTTCTCAATCGCGCGATTCCCAGCTTTGTCGAACGCGAGATGCGGCAGGCGGTCACCGAGATGCTCGCCACGCAGGGTTTGGCCCTGTCGGACATCGACCGCTTCATCTGCCACCCGGGCGGGGCCCGCGTGCTGGATGCGCTGGAGAGCGCCCTTGGCCTGGAGCGCGGCGCGATGGCACAGGAACGCGCCGTGCTACGCGATCATGGCAATATGTCCGCGCCGACCGTGTTGTTCGTACTGGACCGATATCGCCGAGAAGGCCTGCCGCCCCGCTCCCTGCTCAGTGCGCTGGGACCGGGCTTCACTGCGTCCTCGCTGGTCCTGGAGTGCGACCGATGAACCTGCCCTATGCCATCATGGCATTCGTGACGCTCCAGCGGCTCAGCGAGTTGGTCATCGCCAAACGCAACACTGCCCGGCTGATGGCGGCGGGTGCGCGGGAATATGGCGCGAACCACTATCCCGTGATGGTGACGATGCACACTGCATGGCTGCTCGCGCTGTGGTTCAGCGTCGGCGACCGCGCGGTGTCCTGGCCGCTGCTGCTGGTCTTCGCCATGTTGCAGGGGATGCGGGTCTGGGTGCTGGCGACTCTGGGGCCGCGTTGGACGACGCGGATCATCGTCCTGCCCCGCGCATCGCTCGTCGCCAAGGGGCCGTTTCGCTTCCTGCGCCATCCCAATTACGCCGTGGTCACCGCGGAGATTGCCGTGCTGCCCCTGACCTTCGGATTGGTCGGCATCGCCGCGCTGTTCACGGTCCTGAACGCGGCGATGCTGTACGTCCGTATCGGCGCGGAGAATCGCGCGCTGGGGATCAGCGGCGGGGCGTCGCCGCCTCCCGCTCAGCCTTGATCCGCAACATCGCGGCATGACAGGTCGGCGAGGTCTGATCGATCTTTTGGATCATGCACGCCTCCACCTTCTTGCGGCTCATCGATTTCATCTCCATCGGGCATAACCGCCGCGCCTCGGCGACACAGGCCTTCTTTCCGGAATCGGGCTGGGCTTGGGCTCGTACCTCGGTTGCCCCAAGGGTCAGGGGCAACAGGAGAGTGGCGAAGGTGAAAACGGCGTAGGTCATCCTGCTTGCTCCAGATGGGTTTGCGCTAAAACGCGCTTACCAAACGCATGACGCTAGGGAAAAGCGCGCCAAGGCGCATCCTCTGATACGTTGCGCATTGGCTGCGCGTCCGCATGTGATCGCCGGCCGCCTCAACGAGTGACGCTCAACGAGTGACGGGCGCGTACGACATTTGGGTTGAGACCGCCGCTTCCTGATCGACCGCCGAACCATGCCCGGTGTCGCGTTCCTGTAAAGAAGCAGACCTACACGCCGCTCCGATCCCCGGAGCATGTGTTGAGCTGGCTGCGCGAAATAGACCGTTGGTTCATGGCCGAGGTGCTGCCCCACGCAGCCGCCTATCGGGCCAGGGCGGCCTATTTCTGCGGGCGGGACGAGGCGGACGACCTGGTGCAGGAAGCCTATGCCCGTGTCCTGAACACCGCAGATCATCGTTCGATATCCTCACCACGGGCCTTTGTCCTGACCATCGTCCATCATCTGGCGTTGGAACGGATACGGCGGGCCAATGTGGTCCGCATCGACGTGCTGGCGTCGCTGGAGATGCCCGACATCGCCGATCCCGCGCCGGATGCCTTTGCGGTCGCCGCCGGACGATCCGAATTGCAGCGTCTGGCCGGCTGGATCGATGCCCTGCCCCCGCAATGTGCGCGCGTCGTCCATATGCGCAAGGTTCAAGGCCTATCCCCCACCGCGATCGCCCAGTCGCTTTCCTTATCCGTCTCGACCGTGGAAAAGCATATCGCTAAGGGTCTTGCCCTCATCACGAAGGCGCGTCGCGAAAGCGAGTCCCTGGCGGAGGAATTTTGTCCAGCCATTGCCCAGACCAGCCGCGCGACGCTGACCTGACCGACGAAGCTGCGGCATGGCTCGCTGCGCTCGATGCGGGCTCGGCGGACCTTGCGGCATTCGAGGCGTGGCGCGATACGGACGTGCGCCACGCCATCGCCTTTGCCGAGGTCGCCAGCACCTGGCGTGACCTCGATCGCCTGCGGGTGGCGCGTGGAGATGTGCAGCCCCAGCCCGAGACGGCGATACCGGCCGGGCCCGACCGGTCTGACCGGCGGCACATGCTGCGCGCGGCCGCGTCGGTCGCCGCCGTCATGGTTGTGGGCGGCGGCTGGGCCTATCGCGCCAATGCCCGCGACAAGGCCATGACCCAAATCGGCGAACGGGCGACGGTAGCGGCAGCGCCCGGCCTTTCGCTGAAACTCAACACCGACAGTTGCGTCTATTGGAAGGATGGCGCGCCGGATCGCCTCTGGCTCGAACGGGGCGAGGTCGCGATCCAGCTCGGCTCGCCGCATCGGCTGGAGCTGATCGCGCCCGATGGCCGGTTCGAGCTGGCACCGGGCCTGTATAATGCGCGACTGCGGCCGACCGGATGCGAACTGGCGGTCCTGCAGGGCCAGATTTTCGACGGTGCGAAAAGACAGCTGGAACGGGGCGAGGTCGCGGTGGCGACCGCAGGCCAATGGACCGTCCATTCGCGCGACGGCAGCGATATGGCCCGGGTAACTGCGTGGCAGCGCGGCACGCTGGTCCTCAACGGCGAGAGCCTGGATTATGCGCTGGCGGAAATGAACCGCTATCTCACCAACAAGATCGTCATCGGCGACCCGGCGCTTTCGCGCCTGCGCATCGGCGGTACATTTGCGACGACCAACCCGCAGGAATTTCTGCAAGCGCTCCATAGTTCCTTCGACGTGCAGGCAATTTCGGGTGCCAATGGCGGTATCGTCCTGTCCCGCACTTAAAAAAATTTTCGGGCGAGTAGCGGTTTTTCCGCCGCCATCCATCCCTGCACCGACCATCGCATCCAAACAGGGATCAACCATGTTCAAGTTCATGACGACGACCGCCATGCTGGCGGTCGCGATGCCGGCTGTCGCGCAGACGCGGGACAGCGCGCCGATCCGCTTCGACATACCAGCCAGCGACACCGCCACTGCGCTCAACCAGTTCGCGCGGCAGGCGGGCATCCACGTCATATTTCCCTATGATGCGGTGGCGAACCGGCATGTCACCGCCCTGCGCGGACGGCTGACGCGCAGCGAGGCACTGCGTCGGTTGATCGCGGGTCAGGGCCTGGCCATCGCGAGCGAGACGCCGTCGATGATCTCGCTAAAGGCCTTGGTCGATATGTCGACGGCCACCGCCGTCGCGGCAGAGGCCAGCGCGAACCAGGATATTGTTGTCCTGGGCCGGGGCCAGTCGCGGCAGGTGCAGACCGTGTCCGCCAAGGCGATGGAGAAGACCACGCCCGGCACTTCGCCCCTTCGATCGCTGGGGCGGCTGCCCGGCGTGAATTTCGACTCCTCCGACGCGCATGGCACCTATGAGGCGGCAACGCAGCTGTCGATCCGCGGCTTCCTGACGGACCAGATGGGCTATACGCTTGATGGCGTGCCGCTTGGCAACATGCAGTATCGCAACAACAACGGCCTCTCGATCAACCGCGCGCTGCTGACCGAGAATAACGGCGCCGCGACGCTGTCGCAGGGCAGCGGCGCGCTGGGCACCGCGTCCACCAGCAACATCGGCGGCACGGTCGACTTCACCTCGATCGATCCGACCCACATGTTCGGCGTCGACCTGGAGCAGAGCTATGGCAGCGCCCAGTCCTGGCGCAGCTTCGGCCGGATCAACACCGGCGATCTGCCCTGGGGTGGTCGGCTGGCCATCTCCTATGCACATGACCGGCAGGGCAAATGGCGTGGCTGGGGTCAGCAGGTCCAGGATCAGATCAACGCCAAATATATTCAGCCGCTGGGCGATGACGTCACCTCGACCACCTTTCTCGACCTGATCGATCGGCGCGAGGACGATTATAACGATACCTCGCTCAGCCGACTGAAGACCTATGGGTGGCGGTTCGACAATATCCCGACCTTCGCGCTCGCCGAGCAGCTGGCGACGATCGTTCAGAACGGCGGCACCCCGCCCGCCCCTTATATCAACGCCGATGACGCGGTGTATCAGGGTGGTGGCGTGCGCCGCGACCTGCTGGCCTATGAAAAGCTGGCCTATCGCCTGGGGTCGCGGCTGTCGGGTTTTACCACCGGCTACATCCATCTGGACAAGGGCATCGGCACTTGGGCCGATCCCTACGACCCGACCCCTGCCGCCTTTGGCGGCTCGCCAATCTCGGTGTCGGCCAATCGCTACAATATCGACCGCAAGGGCGTCATTTCCCGCCTGACCTTCCAAGCTGGTCGCCACAAGATCGAGGGCGGCATCTGGTACGAGCATAACGCCTTCGACCAGGCCAATTACCTCTACGGTCTTCAGGCAGGCAAGGCGCCGGCGGAATTCCAGCAATTTTACACCAACCCCTTCTTCACCAATTATCAGAACGAATATCGGACCGACACGGTACAGCTCGACCTCAGCGATACCTGGCAGGTAACGGATGCACTGCGCCTCAACGCCGGGGTGAAGGGCGTGGTCTCTACCAACAACGCGCACAGCATCGTCAGCCGCAAGCCGATCGATGGTTCGATCCAGGCGAAGAATTGGTTCCTGCCGACCATCGGCGTTCTCTACACGCTCGATCCGCATAGCGAGTTGTTCGGCGACTATACGCGCAACATGGCCGCGTTCGTCGCCTCGACCTCGGCGGGCCCCTTTTCCAGCAGTTCGCAGGCCGGGTTCAACTATATCCGGGGCGACCTGAAGCCCGAGATGACCAATACGTTCGAGGCGGGTTACCGCTTCCACGACCGCGACGTGCAGCTGTCGCTGACCGGCTATTATGTGAAGTTCACCAACCGCTTGCTCGCCTCGTCGATCAGCGCGACAATCGTCGGCAACCAGAACGTGCTGCAGAATGTCGGCAGTGTATCGTCACGTGGTGTCGAGGCCGCCGCGACATGGGGCTTCGCACCCCATTGGTCGGCTTATGGCAGTTGGGCGTACAACGACGCGACCTATGACGACAACGTCCAGCCGCTGGGCGGCGCCATCGTTCCCACCAAGGGTAAGCAGGTCGTCGCCTCGCCCAAACAGGTTGCCACGGCCGAGCTGAACTATGACGACGGCACCCTGTGGGGCGGTGTGAATGCGCATTATCGCAGCAAACGCTATTACAGCTATCTCAACGACGCGGTCATTCCCGGCGCGGTCAACGTCAACCTGTCGGCGGGCTATCGGTTCAGTCCGATGTTCGAGGTTCAGCTCAACGTGATGAACCTGTTCGACAAGCATTATATCGCCTCGACGGGCACGGCCGGGTTCGTGACCTCCGACCCGAATGGCACCTACACGACCTTGCAGACGGCGGCGCCCCGGCAGGTGTTTGGTACGGTGCGCGTCCACTTCTGATCCTGGTTCCTCGGGGGGGCCGCGCCATCACGTGCCGCCCCCCCATCCCACTGCCTTCCCCATCCTCCGACATCTGGTGCCGCATGGAACGACGCGATCTCCTGAAGCTGGCCACGGCCGCCCCGCTGCTCTCGCTCGGCACGAAGGCGCACGGTAGGACGGCGCAGCCCGACTTCACCTTTGCCTTTGTGGGGGATTGTCATATCCGACCCGAACTCGACGCGGATCGCGCCTGCGCGATGTGCTTCGAGCAGATCTCGGCTTCCAACGTCGATTTTGTCGTGCAGGGTGGCGATATGATCGAAGACGCGCTGGAAGCCAGCCGTGAGCGCGCAATCATGCTGATGGACCTGTACCAGCGGACCGAGCGGCAGCATCTGCGCAAGCCCGTGCGTCATGTGCTCGGCAATCACGATTGTCTGGGCGTGTTCGCGAAGAGCGGAATTGCCCCCACCGCCCCCGACTTCGGCAAGCATTTCTATATCGATCGCTTCGGCCCGACCTATTATTCCTTCGATCACAAGGGCGTGCATTTCGTCGTGCTGGACTCGGTCGGCATCACGGCAGACCGGAATTATGAAGGACGCGTGGACGCCGCCCAGCTCGACTGGCTGCGTACCGATCTCGCCGCCCAGCCCCAAGGCGCGCGGATCGTCGCCATCACACACATTCCCCTCGTGACCGCGATGTACTGCTACGAACCGGAAAGCTGGCTGAACACGCCCCACAACTGGACCTTCGTGACGAACGGGCGGGAGGTCCTGCGCATCCTTAGCGAGCATGGCGTCATGGCCGTGCTTCAGGCGCACAGCCATGTCTACGAAAGAATCGAACTGAATGGCATGTCCTTTATCACCACCGGTGCCGTCGCGGGGGCCGATTGGCGTGGATCGTTTTTGGGGACGCCGGAAGGCTATACCGAAATCACCCTGTCCGGGCGCAAGGTGGAAAGCCGCTATCGGACCTACGGCTTCACCAGCATCAGTCGGGAAGATGTGCCGATCTGAAATGTCCGCAAGGTGCCGTGCTCACGCAGCTCGCCTATGATCTGGTCCTTGGTAAAACGGCTTCGCTGCATTGCTCGTCTTCGCCCGACGAGCTGCCTTATCAACGGTATGATGTCCGGGGAGCACGGCAATGCTTATCTCCTTCACCGCGCGGGGTTTTATCTGCCGTGAAGCATGACAAGGTCGGCGTATGTTCTTCTAATTCAGTGAAAAACCATTATCATACCACCTTATCGCAAAGTCCTGTCCTTTTAACGCCCCGGTAACTTCGTGGGTGATAGGCGCCCGCCTAACGCTGTGCCGGTTCATGGCGAGCGGGGTAGCCGCGACGCAGGTCGCCGCTGCATCACAGGGGGGTAGAGCTAAGTGACTTCGATGAATTCCGCATTCGGTAAATTGCGCCTGGGGATTTCGACCGCGGCATTGCTGACGGCGATTGCGGCTCCGGCCTATGCGCAGGAAGCCGCACCGGCTCAGACGGCCGACGCCGCCGACCAGAACGCTGCCGCATCCGTGAAGGCGCAGACGAAACAGGACGTCCAGATCAAGCAGGCAGCCCCCGCACCCGCCACGGCGGAAGGGACGACGGTCGTCGTTACCGGCACGCTGTTCCGCGATTCCAACGCCAGCTCGATCTCGCCCGTGACCGTGGTGAACTCCAACGTGCTCCAGCGCGCGAACATCACGACCGCGCAGGAAGCGATCCGCTCGGTATCCGCCGACAGCGCCGGTTCGATCTCGACCGGCTTCAAGAACGGCTTCTCGGCCGGTGGCGCGGCGGTTTCGCTGCGCGGCCTGGGCGTGTCGTCCACCGTCGTGCTGATCGACGGCCTGCGCTCGGCCAACTTCCCGCTGAACGACGACGGCCATAACGCCTATGTCGACCTGAACTCGATCCCGTTCAGCACCATCGAGCGTGTCGAAGTCCTGAAGGACGGCGCCTCCTCGACCTATGGCGCGGACGCCATCGGCGGCGTGGTCAACCTGATCAGCAAGAAGAACGTTCAGGGCATTTCGGGTTCGGTCCAGGGCGGCACCACCGAAAAGGCCGACGGCTCGCACTACCGTGCCACACTGACCGCCGGTATCGGCGATTATCGCGAGCAGGGCTTCAACTTCTACGTCAACGGTGAATATACCTATGACGGTTACATCACCAATAACTCGCGCGGCTATCCGTTCAACACGCTGGACCTGAGCCCGAGCGGCTTGCAGGATCGCAACCGCAACGACGACTCGCTTCTGCAAGCCAACCCGCAGGCGGTCGTCACCCGCGTCCAGCAGACCGACCTCAACAATCCGCTGGCGGGCCAGGTCGGTTCGCCGCCGACCAACCAGTATCGCCTGCTCAACCCGAACGCCTGCCCGTTCGGCACCTTCACGGTGACCTCGGGCGCGGCGCAGGGTACGGGCTGCAAGCACAACCTGCCCGACGAATATGGGATCATCCAGCCGCGCCAGGAGCGCTATTCGACCACGGCGCGCCTGAACGTCCGCCTCGCGGAGGGCTGGGAAGCCTTTGCCAGCGGCAGCTATTCGCATTCCGAAGTCGACATCCGCGGCACCCCGGCGGGCATCCGCCAGACCCAGCCGTTCGGCGGTTCGGCCGCGCTGGCGTCGAGCAGCCCGGGTATCGTGTTGCCCATGTATGTCTGTTCGGCGGGCGTGAACTGCGCCTCGGCTGCGGATCGCCGCCTGAACCCGAACAATCCCTATGCCGTGGCCGGTGCCAACCCGGCCGAGAACGCCGCGCGCATCTTCTACCTGTTCGGCGACATCCCGGCAGGCAGCCATCGTTATGTCGACGTGTTCCGCGCGACCGGCGGCATCTCGGGCGATCTGGGCAACGGCTTCAAGTTCCGCCTGAACGGCGTCTACGCCCGCGACAATTTCGCGGTGACATCGCGCGGCTTCATCAACATCCAGGGCCTGCTGAACGCGGTAAACACGGGCGCGTACAACTTCGTCAATCCGGAGCAGAACACGCAGGCCGTGCGCAACCAAGTTTCGCCGGACCGGACGACCCCGTCCTATTCGACGATCGCGACGATCGGCGGCTCGCTGCTGAAGTCGCTGATGGAATTGCCGGGCGGCGACCTCAATGTCGGTGCAGGTTTCCAGGTCCGTCGCGAAACGCTGATGAACCGCAATCAGAATTTCGACCTGTCCTATTACAACCTGAACACCTCGTCGGCCCAGGGCCGCCAGACCGTGACCGCCGGATTCTTCGAAATCGATGCGCCCTTCCTCCGCTCGTTCGACCTGAACGTCTCGGGCCGTTACGATCACTATTCGCAGGGCTATAGCCACTTCTCGCCCAAGATCGGTGCGAAGTTCACGCCGGTCCGCGAATTCTCGCTCCGCGCCACCTATTCGCAGGGCTTCCGCGCGCCGACCTTCGCCGAATACAACCCGGCGAGCAGCTATTCGGGCTTCTCGACGTTCAACCCGCCCGCCAGCTTTATCGCGGCGCATCCGGGCAGCCCCGCGTACACCACCTCCTACAACATCGGCAGTGGTGCGCAGGGCAATCCCGACATCCTGCCGGAAGTGTCGCGCAGCTTCACCGTCGGTACGATCCTCAACCCGACGCGCTGGCTGAACGTCACGGTCGACTATTATAATATCCGCAAGTCGAACCTGATCGTCAGCGGACCGCTGCGCTCAGAAGCGATCAATGCCTATTACGGCCAGACCAACGCGACCGATGGTTGCGCCGCGCTGGCCAAGGTGAATCCGGGCTACAAGTGCAACGTCATCGATGCGCCGGATCCCGTCAACCCGAACGCCCTGCCCCGTCTGCTGGTGTTCGACGTGCCTTACGTCAACGCCAACTATATGGTCAGCTCGGGCATCGACATGCAGGCCAATGCCAATGTCCAGCTTGCCAATGGCGTGAAGTTCATCAGCCGCGTCGACGTGACCCGCGTGCTTCGCCTCGACCTCGTCACCCCGGCTGGCGTCGTGCAGAAATATGCGGGTACGCTGGGGCCGTACGAGCTGTCGTCGGGCGGCGGCACCCCGCGCATCCGTGGCAACTGGCAGAACACGATCGAAGTCGGCAATTTCTCGCTGACCAGCACGACTTATTATGTCGGCCGGATCAAGCAGGTGGCGGCCGATCGTATCCAGCCGGTCAACGGCGTGATTGATCTGGGTTGCAAGAACACGCTGGTTCCTATCATCGCCGGGAGCGATGTGAACAATCAGTGCTTCGTCCGCCCGTTCATCTACACCGACCTGAACCTCGGTGTACGGGTCAACGATGACTTCCGCTTCTTCTTCAGTGTCCAGAACCTGACCAATGCCCGCGCTCCGCTCGCGGCGGCAGCCTATACCAGCAATCCGAACTATCTGAGCAGCTGGCATTATGCAGGTCTCGTCGGTCGTAACTTCAGCGCCGGCGCGAACTTCAACTTCTGATCCGGCCTGACCGGGTGATGCGCCTCGGGATGGGCTTTCCTGTCCTCCCGGGGCGTATTTTCCCAACCACTCTCCCAGTGTCATAGGCGACCGATGCAGCCGGAGCATTCCAATACCATGTGTCCGGGTTCGGATGGTCCGCCCGCACACCCGAGCGAACTGTACCGACAGTCGCTGGTCATGCGGGCGATCGGCACACCGTTCGTGGCCGATCTGCTGGCGGCCGTGGACCGGCAACTCGACAAGGCCCCGCTCAGCGCCGCGCTGATCCGGTCATGGGGCAGCACCGCGGCATCCTCGGCGATCGCGATGCGGATCAATGCCGCTCTCCATGCCTTGGCGCGACGCAGGGTCGAGCCGCAACTCACGGCTCTTTATGCCGGGACGCATGACCGCTTCGACGAGGCGGTCGCTCTGGCTCTGGCGAGCCATGACGAGTTTCTGGTCGACTGGTTGCTGCGCGTGCCGCAGACCAACGAAATCGGTCGAGCGGCCGCCTTTCACGCCGCCCTGATGGTCCTGGCGCAAGACTATGGCCATGATTTCGACCTTTTCGAGATCGGCGCCAGCGCTGGGTTGAACCTCAATCTGGCGCACTATGCCTATGATCTGGGCGGGGTCCGGACGGGCAAGTCGGACTCGACGGTGCGGATCGCTCCCGAATGGCGTGGTCCACCGCCGCCCGATACCGTCGTGACCGTGAGCGAAGCGCGCGGCGTCGATCTCCACCCGCTCGACGTTAACGATCCGGCGGCGTGCGAGCGGCTCGCGTCTTTCATCTTCGCCGACCAGCCCGAGCGCGCCGAACGGCTGGACCGGGCGCTGGCGATTGCGCGTCGGCATCCGCCCCGACTCGACACCGGCGATGCGGCAACCTGGCTGGCGGCGCGCCTTGCGACACCGGGCACGGATCGTCGGCATCGCATCCTATTGCATTCGATGATCCTGCAATATCTCGGCGCGGAGAGCCGTTCGTCGATCGAGGCGAGCTTGCGACAGGCCGGAGCGGCCGCGACACAAGCCAAGCCCTTGGCTTGTATCGGTTTCGAGTGGGACGACGCGCGGGAGCGGGTCGAACTGCGACTACGCTCCTGGCCAGACGGCCGCGACTGCGTGCTCGCCCACTGCCACCCGTACGGGGCCTGGATCGAATGGTTACCCGCGTAATGCCGGATCGGGGCGGAAGGCGATCGACGAATTCACCCATAATTAACCGGGTGATCTTAGCACTTGTCCGACGAAATCGAAGGTTAACATGGCATGATGGCGACCAAGCATTGGGCGACAGTGCGACTGTGTTTTGCGCCATCCGTGATCGCTTGGGGCATTCCTGTCCCCGGCCTCGCTATCGCGTCCCCGCCAAACAGACGGAATGGTCAACGGCATTCCTACGGCTCCGACACCGACAATCGGACTGATCCTCGCGCATCGCCTCTGGCCCGACCTTTTGAGAGAAACGCATAATGCTCACGAACATGAACATTCCCAAGAAGCTGGGGGTATCGTTCCTGATCGTCAGTCTGTCGGCCGCGATCATGACGATCGTGTTCTTCGCCAACATCTGGGAAATCCGCGACGCCACCAAGCGCAACAATCATGCCCAGGAAGTCTATGCCAAGGCACTGACCCTGGAGACGTCGATCCTGCGTGAGAACAGCCAGTTGCGGGGTTTCCTGGTGACGGCGGACAAGAGCTATCTCAAGTCCTACGAGGAAGCGCGCAAGGAGTATGACACGACCAGCCGCGAGCTGGCCGCGATGCTGAGCGACCCGAATGAGCTGGCGCTGCTGACCAAGTCCAATGCCGAGAAGACCAAGTGGCGGCGAACGTGGAGTGACCGGTTGACCGATTGGGTCAAGGCGGGGCGGCGCGACGAAGCGCAGCAGGCGGTCCGCGACGCCGGCAAAGCCGTATTGACCAGCGACATCGTGCTACCCCTCCGCGCCATTCGCGACCAGGAAACGGCGGCGATCGCCCGCAATGCCGCCTCGCAGAATACTGCGATCGGTACCGCCATCGTGGCCCTGCTCCTGGGCGGGGTGATGATGATCGGCGTCGTCATCACCCTTCTGATCGTACTTAGCCGCAGCATCGCACAACCGATCACGACACTGACCCGCCTGATGGCCGAGCTGGCACGCGGTCGCAACGATATCGAAGTACCGGGCAGCGAGCGCGGTGATGAGCTGGGCGACATGGCCCGCGCTGTCGTCGTCTTCCGTGATGCCGCCAAGGCCAAGGTCAGCGACGACCGCGAGCGCGAACTGGCCTTGCAGGCAATCGGCTCCGGTCTGCACAGCTTGTCCGAGGCGGACCTGACCGTTCGCCTCACCGACCTGCCGCCCTCCTTCCACCAGTTGGCCACCGACTTCAACCGCGCCGTCCAGAACCTTTCCGGCCTAACCAGCGATGTGCGCGGCAGTGCTGGCACCATCCGCTCGAACATCGAGGAAATTCGTCAGGCCACCGACCATCTGTCGGCGCGCAGCGAGCAGCAGGCCGCCAGCCTGCGCGAAACGGCGGCTGCGGTCGGCGAAATCACCCAGGGCGTTCGCGAAGGGGCCGTCAGCGCGGGCGAGGCCAATCGCGCCGTGACGGAGGCGCGCGACGAGGCGGAAAAGGGCGGCGAGATCGTCGCCAAGTCGATCACCGCCATGAACGGCATCGACCAGGCCAGCCGCGAGATCGTGGACATCATCACCGTCATCGACGGCATCGCCTTCCAAACCAATCTCCTTGCGCTGAATGCGGGCGTCGAAGCGGCGCGAGCGGGTGATGCGGGCAAGGGCTTTGCCGTCGTCGCGTCCGAAGTCCGCGCACTGGCGCAACGCTCGGCCGATGCGGCCTCGGACGTCAAGGCGCGAATCCTTTCCGCCATCGAGCACGTCCGCTCGGGCGTGGTGCTGGTCGACGAAACCGGCAATGCGCTGCAACGGATCATGGGCAAGGTTTCGGACGTCAGCACCGTCGTCAACGTGATAGCCCGCTTCTCGGAACAGCAGGCGCACAGCCTGGGCCAGGTCAATATCGCGATCGGCGAGATCGACTCCGTAACCCAGCAGAACGCCGCAATGGTCGAGGAGTCGACCGCAGCGGCCAGCGTGCTGGCGCAGGAATGCGAGACGCTGATGGCGTCGGTGATGCGGTTCAACGTCGATGCGGCTTCTCCTTCACGATCCCAGGCCCACCACCGCACAGCCAATTTCCGCCACCCACCGACCAGCCGGGCAGCCTGATCGACATCCAGCGATCCTCTTGAAGACCGTGCGATCGTCCCCTGGATCGGCGGGTCAGCCGCTCAGACCTGCACTGGCGGAATTGCCGCGCCCATTCGCAACGCGGTGACCGCAGGTTCTTTGCGTCCGACATGTCCAAGCCGCCGACCTCGGCCGCCCGTTCGAGGTGGTGACCGACGCCTCGGCTTCACGCCGTTCGAGCGGCTGCGGGCCGAACGAATGATCCCGTAAGGGTCGGAGCAGAACGGCGCGAGACAGGTTTCGTCGCGGTCGCTATGCTGCCCCCATGCGTATCACCCTCGTCCTGATCGCCGCGACCATGGGGGCATCCGCGCAGGCGCAGGCCCAGGCGCCGTCGCTGACCTTCGCGGCGGCGCGGGCGCGCCTGGATGCATCGTCCCCGGCGCTTGCCAGCGCGGACCATGCAATCGCGGCGGCGCGGGAGGCGGCCGCCGCCACCCGCACCCTCCATCGCCCGACCGTCACCGCCTCTGCCCAGCTGCTGGAATATCAGAAGACGCTGGCCGTCGATCTGTCGGACGCGCGGGCCGGTGCGCTGGGTGCGACGCAGGATTTCCTGTCCACCGTCCCGGGATCGCTCCCCCCCGCCTTTCAGCAGATTGCCGGTGAGGTGGTGGGCCGCATCGACCGGGCCCTGCCCGGCCTTTTCGCCCTGATCCCGGACAGCCTGTCCTATCGGTATCGCGACACGGTGTTCCGCCCGACCGTGCAGGCCGCCTTGCCCATCTACACCGGCGGCGCGATCCCGGCCATCCAGCGCGGCGCCCGTGCGGGCACGACCATGGCGGAGGCGCGCGCCGGGCAAGCCCGCGACTTGGCGCAACTGAACCTGGTCCGGGTCTATTTCGGACGGCTGGCGGCGCAGGCGCTGCGCGATTCGGCACAGCAAAGCCGGGAGGCGCTGGGTGCCCTGTACGAGGATGTCCGCAAGTCGGAAGCCGCCGGAGTGACGCCGCACGCCACCACGCTGGAGGCGGCTGTCGCCCGCGACACGGCCGAGCGGGGCCTGCAGCGCGCCCTGTTGGCGGACGACGCGGCCGCCCGCGATCTGGGCGACGCGCTCGACCTGCCCGAGGTCGCGCCGTCCACGCCCCTGTTCGTCTCCAGCCGGGTCCTGCCGCCGGTCGAGACGTTCCTGGGCCGCGAAGGCGACGTGCCGCTCGCCCGCCAGGCGGATGCGTCGCGCGAGCTGGCCGGGGCGGCGGTCGATCTGGCCAAGGCGCGCTATCGCCCGCAGGTCTTCGGCTTCGGCGAGTATAACGCGAACAGACGCGACGCACTGCTCACCGAGCCGGACTGGGTGGTCGGTGTCGGCGCGCGCCTGACGCTGCTGTCGAGCCTGGATCGCGGCCACACGCTGGCCGCCGCGCGCGAGGGGGAACTGGCCGCCGCCGATGCGGGACGCGCGGCCCGCAAGGAAGCGAGCGAGGCGATCCGTCGCGCCTGGAACCTGGTGGAAGGCGCACGCCGGTCCTTCCTGCTGCTCGACAGCTCGATCGCGGCCGCCACCGAAAATCTGCGCGTGCAGCGTATAGCCCTGCGCGAAGGCGAAGGAACGGTGACGCGCGTCGCCGGTGCCGAGGCGGCGCTGGCCGCAGCACGAGCACAGCGCGTCGCCACCGCCTACGAATATGATCTGGCACTGGCGGGATTACTGACGGCAAGCGGACGGATGCACGAGTTCGAGGACTTTCTTCGCCGCGCCGATCAGCATGTCACGGCGGGAGGGGCGCAATGACAGAGGACGTGCAGGAAGCGCCGCCCACGCGGCGAAACCGTTTGATTCTTTACGCCGCATTGGCGGTGATCGTCGTATTGCTCGCCATCGGCCTGTGGCTCGCCAGCCGTCCGGCGATGCCGCCGCTGCAGGGTGAGGTGGAGGCGGACAGCGTGAATGTCGCGACCAAGGCGCTGGCCCGCGTCGACCGGTTGCTCGTCGAGGAGGGGGACCGGGTTCGCGCGGGCCAGGTCGTCGCCACCCTGTCGAGCCCGGAACTGGGCAATGCCGCGGCGCAGACCGCCGCCACGCTGGATGGCGCACGCGCCACCCGGTCGCTGACCGACGAAGGCGCGCGGCAGGAAGACGTCGCGACGCTGAAATCGACATGGCTGGCGGCGCAGGCCACCGCGGACCTGGGCGCGGTCAGTGCGCGTCGCGCCGACACGCTCTATGCCCAGGGCGTGATCGCCGCGCAGCGTCGTGACGAGGCGCGCGCCGCACGCGACAGCAGCGCCCGCGCGGCGGAGGCGGCCAGGGCCCAGTATCGCAAGGCGCTGGTCGGTGCCCGGCCGCAGACCCGCCGCATTGCCGAGGCGCAGGTGCGCGTCGCGGAAGCCGCCGACGCCACGGCCCGCGCCCTGCTGGGCGAAACGCGGCTGGTGTCCCCGATCGCGGGCCAGGTGTCGCGCCGTCTGCTCCAGCCCGGCGAGATCGTCAGTCCGGTGCTGCCTGCGCTTCAGATCGTCGATATCGACCACCCCTATGTGCTGTTGACCGTGCGCGAGGATGCGCTGCATGGCCTGACCGAGGGACAGGTGCTCCAGGGCCGGGTCCCCGCGCTCGACCGGACGGTGGCCTTCCGCGTCCGCCATCTGGCGATGCAGGGCGAGTTCGCGACCTTCCGCGCCGATCGCCAGTCGCGCGGCTATGACGTGCGGGGGTTCGAGGTCCGTCTGGTCCCGGTGGGCCGGGTCGAAGGGCTGCGGCCGGGCATGAGCGTGCTGTTCGACCGATGACGCCGGGCTCCGCCATGGCGCGCGGCTGGTGGGCGGAGATCGCGCGGCTCGGGCGGTCTCGGGTCGACCTGATCCTGTTGACGCTGATGCCCGCCCTTCTGCTCGCGCTGATGGGGGCGATGATCTCGGGCGGGTCGTTGCGCGACGAGCCCGTGGTGATCGTCGACCGCGACGGTAGCGCGGTCGCCCGCGCGATCCGGCGGACGATCGACGGCTCGCCGATGCTGAAGGTCGTTGCGGTCCTTCCCGACATCGCTCATGCCATGAGCATGATCCGGTCCGAGCGCGCGCTGGCGGTGCTGGTCATCCCGCGCGGCGTGGGGGAGGCCGACGCGCCGCCGGTCGAAATCCTCTACCAGGCCCAGTTCCTGGCGTCGGGATCGATCGCGCAAGCGACAATGCGCGCCGCCGCGACCCAGGCCATCGCACAGGCGACGCCTCGCCTGGTCGGAGCGAACGGTGTAGTGTCGCTGCCCATCCCGCTTCCCGGCGTACGCGTGACGCTGCTCGGCAACCAGACCGTCAGCCTGGGATGGTATCTGGGGTTGCTGCTGGGCCCGGCCGTCATTCACCTGCTGTTCGCGGTGTCAGCCATCGGCGCGGTCGCGCCGCTGATGGTCGATCGCGCCTTCGCCAGCCACGCCCGCGCCACGCCGCACGCGCGCTGGAATCTGGTCGGGCGGCTTGGGCCCCATGCGGTGGCATGCTGGCTGTGGGGCATCGTCTGGATCGTCGCCCTGACGCTGCTCGGCGACTATCGCTTCCTGGGCAGCATCTGGGCGGTGGCGGCCGGACTGGGGCTGCTGTCGCTGGCGACCGTCGGCGTCGCGCTGTTCCTGATCGTCGTCACCCGCGAGGTCGCGACCGCGCTGTCCGCCGCCGTCATCGTCGCGGGTTCGGCACTCGCCTATTCGGGGGCTTCGCTGCCGATCGACGGGGCGCCGTGGTTCGCGCGCGTCTGGAGCGCGGTGCTGCCGCTCACTCATTATGTCCGGTTCGAGATGGACGTGATGATCGGCGCGCATGCCGGGCCCCTGCTGGTCGAGGCGGGGGTGATGCTGCTCTATCCCGTGTTGGCCGGGGGAGCCGGGCTTTGGCTGTTCGGACGGAGCGCGCACGCCCGATGACGCTGCGCGACGCCTTTGAGCGAACGCTGATCGAGGTCGCGACGACCCGCGCGCTGCTGTCGCTGGCGATGCTCTCGGTCCTGCTCTACGCCTTTTATTATCCGGCGCCCTATTCGCAGCAGGAATCGGTCGGGATGCGACTGGTCGTGGTCGATCAGGGCCATTCGCCGCTGGGCCGTTCGATCGTCCGGGCACTGTCGGCCAGTCGATCGGTGCGCATCGTCGGCATGGCGCCCGACATGGCGACGGGCGAGGACCGGCTGCTCGATCGTAGCGCCGACGGCATATTGCTGCTGTCACGCGACCTGGACCGCATCGTCACCAATCCCGCCGCCGCCCGGCCCGGCGCAGGCATCGCCCTGGTCGTCAACGCCGCCTATTTCACGCGGGCCGAGGCAATCGTGCAAACGCTGGTCGACACACTGCGCGCACGGTTGGCCGAGCGCGCGCGGACGATCGATCGCCGCTTGCCCGATCCCGGCCGACTGGTGCGCGTGCAGCCGCTGTTCAACACCACCGCCGGGTATCGCGACTATATCTTTCCCGCCGTCGCCAATATCATCCTGCAACAGACGCTGCTGTTCGCCGCGGCACGACTGACGGCCGAGCGGCGGCGGCGGAACGCGCCCTTCACCGGCCTCTCCGCCGCGCTCGGGACCTGGGCGGCGATGATCCTTATCGGATTGCTGGCACAGGCCTTCTTCTTCGGCTTCGCCTATTGGGTGCAGGATATACCGCGCGGCGGCAACATGGCCGGATTGGCGCTGGCGATGCCGCTGTTCGCGGCCGCCGTGTCCGCCCTGGGACTGGCCATCGGACATGCGGTGCGTGACGGTGATGCCGCGTTGAAGCTGCTGATCCCGACATCCGTGCCGCTCGTCTTCCTGGCGGGCTTCGCCTGGCCACTCGACCAGATGCCCGGCTGGCTCGCGACGCTGGCCTGGGCGTCGCCAGCGACGCCCGCCATGCACCTTTTCGTCCGTTTCAACCAGATGGGTGCCAGTACGGCCGAAGCGATCGGCCCGCTATCGGTCATGGCCGTCTTGGCGGTTCTCTATGGTGTGGTAGCGCTGAGGCTGTTGTCGACGGACGCCGCAAAACCATAACGCATCATTCCTGATCCTGGGATAGAGGCTCCGCCGGAGGAGCGGCAGGCGGTGAACGCGGCCTGTCAAAATTCCTCTTTAATGTGCCGCACCGGGGCAAAGGATCGATACCGCACTGCCCTGCGCAGCAAATGCCAGCGTGAAGCCGTGCAGATCGGCAATCGCCTTGACCAGCGGCAGGCCCAGCCCGACCCCCGGCTGGTCGGCACGCCCGCGATAGAAGCGTTGCAGCACGAGCGCGCGTTCGGCGGGGGGCACGCCGATGCCGTCGTCGGCGACGCTCAGCATGATGTCGCGACCATCCACGGACAGCGTGACGCGCACCGTGCCGCCGACGGGCCCGAATTTCATGGCATTGTCGATCAGGTTGGATACCGCCTCGATCAGCAGGCTGGCATCGCCCTCGACCGGGGGAACGGCAGCGACCGCATAGGACAAGGCGATGCCGCGATCCTCGGCGGTCGGGCGGTGGAGATCGCACGCATCCTCGACCAGCTGCGCCAGGTCGACGGGTGCGAAGCGGCTGCGGCGGGCGTGGTCCTCCAGCTCGCGGATGCGCAGCAGCGCGGCGACGATACCCAGCAGCGTGTCGACATCCGCCAGCGTCGCCTCCGCCGTCGCGGCGAACGCATCGCGATCGGCATCGTCGCGCATCCCGCGCTCGACCCGTGCACGCAGGCGCGTCAGCGGTGTCCGCAGCTGATGCGCGATATCGTCGCCGATGCCGCGCATGTCGCCGACCAACAGTTGGAGCCGGTCGAGCATCTGGTTGATGTCGGCGCACAGCAGCCCGAAACTGTCGGGATCGCGCGCGACGGGCAGCCGTTCGGACAGGTCGCCCGCCATGATCCGCTCGGTCAGGCGGCGGACGGCATCGACCTGCCGCGCCGCGCGCCGCCCGGCGATCAATCCGAAGACCAGCGCCAGCAGAATGCCCGGCACCAGTCCGACAAACAGCGACTGGCCGACCAGCCGCATCGATTCCACCGTATCGTCCAGATCGACGCCGACGAGCAGACGGGTGCCGTCCGGCATCGCGCACAGCTGCACCCGCGCCTCGTCGCTGCGCTTGCCCGGCAATTCGGTGGGTGCGACGGTGGCGACGAACGATCCGCCCGCCGGCGCACCCGGCGGTATCCGCGCGACATTGCCCGCGATCCGTCGCCCGTTCGGGTCGAACAGCGCCAGGAACAGGTCGCGGTGCAGATCGCGGTCCAGCTTCTCCCGCAGCTCCTCGGACCGTTCGGCGGCGGGGGTCAGGCGGAAGAAGGTGCAGTCGTCGCTCAGCCGATGCTCGATCTCGCGCCGGTGATTGTCGCCCGCCAGCACCCAGAAGACCGCCGCCAGCGCCAGCGACTGCAGCACCAGCATCGCCGCCAGCGCACCACCCCAGCGCCACGTCGCCCGCGCGCGCGGATCAGTGAAGATCAAAGACATAGCCCTGCCCCCGGACGTTGCGGATCAGCGGCGCCTCGCCCTCGCCGTCCACCTTGCGGCGCAGGCGGCCCATATGGACGTCGACGACATTGGTATTGGGCTCGAAGGTATACCCCCAGACATCCTGGAGCAGCATCGAACGGGTGATGATCCGCCCCGGTCGCCGGACCATGTAATCCAGCAGTTTCAGCTCGCGCGGCAACAATTCCAGGTCCCGCCCCGCGCGGGTGGCGCGTCCGGTGAGCAGGTCCAGGTCGAGCGGACCGACGATCAGTCGCGTTTCGCGCGTGTCGTTGGGACGGCGCAGCAGCGCCTCGACCCGCGCGGTCAGTTCGAC
>NZ_LDTE01000226.1 GCF_001476905.1 Sphingomonas sanguinis | reverse complement strand
CCCCTACAAGGGGAGGAATAGAGATCAAAAAATGACCCAGACCGCATCCTCCACCAATTTCGTCAATGTCGGCGAGCGGACCAACGTCACCGGATCGGCGGCGTTCAAGAAGATGATCCTGGCGGGCGACTATACCCGCGCGGTGGAGGTGGCGCGCAGCCAGGTCGAGAATGGCGCGCAGGTGGTCGACGTCAACATGGACGAAGGGCTGCTCGACGCCGAATACGCCATGACCACCTTCCTCAAGCTGATCGCCGCCGAGCCGGATATCGCGCGCGTGCCGATCATGATCGACAGCTCGAAATGGAGCGTGATCGAGGCCGGGCTGAAGTGCGTGTCCGGCAAGCCGATCGTCAACTCGATCAGCATGAAGGAAGGCGAGGAGGCGTTCCTTCACTATGCCCGCCGCTGCATGGCGTACGGCGCGGCGGTGGTCGTCATGGCGTTCGACGAGGTCGGCCAGGCCGACACCAAGGACCGCAAGGTCGAGATCTGCGCCCGCGCCTATGACCTGCTGATGTCCATCGGCTTCCCGCCCGAGCACATCCTGTTCGTCCCCAATGTCTTTGCGGTCGCGACCGGCATCGGAGAGGATAACAATTACGGCGTCGACTTCATCGAGGCGTGCCCAGCGACCGTGGCCCTCTGACCC
>NZ_LDTE01000225.1 GCF_001476905.1 Sphingomonas sanguinis | reverse complement strand
TCGAACAGGCTGCGCAGATCGCCGGCGCTGCTGAACTGAAAGTACTGGATCTGCGCCTGCACCGAGCCGGAGGAAAGTATGTAGAGCGGCAGACCGGCCGCCTTGAAGCGGCGAAGGGCTATCAGCGCATCATCGTAGATGTGGCTGACATAGGCGCCCTCCTTGTAACCGCTCTCCCAGATCCTGCCCTGCAGCTTCTTCAGCGGCGGAATCTTCTGGTCGGCATCCTGCCACGCCAGCAGCGCCGCCACCGGATCGGTGCCGCCGGCTCGCGCCGCGACGTCGGCCAGGATCGCCTCGATCTCCGGGTCGCCGCGCCGGGCCGCGACGAAGTCCGCCATTCGTGCACGGGAATAGCCAAAGAGGACCGTCCATGCACGAAGGATTTCGACGCGATGGTTCCCTCGATGTCGAGCAGCACCACCTCCGCGTCCAGAACCATCGCCATCAGGCGGCGATCTCATATTTCTGGAATGCGTCGGAGATCGCATCGCCGGTGAAATGCGCCACCCAGCCCTCCTGGTTGGTGAACAGCCTGATGCAGGTGAAATCAGCCTCCGGCCCGCCATCGAACCAATGCTTGACGCCGTGCGGCACCGAGAGCAGGTCGCCAGCTTCGCCGACCAGCTGATAGAC
>NZ_LDTE01000224.1 GCF_001476905.1 Sphingomonas sanguinis | reverse complement strand
GCCCTTGTCGGTGAGCTCGTTGCCGTCGATCGATGGCGGCTCGACCATCAGCATCGCGCGCGCGATCCGCATGCTGCTGCCGGTGGTGGACGCGTTGTGGGCCTGCCAGCCCTTTTCGAGACAGGCGATCACGGCCGGATGCCGGATCACGTCCTCCTAGCTCGCGTCCGCATTGCCGATGAGCTGGCGGCAGGCATGCAGGTTCGGCCAGCACAACAGGCCGATGAATTCGCGATCCTGCCCCGCCACCAGCGCGTCCTGCACGACCGGCGTCGCGGCCGCGATCGCAACGGTGCGCAGCGAGCCGACATGGACGAAAGTGCCGGTCGTCCGCTTGAAGTCCTCGACCACGCGGCCCGCGAAGATGATGCCTTGCAGCGGATCCGTGGGGTCCACGAACACGCCGGCATCGCCGATGCAATAGAAGCCTTCCTCGTCGAACATCTTCGCCGTGAGATCGGGCTGGCCGAAATAGCCCGGCGTGACATTGACGCCGCGCAGCCGCAACTCGTATTTCGAGCCGCACGGCACCATCTTCAGCTCGACGCCGGGGAACGGCAGGCCGATCAAGCCGACGCGCTCGGTGTCCCAATAGGTGCCGGTCGAGGTCGGCGCGGTCTCGGTCGAACCCCAACCGGTGTAGAAT
>NZ_LDTE01000223.1 GCF_001476905.1 Sphingomonas sanguinis | reverse complement strand
TCCCTTCACGGTGTTCGCGGCCTGCCTGTTCATCGCGGTGGTGGGCTTTGCCGACGACATCCACTCCCTGCCCGTCATCCCGCGGCTGCTGCTGCAGGCCGCCGCCGTTGCCGCCGTGTTGTTTTCGGTGCCCGGCGATCTCAGGCTCGTTCCGGCCTGCCCGCTCTGGCTCGCACGCGGCCTGCTATTGATTGCCGGCCTCTGGTTCGTGAACCTCGTCCACTTCATGGACGGGCTCGACCTGATGACGGTGGCCGAGGGGGTGCCGATCACGGTGGTGGTCGCCCTGCTCGGCAGCTACGGCCATATCGGCGCGGCTCCCGCGCTGGTCGCGGCGGCGCTGTGCGGCGCACTGCTCGGCTTCGCGCCGTTCAACCGGCCGGTGGCAAAGATATTCCTCGGCGATGTCGGCAGCCTGCCGATCGGCCTGCTGCTCGGCTGGTGCCTGCTCGAGCTCGCGCTGCATCAGCAATTCGCCGCCGCGCTGCTGTTGCCGCTGTACTATCTGACCGACGCGACGGTCACGCTGTTTCGCCGCATGGCGCGGCGCGAGCCATTCTGGGCCGCGCCCCGCTCGCACTTCTATCAGCGCGCGACCGACAACGGCTTCCCGGTGTGGCGCCTCTCTCTGATACCCATCTGCAGCGGACGACGATCTTAAGCGCTGTGATCTCGACGGGTCCGAGTGCGCACTAGAATACGACAGGGATGTACCACACCATAGTAGGTAAACCGGATATCAACACTACATACGGAGTGATGA
>NZ_LDTE01000222.1 GCF_001476905.1 Sphingomonas sanguinis | reverse complement strand
GCGGTGGCGCGCGACCAGGATTCGTCGGTGTTGCCGCGCATGTCGGCACTCGCCGCGGCCACCAACTGCCCGGTATGCACGTCCCGCAGGTACAGATTGATGTTGAGGATGAGGTTGGAGACCTTCTGTACCACGCCGGTCATCGCGAGGTCGGCCCCGAGCTCGCCGGCCAGCTTCACGTCGCATCCGCCGCAGGCCTGAAGATTGCTGCCGTGCGCCGCAGCATTGACGGGCGCGATATCGAGCACGCGGAACTTGCCGGAGTCCGCGAGCTCCTTGCGCACCTGGTCGCCGGCCCGGAGCAGCCGCGCCTGCTCGTCGGTGCGCGGCCCGTTCATCTCTCCCTGCAGGCTGGTGTCGATCAACTCGAGATCGAACACCGCGAGCTTGGGCGGTTCGGCTCGCACCGCCCCCGCCGACATCGCCAGCAACGATACGACCAACGCGAACGCTGTTCTCATGATTGTGAACCAATCGAAATTTGGTACCTGGCAACGACAAAAAGCGGGGTTGCAAGCCAGGCCAATTCGGTCATCTTGCACGTCAACGCATGGTGCGACAATGCCATGCCCGAATGAACAAGGACTGCGGGAGGAGTTATGTTCCGATGGTTGATCGGCACGATCGCGCTCAGCCTGATGGCGACCGGAGCGCTGGCGGCTGATCCCGTCGAGATCCATATCGGCTATCTCGGCCATGCCGGCGTCAAATCGACGCTCTCGCTGGTCGAGCAACCGGCCGACAATGACGGCATCGCCGGCGCGCGGCTTGCGATCGAGGACAACAATACGACCGGCAAATTCCTCAACCAGCGCTTCACGCTCGACGAGGTCAAGGTCAAGGACAGCGACGATGTCGCCAGGGTCGCAACCGATCTCGCCGGCCGCAACGACTACATCATCACCGACCTGCCCGCCGACGCACTGCTCAAGGTCGCCGATG
>NZ_LDTE01000221.1 GCF_001476905.1 Sphingomonas sanguinis | reverse complement strand
TTAGTCTCGTGGGCTCGGTGCTGGCCTTTTCCATGATGCTGCTGGGCTGGCTCTATCAGGACATCGGCTGGCCGCTGGGTCTGGCGATTCCCGCCGCCATCCTCGGCGGCCTGGTCTGCGGCCTGGTCTCGGGCCTGCTCATCGCCCGCGCCCGGCTACCCGCCTTCATCGCCACCCTGACCATGATGTCGGTGGCCCGCGGCCTGGCCAACATCCTCACCGACGGTCGCCAGATCGTCGGCTTTCCGGACTGGTTCACCAGTCTGGCCACGGTGCGGCACTTCGGCTTCCTCTCGGTCACCGTCGGGCTGTTTTTGCTGATGCTGCTGGTCGCCTGGGTGTTCCTGCGCTTTCGCGCCGGTGGCCGCAACCTCTATGCCATGGGCGGCAGCGCCGAGGTCGCGCGGTTGTCGGGCATCAAGGTACGCACCATCACCATCTGGATCTATGCCCTGCGCGGCGCCCTGGCGGGTCTGGCCGCGGTGGCCATGGCGGCGCGGCTGGA
>NZ_LDTE01000220.1 GCF_001476905.1 Sphingomonas sanguinis | reverse complement strand
CCCTGGGATGCCGCTGGCTCGAATTGGCCCGCCCCTTGCAAAGCACGGGCGCATGAACGGTTTGCCGCCCCTCTCCCAATTCTTCGATCCGGCCGCCCTGGCGATCGTGCTCGGCGGAACGCTGGTCGCGACGCTGCTGCGCACGCCGTGGCGCGATGCGGGCCGCAGCGTCCGGGCGCTGCGCGTGCTGGTCCGCGCGCCCTATTCGGCCGAACCGTTGCTCGAACAGATCACCCATCTCGACCGGATCGCCCGGCGGCACGGCGTGCTGACGCTCGACCGGTCGGTCATCACCGATCCCGACCTGGCCGAGGCGATTGCTGCGATCGTCGATGGCGAACGCCCCGAGGCCGTCGTCGCCTGCACCCGCCACGCGCGGCTGGCGCGGGTCGAGCGGCATCTGGCAGTCGCCGATGTCTGGGCAGGAGCCGCCGAGGCCGCGCCCGCCATGGGCATGGTCGGCACGCTGATCGGCTTGGCCGCGATGTTCGCGACGATGAACGATCCGCAGCGGATCGGCGGCGCGATGGCGATCGCGCTGCTGGCCACCTTATATGGCGCGCTGTTCGCCAACCTGGTCGCCCAGCCCATCGCCACCCGCCTGCGCCGTGCCGCCCGCATCGAAGCATTCGAGCGGATGCGCATCGAATTGCCGCTCGCCGCCCTGTCCGCGCGCGAGGCACCGGCGGCCGCGATCAGCCCGCCGACCCCGCCCCGCCG
>NZ_LDTE01000022.1 GCF_001476905.1 Sphingomonas sanguinis | reverse complement strand
GATTGGGTTTGGACCCTAGGAGCGTGTCCAGCGTCGTGCGAGCGAAACGGATCGTCGCACTCTCGGAACGCTCGACCTTTAGCGTCGTGAAAGCGCGCATAGCGCTCGGCAAGGTCAGGGTAGGGGTCACGCCGATGTTTCGCGCGTACCAGCCTGCGGGGTATAGGATCAGCCGTTGCCACGGCACCGACACGACGTCGGGCGATAGCAACGTATCGCCGGCGACCATCTGGAACCGCACCTCGATCACCGATGTGCCGGGTGGCACGTCGACATGAAAGGCATGCGGTTCGTAGGGGTCGCGACGCCACGGCAGAGGGCGGCCTGCGGCTTCGACGGCAAGTCCGGCAAGGTCGGTGACGCTCAGGCTGGGGCCATGGCTGGCCGCTTCCCAACGCGGATAGAGGAGCGTCATCCGGCCGTCCTTGCCGATCGGGATACGCTGGCGGACCGAGAAGATGCGCCGTTGCACATCGGTCGCATCGACGTGGACATCGATCACGCCGTCGAACGTCCGGTCGACCGGACGCAGTACGGACGACGGGGGCTTGATATAGCGGGGACCATCGCCGGGTTTGCCCGCAGCAGGAACACTGAGCAAAACCAGAGCGAGCGACATCGTCAGGCACACGCGAGATTGCATCGTTACTATCTCATTTCCGAAAGAACGCCGGCTGTCGGCAGAGGGAATCACCTGATTATCGCCGCAAGGCCGTAAGCTCCGACCTGACCCAGGCAAATGCTGACGAGGTGCCGCAGCAAATAGGTCACCCCTGCGCGGTCGGGCGAATGACGATGCTGCCGACGTCGACCTCGGGTGGCTGCTCGATGGCGTAGAGGATGCCACGGGCGATCGCCTCCGGTGGGATCGCGATGCCGCCGGTTTGACTGTTCGTGGCTGCGCGGGTGGCCTCATCGGTGATGCCGTCGGCGAATCCCGTCGCGATCATGCCGGGGGAAATCTCGGTCACGCGCAGGTTCGGACCAGCCTCCTGCCGGAGCACCTCCGTTGCGGTGCGGACGGCGTTCTTCGTGGCGGCATAAACACCCATCGTCGGCACGAGGCGCAGCCCCGCCGTCGAGATGACGTTGATCACGTGCCCGCTGTTCTGCCGGCGGAACACCGGCAGCGCCGCGGCGATGCCGTAAAGGGTGCCGCGCAGGTTCACGTCGATCATCGCGTCCCACGCGTCGACATCGAGCGCATCGAAGCGCGAGATCGGCCCGATGCCGGCGCAGTTGACGATGACGTCCAGCCGTCCGCCGATGCTGAGCGCATGCGCGACAAGGGCTTCGAGATCACCGCGACGGCGGACATCGGTGATGTGATACGACGCTCGGCCACCGCCGCGCACGATCTCGTTGGCGATCAGCGCCAACGCCTCATCCCTCCTTGCTCCCAGAATGACGATGGCGCCTTGCTCGGCCAACAGCAGCGCGGTCGCGCGTCCGATGCCGCTGCTCGCACCTGTGATAGCCACGACCTTGCTCGCTACGCTCATAATGGTTCTCCTGTTCGAATGACCTCGTTGCACGTCGCGCTGCGTCAGGCGCGGGCGCGTACCGCCACGGTGGCTGCCAACAGCAAGGCGATGAAGATGCCCGCATTGATGCGTGGTTCGCGATATTCCATCGCGAAGAAGGTCAGTGCCAGCCACGCCGCGGCACCGCCAAATGCGAGCGTTGCCACCATCGGATCACGCAGCAGGTCGGGCTGGCGCCGCGTCGCCCACAGACACATCAGGCCGAACAGCACCTGTCCGAGCGCGAAGGCCGAATGGAATTCGTAATATAGCGTCGTTTCCGATCCGGGGACGTGCTTGCCGCGGATATGCTGACTGACCACGTCGATCACGAAATGCGCAGTTCCGGTAAGTGTCAGCCAGCCGAAAGCAGCAAGGGGCAGGTATCTCGCCATGATCCGTGTCCTCTCCACTCAGAACCGCACGCCGGTCGCGTCCTGCGACAGGGTCCAAAGCTGCTCGGCCGCGTGCTGATCGAGCGCCTGTGGCGGCACCTTCGCTGGCGCGGGATGACCGCGCGTCTCGCCCAGCCGATCGGGGCCATAATAGCCGCCCGCCTGAGCGTCCGATGCGGTTGCCGCAAACAGCAACGGCAGCGCGCCTTGGGCGGCGGGCTGGAACAGGAACGGCAGCAGCGTGCGCGCGATGCTGTGAGCGCTGCCACGGCCGGGGCCGTTATGCAGCAACTCGGTCCGCGCCACGCCGGGGTGAGCGGCAATGCTGCTGATTGGCCAGCCGGCGGCGACACTGCGCCGTTCGAGCTCCAGCGCGAACATCAGGCACGCGATCTTGGAGCGGGCATAGACCGGCATTGGCGCGTAACCGGCCCGTGCATTCCAGTCGTCCCAGTCGGTCGATCCCGCACGCGCCGCGACGCTCGACACCGACACGACTCGTGCATGCTCCGCGGCGCGCAGCAGCGGCAACAGCTGCCCGGTAAGGGCGAAATGTCCGAGATGGTTGGTACCAAACTGTAGCTCGAACCCGTCCGCCGTCTCGCGCCGCTCGGGCGGGACCATGACGCCGGCGTTGTTGACCAGAATGTCGACGCGCTGCTGCCGCTCACCGAGGCGTTCAGCGAATTGCGCGACCGAGCGGAGCGAGGCGAGATCGAGCGGCTCGAAGTGCACCGTGGCTGACGCGACATCCGACAGGATGTGCGACACCGCGCCGGCTCCTTTGCGTGCATCGCGCCCGGCGATCACCACGCCGGCGCCGGCACGTGCCAGTGCGCGAGCCACCTCGAGGCCGAGCCCGCCCGTGCCCGTCACCACCGCATTTCGCCCGTCTTGTCGTGGCATATCTGCCAGCGTCCACTTTCGCATTGTCGCCGCGCCTGCTATTGCTGCACTTAGTGCAAGTGATATCTTGCACTAAGTGCAATAATCAAGCGCGAAATGATGCCGTCGGTGAAGAAAGATGCTGGGCCAATCGCCGGTCTACGCGAGCGCAAGCGAGCGGAGACGCTGCGGCGGATCGTCGACGCGGGCATGTGCCTGTTCATCGACAAGGGCATTGACGCGACGACGGTCGACGAGATTGCGGCGGCCGCCGGCATTTCGCGTCGTTCATTCTTCCATTATTTTCCGTCGAAAGACGACATTCTCCTCTCGCTTCAGCAAGGCATGGGCGCGCTGATCGCCGAGCGGGTCCGGCACGGTGACGGCACGAAATCCCCGTTGGAGCTGATCCGTGCTGCGGTGATCGCGACCTGCGCCGAGGTGCCGGCCGACGACATGGTGAAGATCGACCGGCTGATGAAGGCGAGCCCCGCCGTGCAGGCACGCAAGCAGGCAAGCTATGTCGAGCACGAGCGCACGTTGCTGACGGCGTTGAGCGAGCGCTGGCCCGACCCGGCGCGACAAACCGGTCTTCGCCTCGTCGCCATCGTCGCGATTGGCGCCATCCGACTAGCGACCGAAGCGCTTGGCCAAGACAGCGAGGAGCGCACCATCGTGGAGCTGCTCGATGCCGCGTTCGACGCACTCGACCATGAGCTTCTCGATAGGACTCGACCATGGACGGCGTCACCACAGGCGAACGCTTATACTTGCCACACTTCAATTTCGTGCGACGGATGATAGTGGACAATGGACGGATGCAGCGAGGTATCGACGATAGCTCGAACTTTGGCTAGCGGCTTGGAGCCTGCTGGGGACAGCGCATAACCCGCGGCCGGCTCAAGCTGGGGGGGCAAGCAGCCGCGTGAGTTGACCGCTGCGCAGTTCCACGCCGGCTATGACGCAGAGTGCAAGCGCAATGCACACACGAGCCGCCATAGCCGCCAGAACACCGGATGCGGAACCTATCCAGAACTTCGCGGTGACATTGATGGAAGCAACAGTTTCATTCTGCGTAAAGCGCAGCGTCCGCGCCTAATATCACGCTACACAGCGTTTCAGACTGAACGCCGGAGCCGCTTTGCGCTCACGAGCTTCCGCTGGAATCCCGAAATGCCATGGTTGAGCGGGAAGCCGCTAGGCTTCCCGAAACCTCCCCTGGCAGGGGAAATGGGAAGGGTAGACGTGTTTCAGTGTGGGGCGACTGTCCTACATCGAATGAACAGCTAGGCAGTCTGCTGGAGCCTCGATACGATCGAGCATCCCGTAATCGCGGACGATGCTGGCGACCCGCAGCCGATAGTTCGTGAAAATGCCTGCTCGCCCCTGCGCCTGCGTGGCACGGTGTGCGGACGTGTTTCGCCACTGTTGAACGGCCTGCTCATCTCGAAAGAACGAGAGCGACACCATCCTGTTTGGCGCGGACATGCTTTGAAAGCGCTCGACCGACAGGAAGCCGTCGATCGTTTCCAGCTCGCCGCGCAATGCAGCGGCGAGCGCAAGGTACTGATCCGTCCGCCCCTCGGCCAAATCGACTTCGAAGATGACGGCGATCATGGTTTCATCAGTGGCGCATGGGGCGTCGAGGCAAGCCGGAGGAACATCCGATCCTCATGTAGAATGAAGCGTTCCCGCTTCGCGAACTCGTAGTTGCTTCGGCCAAGGGGATCATCGCGCAGTCGCGCACAGTAAGCCTCGTACGCGGCGAGGTTTTCGATGTTGTAAAGGCCATAGGCCGTGGTCGCCGACCCCTCATGAGGGGCGAAATAGCCGATCAGATCGGCCCCGCAACGCGGGATTGCCTGCCCCCAGTTGCGGGCATATTCCTCGAACGCATCGACACGAAAGGGGTCGATTTCATAGCGGATGAAACACGTAATCATGAATGGCCTTCCGATGTTGCTGTGACCGGGCCTTCATAGATCGCGGGCTTTGGACGATGCTTCGACCGGGATCGAACCGTTACGGAAGCCACATATGCGAGGACATCTGCAACGAAACCCGCTTCGGGTGAGAGATAGATGCTGACCACAACCGGAATTGCTGAAATCGCCGCCCTCATCGGCGATCCTGCCCGAAGCGCGATGCTGGTAGCGCTGATGGACGGGCGCGCGCTGACGGCGACCGAGCTGGCCGACGTTGCTGGGATCACCCCCCAGACGGCGAGCAGTCACTTAGGGCGGATGACGGAGGCCGGGCTGCTGGCTGTCGAACGGCAGGGGCGCCATCGGTATCATCGGCTCGCCTCGACGACCGTCGCCACCATGATCGAAAGCATCATGGCGGTCGCGGCCGAACCCGCGAACCTGGCAAGCCGCAAGGTCAGGACAGGTCCTCGCGATGTCGCAATGCGGCGCGCCCGCTCCTGCTACGACCATCTTGCTGACAGCATCGCTGTGGCTGTCGCCGATCGCATGGGTGAGCGAGGCTACATCACCGATCTGGCTGACGGTGGGGAGCTGTCGGCCGAGGGTATCATGTTCCTCCGGTCGATCGGCGTTGACGTGGATACCGCCTTGAACCGCACGACCGCGCGCAGGCTGTTTTGCCGCCCCTGCCTCGATTGGAGCGAACGCCGCCCGCACATAGCCGGGACGGTCGGTGCGGCCCTCCTGAATGCGTGCATCGAACAGGGCTGGATGCGACGCACAGATCGCTCGCGGATGATCTCTATCACGAGGGCCGGAGCGCTGGCGCTCAACGTCAACTTCGGAATCGAGCCGACTGAGCAATAGCCGGCGGTGTCGTTCCCGATTGGGAACCAATGACGGGAATCCCGCCGCGCCGATCGCAACCACAGCCGTTCGACGCGCCCGCTTTCCCAAAATCTGTTCCCGAATGCACTTTCCCAAAACGGCTGGATGGAGACGGAGAAATGGGAAAGTGGCGAGCGTCCCAACGACCACGTTTTGGGAGAGCGCTGGCCCCCGGGTGCGGCCGAAATGAGCCAGGCGACGGTCAGCCGCGCCGTGGCCGATGAGACCCAGAAGCGGTCGTTCGCACGTGCTTTCTCGCTTCCCGAAAGCTGCCGCTCGTTCATATAAGCGGATCGGCTGCTTGAGCGAGCCGCTCGGCCACTCGGAACGGCGGAGATTGGTGGTTAGCTGCCATTGCGCCAAGCGCCTGCTCCAATAGTCTGTGCGGATGGAAATGGACGAGTTGCGGCGCCGCTTGGCGGTAATCCTGGCTGTCGAAGAACGCGAGCCTACCGATTGGCTTGAAGTGGAACGGTTAGCGAGCGAGCTTCAGCGGGAACTCCCAATCGACGCCACACCCGAGGCTGTGCACCGCTATCTTGATGATGCGGACATTCGCTGTCGCGACGACGTATACGGCACACGTCAGAGGCAAGACGTGCGCCTGTATGTCGAACGCGGAGAATATGACGACGGTATCCCCATTCCGTGGTGGGGATGCGCGTTGGTACTTTTGGCCGGTGCAGGCATCGTCAAGTTGCTGCTGTTATAGCCGTGCGAATGTCTGCAACTGGGCGTAAGCGGAACATCCAAGGGCTGGGAGGGGGCGGGCATTCATTCGTGGCGTGCAGCTTGCCTGATTAGCCCAGGAACTCGTGCTAAAGCGAACAGAACGTTCATTCCATAAAGCCACACAAATGCCACCGTGGCGAGACCCAACCCACTGAGAACACCCCCAGCCTGCCAGCCAGCAGCGCAGAACACCACTGATCCAACAAGGCAGAAAACAAACCCGTGGAGGCTTCTCAGGCTGTAGTAAAGGCGCAAGCCCTTCGCACCCGGCCCTATCCAAAACTGCCCGCGATCGTATATTACCATTGCTAACCAGTTTGGAACAAAGAAATTTACCCAAAGTGGATCGTCGAAGCTGAGACCGAGCTCTGATCGGGCGATCTTACGTTTATGTTGCCGCCTGAGGATGTCTTCGAGACTGTCGAGGACATGTTCGGTGTTGCAGCCGGTTTGAACGGCCACGGAACCCTCTAAATGCCAAAGCCTCTCAATCATGGTCGTAGGTTACGTCGATCTGCCAGCGCCCGCAATTGGGCGTAAGCAGCCGCCCTACCCTACTGCCGCAACGACCCAGTTCCGGCCATTCGGGGCTCATTGCGTGCTCCCCACCTTCGGCCATTCGTTCATTTCAGCAAGTGCGCCGATCCAAGCAGGCAAATGCCCCCCCTGCACGCCGTCAGCGTGCTTGAAAGGGATCCAGAACTGGGAAGCCGCATAGGTTCTCAAGCCTCACGTCATCTGTAAAACGCGATGTCATCGCTTGGACTAGAGCGCCTTATGGATTGTCGGCCTCATGGCGGCTTGGCTTAGCAAGTACCCATTGACGGCTAAGTCTACATATGTGACATTCGGTCATGGTTCGCGCTCGACAACCTTCACGACAGATGCGGCTCCTGTTGGAAGCGTTGTCGGCGCATAGCCACGAGTGGTGTCACGGCTATGACCTGATGAAGCAGACAGGGCTCCAGTCCGGGACGCTTTATCCTTTGCTTATGCGGATGGCGGAGCAGGCCTTGGTCGAGGCGCAATGGTGCGAACCCACACGCCCGGGACGGCCAGCTCGCCACGCTTATCGATTGACGGCCGCAGGCGTCGCCCTGGCCAATGGCACGACCACTACGAACAACGGATCGGGCATGCGGGAGGCGCTGGCATGAGGGCGGCGATTTCCCGCGCCATCCTGACGCTCGCCACACTCGGCATGAGAAGCAGAGACCAAGGCTGGGGCATCGCCATGCAATCCGAGCTGGAGGAAGCGATTGCCGAGGGAGCCGGCCTACGATTTGCCTTCGGTTGCCTCGTCGCATCTTTGGGTCGGATGCCGACGCACGACGAAGGCCGGTTCAGCCTTACGATCCATGCACTCGCTCTAGGGCTAATCGTGCCGATGGGCGCGTTTCAGGTTGTCGGCCTCTTACAGGGTTTCCCCGTCATGCTAAGCGTTGGCGACTTCGCGGTGCCTAACAGCCCCCAAGGCTACCTTATGACCAGCGCCTATCAGGGGCTGACACCGTTGATAGCGGCGGTTTCGCTGCTTCTCGGCGGGGCGCATCTGCGGCTCGCGTGGACGCTGCTCGATCGCGACTGGGCGCGTGTCCAAGCAGCCGGTGCGATGAGCCTGGCTGCCGCGGTCACCATCACCATCATGATCAGCTTGCTTGATTGTGATGTCGGTCAGGCGCTGCGCCAGGGTGCGATCCTGCTCCTTGAACTGGCGATCGTCGCGACACTGGGGCGCTGGCACGCCGAACTACCGCAACCTTCGAAGGCCGATCAGGCGGCCATATGAAGAGGTCTGGTCGCCAGGCCGCCTTGCCGTTGCACACGCGGACCTGAGTAGCAGTGAAGCGATCCCCGCCAACCCATGGACAGGGTGGAATACACAGGCATCGAGAGGAAGCACGCAATGCAGCGACCAGGAAAATGCTATTTGTTCGGTGCGGCGGCTGTGGCGGCGCTCGCCGCCGCTCCCGCTAGTGGCCAGGTCGGTAATTGCGCCATGCCCCCGTCGGCTGCGGGTGGCACCGACAACATCCACACCCGCTATGTCGAAGGTCATTTGCTACCGCCGGTTATCAAGTCTGATGCTCGGCCATTCAGCCTCGCCGACCGGATGCGGCAGTACGATGTGCCGGGGATCAGCGTCGCCGTAATCCACGATGGAAAGATCGTCTGGGCGCGAGGCTGGGGCGTTCGTGATCTGGCGAGTTGCAAGCCCGTGACGCCGGATACCGCCTTCCAGGCCGCATCGATCAGCAAGGTCGTGACGGCGGTGACGGCGCTCCGTTTGGTCGAGCAGGGTAGGATCAAGCTCGACCAGAACATCAACGAGGCGCTTCGTTCCTGGCAAGTGCCGAAAGACGCGACGCTGGCGCCAAGCGGCATCACCTTGCGTGAACTGCTCAGCCACACGGCCGGCCTAGGGGTACATGGCTTCGGCGGGTACCAGCCCGGCGCACCGCTCCCCACGCCCGTTCAGATACTGGACGGCGTGTCGCCCGCGAACACACCACCCGTGCGCAGCATATTACCCGTGGGCAGCCAGTTCGAATATTCAGGCGGCGGCTATGTCGTAACGCAGGTTGCTCTATCTGATGTGAGCGACACGGCCTTCGCCGATCTCGGCCGACGCGAGGTTCTAGAGCCGCTCGGCATGACGCGGAGCGCCTTCACCATGCCTCCATCGCCGGCAATCCTGGCCAATGCGGCGTTCGGCTCCGCACAGGGCAAGCCCATGCCCAGCGGCTATCTGGTCTACCCCGAACTTGCCCCGGCGGGCCTATGGACGACAGCCACCGATCTCGCCCGCCTATTGATCGACCTCCAGGCGTCGGCAGCAGGCAAAGGAGGGCACCGCCTGTCACCGGCCATGACCCGCCTGATGATGACGCCGGTCAAGGACAATTGGGGACTGGGGGTAGCCGTATATCCGCAAGGAGCGCCACGCTTCATGCATGACGGGGTAAATGCCGGATATGAGTCCTTCATGGTCTCCTATATCGGCAAGGGGGACGGGATCGTCGCGCTGACCAATGGGGGCGATGGTCACCGGCTGATGGGTGAGGTCGTCCGCGCGATCGCGACCGATTATGGCTGGTCGGATATCGCCGCACCCGCCACCGAGGAAAAGGAGCTGTCGCTTGCCGAACTGTCCAAGGCGGCTGGTCACTTCGAGGGAGGCGGGCTCAAGGTGGATCTCGAAGCCCGATCCGAGGGATTGTTCGCCAGGCTTGCCGGCGGGACTATGGCCGAACGCCTGATCGCCCTGTCCCCAACGCGCTTCAGATCAGAGGGACTTGGTGTCACCGTCGAGTTCACGCCTGACTTCGCAAGCTGCACAATGATCGAAGGCGCGCCGCCCATGAAACTTGTAAGGTCGGCACCGTCACACGCCGCCTTATAGAGGAGAATGTGTTTCGAACGGCTCTACGCTGTTGCGGCGGCCCCGACCCAGGTGCGGACGCTCACAGCGGTTCAACCGCTTCTCGAAAGCGGACGTCCATTCAGGCGACACGGCTCGGCAGGCACTGGGCCGGGAGCGGATATGCAGGTTTTCACGAGCGCATCGCGTAAAGCGGACGTTCTCGGCGGTGACCCATCGTTGCGATACGGATGGCTTCGAAATGCCGGCGTTCTGAGCCTAACAACGCAAAGCCCATTCTCGTCAGCACGACGACCGTGTTCACAATGTGGGTCACCATGGCAGTCTAAACGCAACCCGCGCGGCGCAGCTGGTGAGGATGGACGCATTGAACCTGGTGGCCTTCGGTCCGACCGACGAAACCCTCGCAGGACGCGTCGGGTGGAAAGACTTCCCGGTGCCTAAGACCTCGCAGCGGATCCACGAGCTCACCTCGGGCCCGCTTCTTCCAATCGGACGCCGATTGGATCAAGGACCCCGGCAAGGCCTGTCCGGTGGAAAAGGGCGGCGCCTTGCTCGACTTCAGCATCGAGCACGGGCAAGCATGTCGACATAACCATCGGTTGAGGTTGCCGACGAAGAAAGAAGGTCGGGTGCCTTCGTCGCTCGACGCCCACTGAAATCTGGAAGGCCCGAATGGGACGAATGAAGGACCTTGAGATCGATCGGCTGAACGCCATGGGGACGGAGCAACTCTTCATCCGGTTCCTGACCGAGTTGTTTTCGGCCAAGAACTTAATCGTCGTCGACGAGGGATCTCCGAATAGGCGCGCCGACCTCGCCGTCCGGCAGGGCGACGACGAAGCCATGACTCTGGTGGAGCTTAAGTTGCACCGCTCCAAGCGTATCGCGGAGCGGGCTGTGCACAACGCCCTGCTGCAGATGGCTAGGATGATGCAGGCGTCTGGGGCGGCCCAAGGCATTGTCATCTTCACGCAGCCGATCGACAGGCGGTACCTTAATGACCTGCCGCCGGGCGTGGTGGTGTGGGACCTCGACGAGCTGGTTCGGCAAACCCGCAACTTCCCCAGCCTGGCCACCGACCTCGCAGACCTGCTCAAGATCCTCCAGGTCGGTGCTGAACGCCCTCCAGAGGAAGCCGGGCGCGGCGCGGTCACGGCCATGGCGGATCTGCTCGAGGGCGACGACGTCGCATCGCCCGATCCCGCCGCGGGCGCGGTTATCGTCAAAGAGCTGCGTTCCCTTGCCGCCGGCAAGACGGACGCGAGCGCATTCGAGAAGGTGTGCCAGCGCGCGCTCGAGCTCATGTTCGGCAACGACTTCGCGGGTTGGCGTCCGCAGAATCAAGTCGATGCCGGGTTCCACCGAATGGACCTGATCGGCCGGCTCGTCGCGACCGAGAATCCGTTCTGGTCGACGCTGGCGAGCGACTTCCGCACCCGCTACGTCGTCTTCGAATTCAAGAACTATACCGACGCCATCAGTCAGGAGCAGATTTACACGACCGAGAAGTATCTGTTCGTGCCGGCTCTGCGGTCGGTCGCGCTCGTGGTGGCGCGAAACGGCGTCAGCGAGAGCGCCATGAAGGCAATTCGGGGTTCGCTGCGTGAACAGGGCAAACTGATCCTCGCGGTCAGCCTCGACGAATTCTGTTCCATGCTCCTTAGATTGGATGACGGTGGTGATCCGACTGACGAACTATATGGCAAGCTCGACGATCTGCTCATGACGATCGGCAGATGAGCTTTGCCAGTTGCGCGAAGTCCATTTCGCGCGTTGCCGTCCGGACAATGGCCATTTCTGATGAATGTCTACTGACGTGCCCGGGCGATCCCCAGCTCATGGTCGCCCGAGCAGAATTGATAGACGCGCTTGAGCCGAAGGTTCTTCAGCACTGCTACGCCGGGAACGGGCAGTCATGATCTTGGGTCCTGCTTGGGGGAGCCGAGCAACCGCATCGGCAAAAGCCCCGACGCGTCGAGATGGGAGTTCGCGGCACCCAGAACCTCGGCAATCTTCGGTTCGATCGCGCCGAGCGCAAGTCCGGGCTGTACCACCACCATTTGGAAGGTAACCGGCCGTGCCGACGCCAGCGCCTTGAGATCTGCCTCGTTTCCGCGAATGAAGGTGGCCATTCCCGTCCTGCGACTGAACCGGCCGAGCAGCCGCTTCACCAGCCGCCGCAGGTCGCACCAGATGTAGCCCTTAACTGCCTGACCACAGACCTCGTACACGTCGCTGACGCGGTTTCCAGGCGCGGCGCCCGAGGCGCCCTTGCAATGGTAAAAGCGGACATCGACGCCGCCGTCGGCGCGCGACTTGAACGTGACGAAATCGGCGGTCTCGCCGCTGCCGTGATCCCAATAGACGACGTCGAATTCATCGCTGTTGAGAGCGGATGCCAAATGTCCTTGGATCGACATAGGCAGATCGGCGCCGGCGACATACTCGAGCGTGATGTCGACGCCGGCCGCCACCCAATCCAGCGTATCGACGAGATCGTCCTTAAAGAGCTCAAACCCCCCTTCGGGTGCGGGAAAATGTTCCTCGCCGTCGAGCCGAGACCAGTCGTCGAGCATGAAGCCGACCGGCTCGTCATTGAGATAATCAACGACATCGACTTCGTGGCCCGGCCAAGACAGGCGCACCGGTGGTGTGCCTTCCACGTAGGAGAAAAGTGCCTCGTCCGCGGACAGGCGGAAATCGACCAACGTCTCGGCGAAGTCGCTGGCCAGCCTGAGCTGGATCGAATCCTCGTCGGAATGTGCGATGTCGAGACTGAGGTCGGTCAGCGGCATCGTGAAATCGTCGGCGCCCGCCGAGAACAACGCCAGCGGGGGCTCGAGAAAGATCGCGTTGGCCCAGGTCGCATACAGCGCACGCGCGGGAATCTTTCGGACGGTGGTCCCGGTCAGCAGCATGTCTAACTTGCTGCCGGTGAGCGCAGCCTTCTTGTCGTGAATCTTTCGAGCGAGCTTGCGGCACCACCCGAGCAATTCCGGTAGGCTGAGGGTCGCGTTGCTCCAGATCTTTGATGCGCTGCTTAGTCCGATCGTGACGCGCTTGTCGCCATCTTGGGCGCTACCGAAACAATGGCCGCGATCATACAGCCGGGCGTCCTCGGCGCGGATCGCCTCGTCGGCATGCGATCCGGCCATGATACGGTAGGATTCGGCGAGGCTGGCCGCCTGGCGTTTCTTCATTCCGACTTGGAAGAACCGCGGATCGCCGAGTTCCTTGAGAGCACGATTGATGTAGCTCAGCGGCAGGATGCGAGGATCGTAATCGATCATGCTGCGCACAATCTTGCGATAGAAGCCGTCCGCGCGCTGCGACGCGCACACAAACAGCAGCTTCGCCGCTTCGTCATAGTAGAAGATGAAGACGTCGTAGCGGACGTCGAGCAGGCGATCGTCCGAGGCCCAGCGCACGCCGCTCTGCTTGCGCGTGACGAAGACGCTCGCGCTCTGGGGCGCACTGATCCAAGAAAAGACAATCTCCCGATCCGCAAAAACAGGCGCGACGTTTAAATCGAGCGGTTCCCGCAGCCGGAAGATTTTCACGTGCGCGTAGGGCGACAGACTGTAGAGCGAGAGATCGGCCAGATCGGGCATCGCCTCGACCGTGTCGAAGGTCTCCAGCATCTCGCGGGCATCCACCTCCCGCCGGATGCGCGCTTCGCTGAGGTTGGGAATGATCTCCGCCCAGACGGCACCGGCAGCGTAGAGCTGACGCGCCTCGACCTCGATCGCCGACATCCGCGCGAGGAAGGTTGCGTCACCCAGTCGCGCGCCGGTAGTTCGCGCAAAGCGGCCGATGAACTGGAGGGTCACCGCGAGCGATCGGTGTGGCGCATGCACCGCCGCGATCTTCAGGCGAGGCAGATCGAACCCCTCTCCGAGCATGTTCACGCAGATGATCCCGTCCAGGTCGTTGGCGGCTAGGCGCGCCAGGACCCGCCGCACGTGTCCGAGCGAATGGTCGCCCGTCACGAGCTGCAGCTTGAGGTCGGTGTTGTCAGCGTAAATGCGTTCGAGCTCACGAGCGCGCACGCGACTGTCAGTCCGCACCATGAGCAGATGATCAAAGCCCGCCGCGCGATCAGCGCGCAGCTTCGCTTCAGCTGACCTAGCGATCGCCCGGTCCTCCACGTCGCGGGTTGCATCGCCGGGCTCGACCGTCACCGGGACATAATCGATATGCCCGAAGACGCCATCCTCATAGGCACGCTTGAGATCGTAGGTGAAGACGAACTTGCCTTTGATCTCGCGGTCATCGCGACGAAACGGAGTTGCAGTGAAAAGCACCCGACGAGCCGCGCCGAAAACCTCCATCACCGTCTTCCAGGTCATGGCCGGGCTGTGATGCGCCTCATCGACTAGGATCAGGTCGAACAGGTCGGCGGGCGGCGCAGGCACCTCGGCCAAATGCGGACTGACGCTCTGAACGGTCGCGACGACCACGTCGAACGCACGCATCCCATCCCAGTCCGCTGCGTTCGTTACCCGCTTCGCCGTCGCCATGACCTTGGGCGGTTCGACTTCCCCCGAGAGCGCGGTCAGCCGCTTGAGCACGCCCAGCGCCGCAAAGTCCTCGGCGATCTGTTCCCGCACGAGCCTGCTCGGCGTAAGCACCAGAACCCGTTCGGCGCGCAACATGTAGGCGCAGGCTTGAAGAACGGCCGTTTTACCTGACCCCGTAGGCATAGTGACGATCGCGGGATCAGTTCGCTGCGTAAAGTGCGCAGCGATGGCAAACAGCGCGCCCCGCTGCGCTTCGCGAAAACCAGATGCCGGAGCCGTCCCGCGGGCCGCAACAGGAAAACGGAGGTCTGCATAATGATCTGCAAAGTAACTCATTAGTCAGATCATAGCCGGGTAGCACCACTCGCGCTACATTTCTTCTGGTAAAAGACATCGCCCAAACACGGTTATATGCAGACGCCATCACGCTGCACACTGAACAGAGACTTTTTGTGCTATCCTGCCCCTCACGCAAATTTGTTCGTGTCGCATTCAGCCGCCTTGCCCGGCACTGAGCTCTGGCGATCCTCATCCGAGTGCGCGCAACGACTGCTTTTCAGATCGCGCTGGGTTTCCGCGAACGGCCGGTATTGGGGCGCGTAGCTGCCGTTGCCCGTTGGATGAACAAGCGTCCGCTTTTGCCGCCTGAGTGCCCGAAACCCGACAGACCGCTTCCCACCACAAAAGTCCGGGTGCATCGCCATCCGGCGAAGGTTCGGCACAGTAGGTATTAGGAAAGGCGGGACGCGTGTGCTGCTAAGCTCCGGAATGTAATCGACCAGCGCGGGCGCGTCATCGGAGCAATGCTGTGTTCCCAGTCATACCGGGCAGGTCCGCTCATGTGATAGGCCGCGCGCGGATCGAGCGGCACCGAGACGCGATCGAACCCACCCGCATGCCGCTTCCGAAAACGCATGACGGCCGGTTCGCCAAGCGAAATGCCAAGGACATGACCATAGATCGGACGGTCACGGTGCCAGCCGATCCCGGCACCTGGATCGTAGCGGATCAAAAGCGCCTGGATCAGGGTGGCGGGCTCGAGCCCTGAAAATCTGGCCGCCCGGTCACGAAAAGGCCGCAACCAGTCCGGGATCGGCGGGGCGTCCTTGGGCCGCCCCACTTCGAAATCGTAGCTCCATCCGAAGGATGTGGTCAGCCGCTTCCCAGTCCAGCCCTGGAACCGAAACGGCGTCAGATCGGTGGCATCGATACGATCAATCAGCATCCGCTCGTCCGCAGGATCAATCAGATCATGGCGGGTGATGAGGCCCGGCAAAGCAGGCATATCGAACAGGTCGAGCATCACGCTGCCGCCTCTACGAAGATGGGGAGTTCGTCGGCCGCCTCGGTCTGTGCCTGGGCAAAGTTGGATACCGTCACGCCGACCAGACGAATGCCCTTATGGGTCGGCAGGACCGATCGGATCAGGTCGAGCGCCGTCCGGTGCAGCGCCTCACGAGTGGCAACGACCATCGGCTGGCTGCGTCTGCGCGTGATCTGGTGGAAGTCACCATATTTGACCTTCACCGTCACCGTGCGGCCGAACGCCTGACGGCCTTCGCACCATGCCCAGACATCATCCGCCATCTTAAGCAAACCGGCCTCGATCTCAGCGGGTTCGGTTAGGTTGCGGTTGAACGTCGTTTCCGACCCCGACGATTTTCGCACGCGGTTCGGGTTAACCGGCCGGTCATCTTCCCCGCGCGCGATGGCGTGATACCATTCGGCGGAGCTGCCGAAATGCTGCTGGAGGAATGCCAGCGACTTGGCCTTGAGGTCAGCCCCCGTCTCGATGCCGAGTCGCTTCATTTTCGCGGCCGTGACCGGTCCGACGCCGTAGAAACGGTCAACTGGCAGCGTCTCGACCCACGCCCCGCCCATCTCAGGCGTTACTGCGAACTGGCCATTGGGCTTGCGGTGGTCGGAGGCGAGCTTGGCGAGGAACTTGTTGTACGAAATGCCCGCAGACGCGGTCAGCCCTGTCTCTGCCAGAATGTCGGCGCGGATCGCCTTGGCCGTCCGCCATGCCGTTTCCAGCCCCTGTTTGTCGGCGGTCACGTCGAGATAGGCCTCGTCGAGCGACAGCGGCTGGATCAGGTCTGTGTAGCGCGCGAAGACCGCATGGATTTGGCGGGAGACATCGCGATAGACCTCGAATCGGGGCCGCACGAAAATCAGGTCGGGACAGCGGCGCAGTGCCGTCACCGACGGCAGGGCCGACCGCACGCCGAACGTGCGCGCCTCATAGCTCGCCGCGGCCACCACGCCTCGCGCCGCGGCGGAGCCAACCGCGACCGGCTTGCCGCGAAGCGTCGGATCGTCACGTTGCTCCACCGACGCGAAGAAGGCGTCCATATCGACGTGGATGATCTTACGCGTGATCATGTCGCCGAGCTTATCGCATTTGGAACGAATTGGGAACATGTGTCAGTCGTTGAAACCTGGATCGTTCGCCCCCCCCTGACTATGGCTCGGAAATTTCCGTGGGACGTTGTGGCCAGCATGAAGACGATCCGCTTGCCCGACGGCACCGCCGTCCCCGCGCTCGGTCAAGGCACCTGGATGATGGCCGAGGACCTCAACCGACGCGCGGAGGAGATCGCCGCCTTGCGGAAGGGCATCGACCTGGGCCTGACGCTGATCGACACCGCAGAGATGTATGCCGATGGCGAGTCCGAACGGCTGGTCTGCGAAGCGATCACGGGTCGGCGGAACGACATCTTTCTGGTCAGCAAGGCGTATCCACAGAATGCATCGCGTGATCGCCTGTCCCGTGCGTGTGAGGCCAGTCTGGAGCGGCTCGGCACCGACCGACTCGACCTCTACCTACTGCATTGGCGAGGCAATGTGCCCCTGGGCGAGACCGTAGAGGCGATGGAGCGACTGGTCGACGCGGGCAAGATTCTCCGTTGGGGCGTCAGCAATCTTGATGCCGATGATATGGAAGAGCTGGTCGCCAGCGGTGGCGATGCATGCGCAACCGACCAGATCCTCTACAATCTGACCCGGCGCGGTCCCGAGCACGACTTGCTGCCCTGGCTTGCCGAACATGCGATCCCGACGATGGCGTACAGCCCCGTCGAGCAGGGGCGCCTCCTCGGCCATGCCGGGTTATGCTCCCTCGCAGACGAACTCGGTGCGACACCCGCCCAGCTAGCGTTGGCTTGGCTGTTGGCGCGCGACAACGTCATCGCCATTCCGAAGGCTGGCCGAGTTGCGCATGTGCGCGACAATCGGGCTGCGGCTGACCTGACCCTCGATGCAGCCACCCTCGATCGTTTGGACGAGCTGTTCCCCCGCCCCAGGGGCCGGGTGCCGTTGGAGATGCTCTAGGCGAAGCGGTAAACACCGCCCGCTTCGGCCGCGACGAAGCGTTCGGGGGCGATACTCGCAGCACGCAATGCCGTGGCCAATTCCCCAACGGGCTCTTCGCGTGCCTCATCGGTCAGCTGGAACGTGCCCCAATGGATGCCGAGCGCTCGCCCCGCCCCTACATCGTTGAAGATCCGCACTGCGTCGGCAGGGTCAACATGCTGTGCGGCCATGAACCACCTCGGCGCATAGGCGCCGATCGGGATGAGAGCCAGGTCGGGCGATCCCAGGCGTTCGCGCACCTCGCCGAAGATGCGTCCGTCGCCATAGCCCGTGTCGCCGACAAACCAGATCGAGCCCGCCGGCGTGTTCAGATAATGCCCGCTCCACAGCGTCATGCGCATGTCGCTCGGCCAGCGGTTCGACCAGTGATTGGCCGGGGTCATCGTCGTCACGATGCCGCCGCCGAGGTCGAGCCGATCCCACCAGTCGCCACTCACGCATCGCGCCGCCGGGACCGCCGCCAGGACGATCGCATCGTTGCCCAGCGGCATCGCCATCAGCGGATCGTGCGCGGCGTGAAGGCGCCGCAGCGTGTCGACATCGAGATGATCGTAATGCGCGTGACTCAGTAACACGACATCGATCGGGGGCAGGTCCGCGAACGCGATCCCCGGCGCGGTGACCCGCTTCGGCCCAACGCGGCGGAACGGACTGGCACGCTGCGACCAGACCGGATCGGTGAGGATGTTCACCCCCGCCGCCTGGATCAGCAGCGAAGCATGACCCACCATCGTCACACACAGCCCATCGACGCGCGCCTCAGGCTTGGCGGGCGTCACCGGCACCGACTTCGGCCATTTGGCAGCAGCCCCCGCCAGCTTCCAGCGCAGGATGGCGCGCAAGCCTCGATCAGTGCCGGGCTGGCCCGGATTGAAGAACCGCGTACCGTCGAAATGATCGCTCGGCGGTCCGTCATAATAGCGATTGCGGGCCATGGTCAGGCAACGCTCATCAGCTGTGACGGATAAGCGGTCAGTAAGCTGAGCGCCTCCTCCATCGGGGCGGTCAGCCAGCGTTCCTGATCTTCGGCCAGCAGGATCACCGGCATCGCCTTGGGGTGCTTAGGCGCGACGAGCGGATTGGGCTTGGTCGTGCAGAAGGCATACACCCGGTTATGATCCTGATCGACCTTCCACAAGCCAGCAAAGCACGGCACCGCCTGATCCTCGACGTTAAACCACCAGTTGGTGTCGCCGGGTGCCTTCCGATCGGCTGTTGCCTTGGGTTCCGAGAAGCGGGTGAAGGGCACGAGACAGCGGTGCTCGGCCTTCATCAGCCACGGCTTCCACATGTTGCTCTGCATGTTCCGGGCGTTGGTCCACCAGTCATAGAGGAAGGGCAGTTCCCCCTCGCGCGCTGGCCGCTTACGCGGTTTGCGGGTCGGGAAGCCCCAACGCATCGTGCTCAGAACCCGCCGGCCCTCCTCGGCGCGAACGACATAGCCGGGTTTGCCGGGCGCCGCGTAATCCTTCTCGACCACCAGCGTGTTGCTCGCGTCATCGACCGCAGCAAGCGCATCGAAATAGCTCCGGGGATCGACCTTGATGTTGTAAAGATTACACATCTCCGTCTTCGATCACGACCGGTAGCGCGAGACAAGCCTCTTCCACGTCGCGGCATTCGGATAGGGCAAGGGTGCGCCGGTCGGCGCGTCGCGACCGATCGCCAGACGCGGACGCCGGATCTGCCCCACCGCCTGGCAGACGGAGCAGCATAGCCGTCGCCCCACCAGCCCGAGCGTTCCGTCCCATCCGCGGCGCTGGAACAGCCACCAGAGCGCAACGGCGTCGAGGATTCGGACGTGACCGCATGCCGGGCAGGTCAGGCGCAGGGTCCGCTTGTTGAGGGCGCATTCCTCCAGCGTGCGCAGACGCCGCCCGACATGATCGTGATCAGCCCCTGCCCCGCCTTCTTGGCTGCCCCTTTTGCGGCCCTCTTCTGCCACGGCCCTGTCCCGTTCCGATTATCGATCCGCTTCCGCAACGCCTTGACCCGGTTGTGGAATCAACGGAACATATAGCGAACATATGAGTCGCAACAATGATGTCTTACACCGCCCCACCCCTCGAAACATTGGCCCGCCTGCGAGGCGCCATAGGCGCTGCGCGCGGCAGTGAGGGCGCGGTTCTCCCGTTCGGCATCGAGGCGGTAGACACGCGATTGACGGGCGGCGGCCTGGCGCTCGGCGGTTTGCATGAGACGTCTTCGGCAACGCCGACGCTCACGGATGATGCAGCTGCCACGCTGTTCGCGGTGGGGATTGCCGCACGCGCAGCGGCGCAAAGCGGCCGCCGGGTGCTCTGGGCGCTCACCCGGTTCGATCTCTATGCGCCGGGTCTCGAACAGGCCGGACTCAGCCCTGCCACGCTGTTCTTCGCCGAGGTACGTGAGGACAAGGACGTTCTGGCCGTTATGGAGGATGGCCTGCGCCATGGCGGGCTTGCAGCGGTCGTCGGCGAGGTAAAGCGCGCCGACATGGTTGCGACCCGGCGACTGCAGCTGGCGGCGATGACGGGAAATACCCCTGCCCTACTTTCGCGCCGCTGGCCCCGACAGGGCACCTGCCCACTGACCGAGCTGTCGGCGGCGATGACACGGTGGCGGATCGCCTGCGCACCGTCCACGCCGCTCCCCGCCCCCGGGGTTGGCCGCGCACGCTGGACGGTCGAACTGGCGCGCCAGCGGGGCGGCCCGGGTTTCACGATGGAATTGGAGGCATGCGATGACACGGGTCGCCTCGCTCTACCTGCCGCATCTCGCGATCGAGCGACTGCGACGGCTGGAGCGGCCGCGCGCGCTGCCTGAGCCAAGGCCTGCGCTCATGCTTCCTATCGACGATGACCCTGGTGCCTGCTCGGTGCCACGGGGCGGCGGCTGGCGTCCCGGTGCGCGCTGGGCGCAGCAAGGCGATGCGCGTGCAACGGTGGAGGAGCAGGTGGCGGCACTGCCGCTGCACCAGAGACCGCCGATGCGCGAACTGGGTCGTCGGTCGGAGGCGGCGGACCATCCGTTCAAACACCCCAGCCTACCGGGCCAGCACAAGGCAGTATCAGGGCCAGCACCCGCGTTGAACCTCGTGCCGATGGTATTGGCCGAGCAGATCGGACAGCGACAGGTCATCGCCGCCGCTTGCCCGGCGGCGATGGCGCTCGGACTGACCCCAGGCATGGCGGTGACACAGGCACGGGCGCTGATCCCGGATTTGGACATCCGCCCCGCCGATCGGGCGGCAGATGCGGCGTTGCTGGCGGATCTGGCGCTGCACGCCGTGCGCCACTGGACACCGACCGCTGCGGTCAGCGGATCGGACGGGCTTTGGCTGGACCTGAGCGGCGTCGCGCATCTGCATGGCGGCGAGGCACGCTTCTGCCAACGACTGGTCGGGTTCTGCCGACGTTTCGGCCTGACCGCACGGGTCACGGTCGCCTCCACGCCGGGCACAGCTCATACCCTCGCCCGTTTCGGTCGCGATGCCATCCTGCTGGTTCCCGGCGGACAAGAGGCACAGGCGCTGGCTCCCTTACCTCCTGCCGCACTCCGCCTGACCCCCGAAGCAACAGCGGCGGCGAACCGGTTTGGGCTCGACCGGATCGCCGATCTCCTGCCGCTGCCTCGCGGGCCGCTGGCCCGGCGGCTGGGCATAGCGAGTGTCCGCCGCCTCGACGAGGCACTGGGGCGTGTCCCCGAACCGATCGTGCCGGTGGTTCCGCAAGAGACGCCCGTCGCCCGTCTCCGCCTGCTCGAACCCATCGGCACGGCCGAGGCGATCGAGCAGGTGATCGGCGACCTGCTCACCGACCTTATCCGGCTATTGGTGGAGCGTGGCCGCGGTGTCCGGGCGTTGATCCTGACGCTGGAGCGAATCGATGGCAGCGAACAGCATCTGTCGATCGGCACCGCGCGCGCGACCCGTGATGCAGGCCATCTCGCTCGGCTTTTCCATCTGCGCATCGATCGGATCGACCCAGGCGACGGGATCGAGGCGATGCGCCTTGCGGCTCCCAGCACCGATCCACTCGGCGCGACCGCACTGACCGCCAGCCTGGCTGGCGACGATGCCCTGCCGGATGTCGGGGTTCTGGTCGACCAGATCGCAGGGCGGGTCGGCGAGGAAGCCCTGTTTACGACTGCACCGGTGGAAAGCGACGTGCCCGAGCGTGCCGTGCGACGGTGGTCGCCGCTCGCCGTCCCGACCGGCTGGCCATCGTGGAAGCGGCCCGTCCGCCTGCTGTCGCGCCCCGAACCGCTGGTCGGGGTGCTGGCGCTCCTCCCCGACGCACCGCCGCGACGCTTCACCTGGCGGGGCAAGGTCCATGCCGTGGTCGCGGGTGACGGCCCTGAGCGCATCCACGGCGAATGGTGGCGACGCGATGGCGAGGTCTGGGCGGTACGCGACTATTTCCGGGTCGAGGACGACACCGGCGCGCGCTTCTGGCTGTTTCGCCGCGGCGACGGGGTCGATGCCGCAACCGGCGATCTCAGCTGGTACCTTCACGGGCTATTCGGCTGATGGCGGCCTATGTCGAGCTTCAGGTGACGAGCCATTTCTCGTTCTTGCGCGGCGCATCCAGCCCCGACGACCTCTTTGCCACCGCTGCGCTGCAAGGCCACACCGCTCTCGGCATCGTCGACCGGGGCAGTGTCGCCGGGCTGGTGCGCGGGTGGGAGGCCCAGAAGGCCACGGCCGTGCGGATGATCGCGGGTGCGCGGGTTGATCTCGACGATGGCCGCGCGCTGCTGCTCTACCCCACCGACAAGCTCGCTTGGTCGCGGCTGACCCGGCTGCTCACCCTCGGCAAGGCGCGCGCGGGCAAGGGCGGCTGCACGCTCGGCTGGAGCGACGTCGTCGCGTGGCACGAGGGGCTGGTCGCGATCCTGCTACCGGGCGAGGCGGATGCAGTGACCGCGGCGCATCTCACCGAGCTGCGCACGACCTTTGGCGCGCGCAGCTATTGCGGCCTCGCCTTTCGCCGCCGGCCCAACGATGCGCTGCGGCTGTACGATCTCACCGCGCTCGCCGGGGAGGCCAGCGTACGGACCGTAGCGCTCGGCGACATCCTCTACCATGCCCCGCAGGCTCGGTTGTTGCAGGACGTCGTCTCCGCGATCCGCGAGAAGTGCACGGTCGACACGCTCGGCTACCGGCGCGAGCGGCATGCCGACCGGCACCTCAAATCCCCGGCCGAGATGGAACGCCGCTTCGCCGCCTTTCCCGATGCGATCGCCGCCACCGCCGCGATTGCGCGCGCCTGCACCTTCGATCTTGGCGAACTCAGCTACCAATATCCGCATGAACGAGTCGTCGAGGGGCTGACCGCGCAGGGCGCGCTCGAACAGCTGACCGAGACCGCCGCGGCGCGGATGTTCCCCGACGGACTTCCGAAAGCCTATCGCGACCAGATCGCGCACGAGCTCAGGCTGATCGGCGAACTGGGTTACGCGCCCTATTTCCTCACCGTGAACAGCATCGTCGCGGAAAGCCGGCGGCGCGGCATCCTGTGTCAGGGCCGCGGATCGGCCGCCAACAGCTGCGTCTGCTTCGTGCTCGGCATCACCAGCATCGACCCCATCAAGCATGAGCTGCTGTTCGAGCGATTCGTCTCCGGCGAACGCCGCGAACCGCCCGACATCGACGTCGATTTCGAGCATGAGCGGCGCGAGGAGATCATCCAGTGGATCTATGAGACCTATGGCCGCAACCATGCCGCGCTGACCGCCGTCGTCACCCGCTACCGCGCGCGCGGCGCGGTGCGTGAGGTTGGCAAGGCGCTCGGCCTGCCCGAAGATCTGACCAAAGCGCTTGCCGGCCTCATCTGGGGCTGGAGCCAGGAAGGCGTCGGCGAGAAACAGGTCACCCAGCTCGGCCTCAACGTGGATGACCGGCGGCTGCGCCTGGCGCTGGAACTGTCGCGCCAGCTGATCGGCGTACCGCGCCACCTGTCACAACATCCCGGCGGCTTCGTCCTCACCCATGACCGGCTTGACGATCTCGTCCCCATCGAACTCGCCGCGATGGTCGACCGGCAGGTCATCGAATGGGACAAGGACGATATCGATGCGCTGAAGTTCATGAAAGTCGATGTGCTGGGCTTGGACATGCTCGGCTGCATGAACCGCGCCTTCAACCTGCTGGAGGAAGCCAAGGGCCTGCGCGTCGGCATGGCCGACCTGCAGGACGACGACCCGAACGTCTATGCGATGATCCAGAAGGCCGACACGCTCGGCACCTTCCAGATCGAGTCCCGCGCGCAGAAGAGCATGCTGCCGCGCATGAAGCCGGCGCGTTTCTACGACCTCGTCATCGAGGTCGCAATCGTGCGGCCGGGACCTATCCAGGGCGACATGGTCCACCCGTACCTTCGTCGGCGCGAGGGACGCGAGAAGCCGGACTATCCGCGCCCCGAGCTGCGCGCGGTGCTGGAAAAGACGCTCGGCGTGCCGCTGTTCCAGGAACAGGCGATGAAGGTCGCGATCGTCGATGCAGGCTTCACCGCGGTCGAGGCCGACCAGCTCCGCCGCGCAATGGCGACGTTCAAGTTCACCGGCGGCGTCAGCCACTTCTACGACAAGCTGGTCGAGGGGATGGTGTCGCGCGGCTATCCCCGCGACTTCGCCGAGCGCACCTTCAAGCAGATCGAGGGGTTCGGATCATACGGCTTCCCGGAGAGTCACGCGGCCAGCTTCGCCAAGATCGCCTATGCCAGTTGCTGGATGAAGCACCATCATCCCGACGTCTTCTGCGCGGCGCTGCTCAACGCCCAGCCGATGGGCTTCTACGCGCCCGCGCAGATCGTCCGCGACGCGCGCGAACATGGTGTCGAGGTACGGCCGGCCTGCATCAACACCAGCCGCTGGGACTGTACGCTGGAGCCGACGCGCGGACGCTATCTCGCCGTGCGGCTCGGGCTGCGCCAGGTGCGTGGGCTCGGCAATGCGCACGCTGCGGCGATCGTCGCCGCGCGAGGGGATGTCCCCTTCCAGTCGGTCGAAGAGGTGTGGCGGCGTGCGGGCGTGCCCCGTGCCGCGATCGAACGACTGGCCGAAGCGGATGCCTTCCATGCGCTGGGCGAGGATCGCCGTCAGGGGTTATGGAAGGTGAAGGGCCTGGGCGAGGCCCCCCTGCCCCTGTTCGCCGCCGCCGATGCGCGGCACGCGTCGTTCAGTCCCGAGGGACTTGAGCCTGATGTGTCATTGCGGCCGCTGACCGAGGGCCGCGAAGTGGTGGAGGATTACCGCGCGCTGCAATTGTCGCTGCGCGCGCATCCGCTTGCCTTCCTACGCGCTGACCTGACCCGCCGCGGCATCGTCCGCTGCGCCGACCTCGCCCACATCAAAGACGGCCGCCATGTCGAGGTCGCCGGGATCATCCTCGTCCGCCAGAAGCCGGGCAGCGCCAAGGGGGTGTTGTTCATCACCATCGAGGACGAGACCGGCATCGCCAACGGCATCCTCTGGCCCGATCGGTTCGAGGCGCAGCGCCGCACCGTCATGTCGGCAGCAATGATCGGAATGAAGGGCCGGGTCCAGCGCGAGGGGCTGGTCATCCATGTCATCTGCGACCGGATCATAGACTATGGCGGGCTACTCGCCCAGGTCGGGCAGATGGACTTCCCTCATGCGACCGGACTAGGCGACGGTGCGCGCCATGCCGGGTCGCCTCACCGGGGCGATGCGGGCTGGCGCCCGGGTCCGCGCGACAGCTATTGGCCACCGCACGCCAATGGCCAAGACCCCGAACAGGTGGTGCAAATCAAGTCGCGCGACTTTCATTGATTGGCCATGTCGCGCCATCAGCGGATCATCATCGACTTGTCGCTCCACATCCTGCGCGGGGCCGCCGCGCGGTCGGGCAAGGGTAAGGTCGACACGATCGAGGTGCGGCTCGCGCTACGCTGCCTGATCGCCCACTGCCCAGAGCGCTGGCCGCTCGACATGTTCTGGAACTCCGCCGGAACCGATCACGACATCGGGCGCGCCCAGGGCTGCACGGCAGCGCTGAACGGAATCGTGAGACAGCTCAAATTGAACGCTACTGCGTGAGGCTTAGGTGGAAACGTCTCCGCATATGGAAAGCGGATAGATCTCAAAGTCACTCAACGCCCGCTTCGTCAGCGTTCGCTTTTGGCCGCAGAGAACCAAATCAAAAGTGGGCATGAATGTGGGCACAACGTCCCGGATTTCTGTTTTATCGAATGAAATCAAGGAGTTTTGGCGGAGAGGGAGGGATTCGAACCCTCGGTACCGTTGCCGGTACGCCGCATTTCGAGTGCGGTGCATTCGACCACTCTGCCACCTCTCCGCGAGGACGTTTCCGAAGCGGTGTGAAACCGCATGGGGCCAGTCGATTGGAGGCGCGCTCCTAGATCAGCTTTTTACGCATTGCAAGCGCCTAAACTTGTGCGACGCGACAAACACATTAAATCAGTCCCATGGACCGTATCGACACCCTCCCCCTCACCTCGCGCCTGGATGTGCAGGCGCCGATCGTCGCGACCGCCCGGTTTGCGATCGGGGATATCGTGCGCCATCGGATGTTCGATATTCGCGGCGTGATCTTCGACGTCGATCCCGTCTTCGCCAATAGCGACGAATGGTATGACGCCATCCCGGAGGCGATCCGTCCCGCGCGGGACCAGCCCTTCTACCACCTGCTCGCCGAAAATGCCGAGTCGAGCTATGTCGCCTATGTCAGCCAGCAGAATTTGCTGCACGACGACAGCGATGAGCCCGTCGAGCATCCCGCCATCGCCGGACTGTTCACCGGCTATGTCGATGGTCGCTATCTGCTGAAGCGCGAACATCGCCACTGATTTCGCATTTTTCGGTGCCGCCGGACGCCCGCGCACAGGCGGGAGCCCGCGAAAAACCGGATTCCCCGGTTGACAATCCGGCCACCTTTGCCTAGCTGGCCGTTCTTTCCCGACGGGCATTCCCGCGCGGGAGCCATGTATTTGGGAAGTGATAACAGCCATGTTCGCAGTCGTGCGCACGGGCGGCAAGCAGTATCGCGTCGCCGCCGGAGATAAGATCGTCGTCGAGAAGATCGAGGGCGAAGCCGGCGCGTCGGTGACGCTGGGTGACGTTCTGCTGGCGGGCGAAGGCTCGGAGCTGAAGGCCGTCGACGGCATCACGGTCGCCGCCGAGATCATCGCTCAGGCGAAGGCCGACAAGGTCATCGTCTTCAAGAAGCGCCGTCGCCACAACTATCGTCGTCGCAACGGCCATCGTCAGCAGCACACGATCCTGAAGATCGTGTCGGTCGGCGCCTGAATTTCAGCCGCGCCACCCCAACGAAATCCAGGAGTAGTTCGCAATGGCACATAAGAAAGCAGGCGGTTCGTCGCGTAACGGTCGTGATTCGGCCGGCCGTCGCCTTGGCGTGAAGAAGTTCGGTGGCCAGGAAGCCATCGCCGGCAACATCCTCGTGCGTCAGCGCGGGACGAAGTTCTATCCGGGTCGCAACGTGGGCATGGGCAAGGACCATACCCTGTTCGCGCTCGTCGATGGCCGCGTCGCGTTCCACGAAGGCAAGCTCGGCCGTAAATTCTGTTCGGTCGAACTGGCCGCAGCGGCCGAATAATCGGGCAACCGCGCCGGGTTGCCCACCAGGGTGACCCGGGTTCCGCGCAGGAACCAGCAAAAAAGGGAGACGGGTCACCCCGGCTCCCTTTTTTCATGCTCCCTCCACCGCTTGCGGTGTCTGTCTCCGTCCCGTCATGGGCGTGTGCAACAGGCGCCGGGCGTGACGAGGAGTTGTCGAGTGATGTTCGCGCGGACCCCCAGATTGTTGTTGCGGCCAGCCTGGCCGGAAGATGCCGCCGCCCTGGCGCAGGCCATCGGGCATGAAGAGATCGCCCGCATGGTCGCGCGTGTCCCCTACCCCTATGCGCAGGCCGATGCCGAGCTGTGGCTGGCCCAGCCCTGCGGCCCGACCGAGCCGCGCTTCCTGATCACCGCGCTCGACCGGGGTGGTGCGCCCGAGCTGATCGGCGGCATCGCGATCATCGCGGGCGACACCGGCCATGAGCTGGGTTACTGGCTGACACCCGCCGCCTGGGGTCGCGGCTATGCCACCGAGGCGGGGCGCGCGGTCATCGCGATGGCGCGCCACGCACTGCCCATCGAGCGGCTGGGCGCGTGGCATTTCGCCGACAACCCTGCATCCGGCCATGTCCTGACCAAGCTCGGCTTCCGCGCCACAGGCCAGCGGATGGCGCGCGCCTCGGCCGGGCGGGCAGAGCTGTCGCGGAGCATCCATTATGCGCTCGACCTGGAAGGCGAGCGAAAGACGGTGATGCCGCTGGCCGCCTGATTCTCAAGGGCTGCGACCTGTCACGCAGCCCTTGGGACCACCATTGGGACAATCGCCAACCGCCCGTCGGACTTTGCGACATTCGCGTGCAGAGCCTGTTCCCACGCGGCCAGATTCGCCATCCGCCGCGCCGATCGAATCGCAATGCATGTCGCCATGACCTTCGCGACTCGCAAAATCGATCAGTCCTAGCGACATGATATATATTAATCACACTGACCAAATTGAGCATTTGTTACAAAATCAATATTGGCGCTACCGTCCAGTTTGAGCAGAGTCTGCGCTAAACTCTTCATAATTCGATCCGAATTCGGAATATTAACATCTTGATAAGCATTGCACCCGTTTTCTTCTGTCGTGCCCATAAGCCGCAGGGGATGATCCGGTGGCCCGTTCGTTCGCCCGTTTCGCCACGTCGACACCATTTCGCGTCTCTCACCGCCGTGTGTGCTGCGCCGTAAACGGCTGTCGGCGCGCGGTCGCGGCGGTCGAACTGGCGCTGATCCTGCCATTCCTGCTCGCCCTGCTGATGGGTATCGTCAGCTATGGCGATTATTTCCTGACCGCCCATCTCGTTCAGCAGGCCGCCAATGACGCGGCCCGGGCCTCGCTGGCCGGGCTCGACGCCAGCGAGCGCAAGGTCATCGCGGTCGACACCGCCAAGCGGATGCTCGACTCGACCGGCGTGCTCCGCCGTGACCGCGGCCAAGTGGATACGGCCGAGGTCGACAATCTCATCACCGTCTCGATCCGCTACGATGCGTCCGCCGACCCGCTGCTCAACCTGCCCTTCGTCCCGACGCCGGGCCAGATCCTGATGGCCAAGGGTGTCGCCATGGTCGGCGGCCTGTGATGCGCGTGCCGGGATTACGATCCCTGTGGCGGGATCGCCGCGGCGGCGTCAGCATCCTGACCGCGATCCTGTCGATGGCGATGATCGGCTTTGCGGCCTTTGGCATCGATGTCGGGATGATGACCCTGTCACAGCGCCGCCTGCAGGGAATCGCGGACGAAGCGGCCCTTGCCGCCGCCGCCTCCAGCCCCGACCGACGCGGCGAAGCGGTCGCCCGCCTGATCACGGCCAACGGGCTGTCCGACGTCACGACCACCATCACTCCCGGCACGTACCGCGCCGACCCCAGCGTCACACCTGCCAACCGGTTCACCCCCGGCACCGACGCAGGGGCATTGCGCGTGACGCTGACCCGGCCGGTCACGCTGTTTTTCGGCCGAGCCCTGACCGGCAGGAACACCACCCCCGTCGCCGCCAGCGCGACCGCCCGCCGGATCGACATGGCGGCCTTTTCGCTAGGCACGCGGCTGGCCAATGTGTCGGGCGGACTGCCCGGTGCGCTCCTGAACGGCTTGGCGGGCAGCGATCTGGCGCTGTCGCTGGTCGATTACAATGCGCTGGTCAGCGGCAAGGTCGATTTGCTGCCCATGACCCAGGCGCTGGGCACCCGGATCGGCCTGACGGGAGCGAGCTTCGACACCATATTGGCGGCCGACGTCACCCTGCCCACGCTGCTCAGCGCCATGGCCGATGCGACGAGCAATCCAGGCACGGCGTCGTTGCTACGCAGCCTGTCGCTGAGGGTGCCGGGATCAAAGGTGCCGCTGACCCGGCTGATCGACTTGGGGCCGCTGGGCAAGACGACCAAGGCGACTTCGCGTGACCTGATCGCGATGGATGCCTATTCGATGCTGCGCGAGTCGCTGTCCATCGCCAATGGCCAGCGCCAAGTGACGCTCGACCTGGGCGCGTCGGTGCCAGGCCTGTTGTCGAGCAAGGTACTGCTCGCCATCGGCCAACGTCCGGTCAACTCGCCCTGGCTGGCGGTGGCGCAGGACGGATCGGCCATCGTCCGCACCGCCCAGCAACGATTGCTGATCGATACCCAGATCGGCATCCCGCTGCTCGCCAATATCCAGCTGCCGATCTTCGTCGAAACCGCTGCGGCCCAGGCGCGGCTGAGCGGGATCAGTTGCGGCGCCGGGACGCAGCGGGTTGACCTGGACGTCCTGCCCTCGCCCGGCACCATCGCCATTGCGCAGATCGACCGCACCCGCTTCAACGACATGAGCCAGTCGCCGATCGGCGGCGAGGTCGCGCTGTTGCAAGTGCCGCTGGCGCGCGTGATGGGCTATGCCAAGATCAATCTGGCCAGCGACAGCGCGTGGCAGCGGGTCAGCTTCAGCCAGAGTGACATTGCCAGCCTGACATCCAAGACGGTCACTGCCAATTCGGCGGTGCGCGGGATCGCCAGTTCGCTGATCGGCCAGGTCAATTTGCGGTTGGACGTGCTGGGGCTGGGGCTGGGCCTGTCGACGCTGACCGGGATCGTCGGTGCCGCGCTGACCCCGATCGCGCCCGCGCTCGACCTGCTGATCGGCAATCTGACCGATTTGCTGGGCCTGCATGTCGGCCAGGCGGACGTGACGGTCAACGGCGTGCGATGCGGCGGAGCCACGCTGGTCGCCTGATCGGCACGTGGCCCCAAGGGCGGGCTGGTCAGTCGGCGCTCTCAGAGGTAAAGGCGCGCCATGCATTTTCTCGATCAGGCTAAGATTTTCGTCCGTTCCGGCGCGGGGGGTCCCGGTGCCGTGTCCTTCCGCCGCGAAAAATACATTGAATATGGCGGCCCCGACGGCGGTAACGGCGGCAAGGGCGGCGACATCGTCTTCGAGGCGGTGGCGGGCCTGAACACCCTGATCGACTTTCGCTACACCCAGCATTTCCGGGCCCCGCGCGGCCATGGTGGATCGGGGTCGAACCGCACCGGCGGCGGCGGCGATGATCTGGTCATCAAGGTCCCCGTCGGCACCCAGGTTCTGTCCGAGGACAAGGAAGAGGTGCTGCTGGACTTCACGCGTGTAGGCCAGCGCGAAGTGTTCCTGCGCGGCGGCGACGGCGGACGCGGCAACGCCACCTACAAGACCTCGACCAACCGCGCGCCGCGCCAGCACGGCACCGGCTGGCCCAGCGAAGAAGCCTGGGTCTGGCTACGCCTGAAGCTGCTCGCCGATGCGGGCCTGGTCGGCCTGCCCAATGCGGGCAAGTCGACCTTCATCAACGCGGTGACCAACGCGCAGGCCAAGGTCGGCGCCTATGCCTTCACCACCACCCGGCCGCAGCTGGGCGTGGTGCGGCATCGCGAGCGCGAGTTCGTGGTCGCCGACATTCCCGGCCTG